>NZ_CP028347.1:3150428-3487514 GCF_003454795.1 Novosphingobium sp. THN1
CTGCAGGTCCATGCGGTAGATCGCGGGCGGCAGGTTGAAGCTGGTGAACTGGTAGAACGTCTCCGCATCGCCCGGCCGTCCGCCGAAACCGCTTGCCGTGCCGATGCCGTTAAGCGTGATCGCCTTGCCCGGTCTGCCCCTGCGATCGGTCATCACCGCAATTGTCTGGCCATCCTTCAGGTAGGACAGCAGGAAGCGGTCGCCGATCATCCGCGCGCCTTCCAGCGTATTGCCGCGCTCGGGCACGACCACGGTCCAGCCCTTCCGGGGTTGGGCAAGGTCGATATTGACCAGGTGATAGTTCGCCGCGCCACGATCGGTCAGGAACCACAAGCGATTGCCTATTCCTGCCACCAGGCGCCAGTGATCGGCGATCTCCGGAACCAGCGGCTGGACGATCCACTGCCCTGCCCGCCTGCCACCAAGCTGGATCAGATGCACCGCGTTGCGCTTGTCGGTGCTGACCTCGCTGATCACCACCGCCCAGCGTCCGTCACTCGTTACCAGCGCCTTGTGGCTCAACTCCGGCTGCCCGGGCGTTGCGTGAACCAGTTCGTCCCGATCCTGCGCAGTGCCTACCCGATGGAACCACACCGCCTTGTTGAAGCGCGGCGCCCGCGGATCATCGCCCGGCCGTGGCGCGGGAAAGCGGGAATAGAGGAAACCCTCGTCGCCCACCCAGGCAATATCCGTGTCGTTGGCCCAGGCGATGCGCTCATCAAGGATGCGTCCGGTCCCGACATCGACGACGCGCAAGGTGCGCCAGTCACTGCCCGCCTCCTGCTCCGCAAAGGCAACGTACCTACCCGAGGGCGATGGCTCCCATTGCGCCAGTGCCAGTGAACCATCGGCACTCCAGCCATTCGGATCGATCAACAGGCGCTGCCTGCCCTCCACGCCCTTGCGGACCCACAACGCCGACTGGTTCTGCAACCCGGAATTGCGTGTGTAGAAATAGCTGCGCCCCGCCTTGCGCGGCAGGCCATAGCGCTCAAAATCAAACAGGGCGCGAATGCGACTGGCAAACCGCTCACGGCCGGGGAGCCTTGCCAGATATTCCCCGCTCAAGGCGTTCTGCTCTGCCACCCACGAAGCAACCGCGCCATCGGTGCGCGGATCGGCTTCAAGCCAGCGGAAGGGATCGGCAACCCGCTGCCCGAAAACCTGCTCGACCAGCGCATCGGCCCGGGTCGCTGGATAAGCTGTCTTCGGCAGGACAAGCATGGCCTTGCCGCTGCCGGGGCTGGAGCCGCCAGTGGCCTCAGGAAAGGCCGCTTCGGAACTGTCCGCAACTGCCCGGCCTGCTGACAGCAGCGCCGCCAACAGAAGTGCGCCGCCCAACAGGCCGCGCGCAGACCTTGCCATCTCCCGCATCATCGTTGGCACAAGCCTAGCACAACGCAACGTGCTGCGGGAGATGCCCTTATCCCTCAGTCCGTGGCTTTCAGCCCCGTCCAATGCGCCAGAAAGGCATAGACGTCAGCCGTTTCCTCGATCAGCTTCGAGATCGGCTTGCCGGATCCGTGCCCCGCGCGGGTTTCGATGCGGATCAGTTGCGGCATCGGCCCAAGTCCGGCGGCCTGAAGCGCGGCGGCATACTTGAAGCTGTGCCCCGGCACCACGCGGTCGTCGGTATCCGCCGTCGTCACCAGCACCGCCGGATATGGCGTGCCAGCCTTCACGTTATGATAGGGCGAATAGCTGCGCAGCAAGCGCCAGTCAGCCTCCTTCTCCGGAAAGCCATAGTCGAACACCCATTCGCGCCCCGCCGTGAACTTGTCGAAGCGCAGCATGTCCATCACGCCGACCGCCGGATGCGCCGCCGCAAACAGGTCGGGCCGCTGGTTGACGACTGCTCCGACCAGCAGGCCGCCGTTCGAACCACCCTCGACCGCAAGGCCCTCCTTGCTGGTCACGCCACTGGCCTTCAGCCATTCGCCGGCCGCAATGAAGTCGTCGAAAACGTTCTGCTTGGTCGGGCCCTTGCCGGCGAGGTGCCATGCCTCGCCGTACTCTCCGCCACCGCGCAGATTTGCCACGGCATAGGCCCCGCCTGTCTGCAGCCAGGCCATTCGCGCGGGCGAATATCCCGGCAGGATCGAAACGTTGAACCCGCCATAGCCATAGAGGATGGTCGGCACCGGCCCCTTCAGATCCTTGCGCCGCACCACGAACATCGGGATTTTCGTGCCGTCTTTGGAAGGATAGAATACCTGCTGCGTTTCGAACTGCGCCGGATCGAACGCCAGCTTGGGTGCTTCCCACACGCTGGCCGATGCCGGCTTGGTCGCGTCGAAGGCATAGATTGTCGCGGGCTGGGTAAAGCCGCTGAACGCGAAGTAACCCTGTCGCTCACCCGGCTCCCCCACAACGCCGGCAATACTGCCGATCCCCGGCAAGGCCACCTTTGTCACGCCTTGGCCATCCAGCCCCGCCAGGCGCATCTCGGCCTTGACGTCGCGCAAGTAGTTCAGCACCAGCCGATCACCGACGATGCGGGCTCCGTCCAGTACGGCCTCGTCCTCACTCACGACCGGAGCGAACACCGGCTCTGCGCCGGAAAGGTCGACCATCACCACCGCTTTGCGCGGTGCATCCTTGCTGGTCATGAACCACAGCCGGTCGCCGATACCCTCGACCAAGGTCCATTCGTCGGCCAGCGAAGTGATCAGCGGGCGAACCTTCCAGTCGCCCTTGCCGATCGCGGCAACGCCAACGGCATTGCCCTTCTCGCTACCGGTGCTGGTCGAAACAACCAGCCAGCGCTGATCGTGCGTCACTTCGGCCGAGTGATAGAGCCGGGGATTGTCCGGCGTCGCATGGACCTGCCGGTCCTCGCTCTGTGCCGTTCCCAGTTTATGGTACCAGACCGACTGGTTCGAACTGACCGCCTGAAACGCCTCGCCCGCCTTTGGTTCGGGAAAGCGCGAATAGATGATCCCATCATTGCCCGCCCAGGCCAGCCGCGAGAACTTCACGTGCTCGATCGTGTCCGAAAGCACCTCGCCGGTCTCGACGTCGATGACCTTGATCGAGCGCCAGTCCGTCCCACCATCCTGCACCGAATAGGCCACCTTGCTGCCATCGTGCGAGGGCACCCATTCGTCCAGCGCGGTGGCACCATCCTTGGCCCATCCGTTCGGATCGATCAGCACCCGCCGCCCCCCACGGCTGTCGCCATTGCCATCAGCGTTGCGCACGTAGAGCACGGACTGATTCTGCAGTCCGGAGTTGTGCCGGAAGAACACGTGCTTGCCCGCCTTGACCGGCAGGCCATAGCGTTCGAAATCGAAAAGCTTCATCAGCTTCTGCTCGAACGCAGCACGCTCGGGCAGCGCCTTCAGGTATGCGTCGGTGAACTTGCTCTGCTCATCGACCCAGGCCGCGACCTTGGGGTCGACACGTACGTCCGCTTCCAGCCAGCGATAGGGGTCCGCCACCTTTTCGCCGAAGAATGTCTCGGCCACCGGGCCTCGCTCGGTCTCGGGATAGTTCACGGCTGTTTCTCCGGCATGGGCAGGTGCAGACAGGCTGACGGCCGCCACCGCAGTGGCGAACAGGAATTGGCGCAAAGGCATGGGAAGGCTTTCCGGTGAATCATTCGGTTGCAGCCGAAACTAGCCGCCTCCCTGTTACGCACAAGTCCCACGCAAGAAAAACGGGCGGAGCCAATGGCCCCGCCCGTCAATCTCGTCGCTCGAACCGAAGCGCGAATTACGCGGCTTCGTATTCGTCTTCATCGGCGGTCATCACCGGGCCCGAATCCTGGCCCTTGGCCGAGGTATCACGGTCGACCAGTTCGATCACGGCGATCGGCGCCGCGTCCGAAGCGCGGATGCCAGCCTTGATGATGCGGGTGTAGCCGCCGTTACGGTCGGCATAACGCTCGGCCAGAACGGTGAACAGCTTCTGCAGCTGGGCGTCGTCAAGCAGACGGGCATGGGCGAGACGACGGTTCGAAAGGCCGCCCTTCTTGCCAAGCGTGATCAGCTTTTCGATGTAGGGGCGCAGTTCGCGCGCCTTCGGCGTCGTCGTGGTGATCTGCTCATGCTTGATCAGCGCAGCAGCCATGTTGCGCAGCATCGCGATGCGGTGGGCAGAAGTACGACCCAGCTTACGCTGGCCAAGTTTATGACGCATGGTATTTCCCTTCCGTTCGTAGGGGGGCCGTACGAGGTACCCCGATCCAGGTCAGTTAGCGGGCTGACCAAATCCCGTAATTCGCCAAGCCAGGCTCGGCTGAAACCATTTGGGCCCGGTGGGAGCGAGAAGCGTGGTTTCCGAGCACCGGAGCGCAGCGTACTTTCAGTACGTGAGCACCGGAACGCAGGAAACCGCGCTTCGCAGCCCCGCATGGGCCGAATGGATCAGCCGAGAAGCTCCTGCTCGAGCTTCTTGGCCATCTCTTCGATGTTCTCCGGCGGCCAGCCGGGGATGTCCATGCCGAGGCGCAGGCCCATCGACGAAAGGACTTCCTTGATCTCGTTGAGCGACTTGCGGCCGAAGTTCGGCGTGCGCAGCATCTCGGCTTCGGTCTTCTGGACCAGGTCGCCGATGTAGATGATGTTGTCGTTCTTGAGGCAGTTGGCCGAACGGACCGACAGCTCGAGCTCGTCGACCTTCTTGAGAAGGTAACGGTTGAGCTGGTTGGCATCGCTCTCTTCCGGCGCATGGGCAGCAACGCCGCCGGCAACCGAGGGAACGTGGCCGACCGGCACCTGGTCGTCGAAGTGGACGAACAGCGCGAGCTGGTCCTGGAGGATGCGCGCGGCATAGGCCACGGCGTCTTCCGGGGTGATCGTGCCGTCGGTTTCGACCGTCAGGTTGAGCTTGTCGTAGTCAAGCTCCTGACCGATACGGGCGTTGTCGACCTTGTACGAAACCTGGCGAACCGGCGAATACAGCGAGTCAACCGGGATCAGGCCGATCGGCGCGTCAACCGGACGGTTCGACACGGCGGGGACATAGCCCTTGCCGGTGTCGACGGTCAGTTCCATGTTGAACGTCGCGCCTTCGTCGAGATTGCAGATCACGAGGTCCTTGTTCATGACCTCGATGTCGCCGGTAACGGCGATGTCGCCTGCCTTCACTTCGCCCGGGCCAGTGGCCGAGAGCTGCAGACGCTTGGGGCCTTCGCCCTGCATCTTGAGGGCAATCTGCTTCACGTTGAGCACGATGTCGGTCACGTCTTCGCGGACGCCAGCGAGCGACGAGAATTCGTGAAGGACGTTCTCGATCTTGATCGAGGTAACCGCCGCGCCCTGAAGCGAGGAGAGCAGCACGCGACGCAGCGCGTTGCCGAGGGTGAGACCAAAGCCACGCTCAAGCGGTTCGGCGACGAAAGTCGCGCGGCGCTTGGCGTCGTTGCCCGGCTTGATCTCGAGATTGTTGGGCTTCTTCAGTTCCTGCCAGTTCTTGATGTTGACAGTCATGGAATTCCCCTGGGGTTTGTGCGGGCTTTTGCCGGTTGCCGGGATGCTTAATTCCCGGCTCCGGTCGAGATATTGGGTGAAAGGGGCGCCGGTACCTGCACCCCATCCACCATAGGCAGGATCAGACGCGACGACGCTTCGACGGACGAACGCCGTTGTGCGGGATCGGAGTCACGTCACGGATCGCCGTGATGGTGAAGCCGACCGCCTGGAGTGCGCGCAGGGCGCTCTCGCGGCCCGAACCCGGACCCTTGACTTCGACTTCGAGGGTGCGGACACCATGTTCCGCAGCCTTCTTGCCGGCATCGTCAGCTGCGACCTGCGCAGCGTACGGCGTCGACTTGCGGCTGCCCTTGAAGCCCATCATGCCGGCCGACGACCACGAAATGGCGTTGCCCTGAGCATCGGTGATGGTGATCATGGTGTTGTTGAAGCTGGCGTTTACGTGCGCGACACCGCTGGTGATGTTCTTGCGCTCGCGGCGCTTAATGCGCTGAGGTTCGCGTGCCATTGTTTACTATCCTCGAGAAACTGGGACGGAAGAAGGACCTGAAAAGGTCTTACTTCTTCTTGCCGGCGATCGGCTTGGCCTTGCCCTTGCGGGTGCGGGCGTTCGTGTGCGTGCGCTGACCGCGGACCGGCAGGCCCTTGCGGTGACGCAGACCACGATAGCACGCGAGGTCCATGAGGCGCTTGATGTTCATCGCCACTTCGCGACGAAGATCGCCTTCCACGGTGTGCTCGGCATCGATCGTTTCGCGGATCTGAAGGATCTCGGCGTCCGAGAGATCAGCCACGCGACGGGTGTGTTCGATACCCAGCTTGTCGGCGATCTGCTTGGCCTTGTGAGCGCCAATGCCATGGATATAGGTGAGCGCGATGATCACGCGCTTGTTGGTGGGGATGTTGACCCCGGCAATACGAGCCACTTGCTTCTCCGTTTGCTCCACAGGCCGCGCGAATCACTCACGCCGCCTATCTCATCGCGAAAACTCACTCGGGAAATCCCGGATTTCTGCAATATTTCAGAGCCTTGACCCTGCACCTGCAGATTGCGTCCGGAAATGAGTGAAAGGCGCGATTAGGCGGTTTCGACTGCAACGTCAACCGCTACGCAAGCACAAAAGCCGGACTGCGCGCCGTTCGTGGCACGGTCCTGCTCGGATATGGAGCAACCTTTACCCCAATCGCGGCGCGAGGTCAAAACCCCCGGCGCGCAGTTTCACTCGGCCGAAGCAATGACCCTTGCCCACCATATCGTCGCGGTGGGCTACGTCGTGACGCGCGACGTTCCGGGTGACTTCATCGGCCCGGGCAACCCCGCCCGCATCGTGCGGCAGGGCATAGACGCGGGATGGCTCGGCCGCCTGCTCGAAGCCCACATCAACCAGCGCCTGATGCATGCGCGCGAGGCGATCAAGCTCAGGCTGGCAAAGCGCGGTCCGATTGCCCTCGATGCCACGTACGACACCGACGACTGACCTCCAACCTTACCGATTGTCACCACCCCGATCCATATTAGACCACAGGTTCTAATAATATAGGGGGAGAGAATTCGATGGCCGCACTGCGTCTTCCGCCGCTTGTAAGACTGGCCCTGCTCGTGCCGCTGACCTTGCTGCTTGCGGCATTTCACGGGTTCGTCGGCTGGCACAAGGTCTTCTCCTCGCGCGAGGAACTGATGCACCACACCGCATGGACCGTGCATCTGCCGGAATGGCTCGGACGCTTCGTCGGCATCACCGAGCTTGCGCTCACGCTACTGCTGCTGCTGGCACTGGTCCGGCCACGATACAGCCGCCTCGGCATGTTGGCGGCGTGCGGCTTCATCGCGCTGGAACTGGTCTCCACCGTAACCCATCAAATCGCGCAGGACGGCGCATCGCTTTCCCAGAACCTGCTGTCGATCTTTATAACGGCCGTCGTCGCATGGCTGTTTGCGCAAAGGGCTGCGGCCGCTAGATAGCGAAGCGTTACGGCGCCGACTGGGCGGCCGTCCCTCCAGCGTCGGATATCGCCATCACCACTCGCCTGCGCATCGCCGCATCGCTCGACTATGCCATGGCTGGCCCCGCTCCGGTGCTGATGCAGATCGGCGTTGCGGACGTGGCAGGACAGCGCCTGCTCGAAACCCGTTGCATCACCACGCCCGGCATCGCCCACACCGTCCCCGGGCACGATGGCCTGGGCGAGCGCCTCTGGCTCGAGCCGCAAACGCGGTTCGAGGTATCCTACAAGGTCACCGTCGAGATCGACCGCCAGCCCCTGCCGCTGGCCGACCTTGCCGCCGACCCCCTCACCGCCCTGCCCGGCGAAGTGCTCGAATACCTCTTCCCTCGCGCTATTGCCCGGTCGACACGATGCACGCCGCCGCCGTCGACATGTTCGGCCACCTCACCGGCGGCGCGGCTGTAGAGGCCGTGCGCGACTGGATCGCCACCCACCTCGCCTATGTCCCCGGTGCCAGCCACGGCGGCACCACCGCGCTCGACACCTTCCACGCCCGCGAAGGCGTCTGCCGCGACTACGCCCACCTCCTGATCGCGCTCGTCCGCAGCCTTGGCATCCCGGCAAGAATGGTCAGCGCCTACAGCCCCGACGTGAACCCGCAAGACTTCCACGCCGTAGCGCAAGTCTGGCTGGCCGGAGACTGGCACCTCGTCGACGCCACCGGCATGGCCGACCCTGCGACAACCGCGATCATCGGCGTAGGCCGCGACGCAGCCGACATAGCCTTCCTGACGATCTTCGGCGCGGCAACGCTGAACGAGCAGGTGGTAAGCGTTTCGATAGATGGCAGCGCCCCGACCGCACGATCAGCCGAAGACAGGTGACAGACGGCGCAACTCGCCGGCTGCCCCATCGGTCAGGATCCAGAGCGAGCCATCAGGCGCTTCAGCAATGTCGCGAACCCGCGTCCCCAGATCGATCCGCTGTACCTCGCTCGCCGATGCTCCTTGAGGCCTTACCCTGACAATCCCGTGAGATTGCAGGCCAGTCAGAAGAATGTCCCCGCTCCAGTCACCGAAAAGCTTGCCCCCGCATACGATCATGCCGGCTGGCGCGATCACCGGTGTCCAGGAAATAGCCGGCGCCTCGTACCCATCACCCGGCGCGTGATCGGGGATTGCAGGTCCAACATAATTGTCCCCGTTGGATACAGCCGGCCAGCCGTAATTGAGCCCGGGTTTGATGACGTTTAGCTCGTCACCGCCCTTCGGCCCCATTTCGGATGACCACAGCCGTCCATCGCGCGTAAACGCCAGACCGTAGTGGTTGCGGTGGCCGATCGTCCAGATTTCCTTCTTCGCCGTTGCGCTGGCCGCGAACGGATTATCTGCAGGTATCGAGCCATCACGGTTGAAGCGGAGGATCTTGCCCAGCGTATTCGACAGGTCGAACAGGAAACTCGCGTCCAGCTCCTGCCGATCGCCCGAAGTCAGGAACAGATACCGGCCATCGGGCGAGAACGCCATGCGCCCGCCCGGTTCGCCCGAACCATCAAAGGCAACAATTGTGGGGTCCTGGCGAAAGAACGTGACGACATTCGACAGTTCCGGACCGGTCGTTCCGTTGCCGAGTACGGCATGGGCCGCTTCCATCCGTTGCGGGAACAACGTCGGTTCATCCTTCGCCCGCCCCACCCGCAAGGCGGCGCGATCTTCCACCATGTAGGTGATGAAGATCTGCCGGGTTGAGGCATAGTCTGGTGCAAGCTTTACATCCAGCACGCCGATCGATGCCGGAAGTCCGCCCACCGCCTTCTTCGTACCGTCAGCGGCAACAAGCCATAGCGCACCCGATGCGCTGCGCTGGCTCACCAGCATCCGGCCATCGGGAAGCATGGCCATGGCCCACGGCTTGTCGAAGGTGGCGACTGCCACCGATTGCGTGACACCGCTGATCGTCGCTGGCGTGGCCGATGCCGTGGGCGTGGGTCCGCTTGTGCCCGGAGGCACTGCAACCGTCGATGATCCACCATCCCCGGAGCCGCACGATCCAAGCAGGACAGCGGCGAACGCCAGAACGCATTTCTTCATCGCGCCTCGGTATCGGTGGCACGGCTGCTCAACAAGCGCAGCGCGCCAACCATGCCCTTGAGACTGATCCAAAATGGTAATTACGGCGCCACTTTACTAAATACACTTATCTACCCCCTCAAATCCGCTCCGCCTGCGCCACCGCCTCGCTCGCCCGCAGCGCCGAGATAATCCGCGTCAGATGCGCCAGATCGCGCACCTCCAAGTCCACCTCGTAAGTATGAAACGGGTTCTCCCGCTGCGTCATCTCGAGGTTGACGACGTTGGCGTGGTTCTTGGCGAAGATGCCTGCCATTTCCGCCAGCGTGCCGGGGCGGTTGTAGAGTTCCGCGCGCAGCCGCCCGATCGCGCCGTCGGTGCGGGCGTCCCATGACAGGTCGATCCAGTCGGCATCGACGCCATCGGCGAGCTTCATGCAGTCGATCGCGTGGACTTCGACGCCCTTGCCGGGGCGACGCAGGCCGACGATGCGGTCTCCGGGCACCGGGTGGCAGCAGTCGGCCAGCTTGAAGGCCATGCCCGGCGTCAGGCCGCGCACCGCGATCGCGCGCTTCTGGCTCGGCCAGTTCTCTTCAGGGATGTTGGCAGCGCTGCCCGGCACCAGCGCTTCCATCACCTGCCGGTCATCCAGCTTGGCCGAGCCGATGGCAAACATGAAGTCTTCCTCGCTCGCCAGCTTCAGCCGCTTGAGCGCATCGTTCAGCGCCTTCTTGCCGATCTTGGTCGGCAGCCGCTCGACGATTTCCTCGTAAAGCTTGCGCCCGATCGCGGCGACTTCGGCGCGCTCCTTCTGGCGGACGAAGCGGCGGATCGCGGCGCGGGCCTTGCCGGTTACAACGAAGCCCAGCCACGACAGCTGCGGCTCGGACGTGCGGCTCTTGATGATCTCCACCACGTCGCCATTGCCGAGCGGTGTGCGCAGCGGCACGTGCCGCCCGTTGATCTTCGCACCCACCGCTTGCGCGCCGAGCTTGGTGTGCACGGCAAAGGCAAAGTCGATCGGCGTCGCGCCCTTGGGCAACTGGAACAGCGCGCCCTTGGGGGTGAAGGCGAAGATGCGATCCTGATAGATCGCCATCTTGGTGTTTTCGAGCAGTTCCTCGGCATCATGGCTGGATTCGAGGATTTCGATCAGGTCGCGCAACCAGCCGACCTGCCCGTCGGGCCGGTCGCCCTGCTTGTAGGCCCAGTGCGCCGCCAGGCCGAACTCGTTGCGCTCGTGCATCTCGTGGGTCTTGACCTGCACTTCCACGCGCATCGCGTTGGAATAGATCAGCGCCGTGTGCAGCGAACGGTAGCCGTTCATCTTCGGCGTCGAGATATAGTCCTTGAACCGCCCCGGGATCATCTGCCACTCGCGGTGGAGGATGCCGAGGGCCTTGTAGCAGTCGTCCTCGTTGTCGGTCAGGACGCGGAAGGCCATGATGTCGGTGATCTGCTCGAACGAGACGTGCCGTTCGGCCATCTTGCGCCAGATCGAATAGGGGTGCTTTTCCCGCCCTGAAACCTCAACGCGCATGCCCGCCTCGGCCAGCGCCTGCTTGATTTCCAGCGCGATGGCATCGACTTGCGCGCCTTCCTCGCTGCGGATCGCGGCCAGCCGGCCGGTAATCGTGGCATAGGCTTCGGGCTCGATCTGCTCGAACGCCAGCAGCTGCATCTCGCGCATGTATTCGTACATGCCCACGCGCTCGGCCAGCGGCGCGTAGATATCCATCGTCTCGCGCGCGATCCGGCGGCGCTTTTCCTCGCTCTTGATGTAGTGGAGCGTGCGCATGTTGTGCATGCGGTCGGCCAGCTTCACCAGCAGGACGCGCAGGTCCTCGCTCATCGCCAGCAGGAACTTGCGCAGGTTCTCCGCAGCGCGCTCGCTCTCGCTCATCGTCTCGATCTTCGAGAGCTTGGTCACGCCATCGACCAGCCGCGCCACGTCCGCCCCGAACAGCCGCTCGATCTCCTCGACCGTGGCCAGCGTATCCTCAACCGTATCGTGGAGCAGCGCGGTGATGATCGTGTCCTGATCGAGCTTGAGCTCGGTCATCAGGCCGGCCACCTCCACCGGGTGCGAGAAGTACGGGTCGCCACTCGCCCGCTTCTGGGTGCCGTGCTTCTGCACGGTATAGACATAGGCACGGTTGAGCATCGCCTCGTCCGCATCGGGATCATAGGCAAGCACACGTTCGACAAGTTCGTACTGGCGGAGCATCTGTGCCCTAAATGGCGGCAAGCGGGCGTTCCCTGCAAGGGGGAATACCGCTTAAATGCAATCGACTTGCTCTATCAGAGGATAATCGGAGCGCTGCCCATGTCCTGCGGCAGAAGGCCGGCGACGCGCGGGTCTGGCAGTATCTCCACGAAGCGCGCAAAGGGCGCAAAGCCTTGGCTTCGGTAAAACGGCAAGGCACGCGGGTCATCCGTGGTGCAGGTGTGCAGCCATACGCGCTTCACCCCCGGCGCCCACGCCAGTTGCAAGGCCCGCCGCATCAGCCATTTGCCCAGCCCCTTGGCCGTAGCCCCCTTGATGAAGCCGAAGAACACGATCTCGCACGTCGCTTCTTCCCGGAAGTCGAGTTCCAGCATCCCGACTTCGACGCCCGCCCGGTCGGCCACGGCAAAAAGCTGCACGCGCGGGTCATGGATGATCGCCGCAATCTCCGCATCGCTCTTGCCCAGCCGCGTCCACCACAGCCACGGCCCACCGATCCGCCTGTAGAGCAGGCGGTACTTCTCGGGCGCCGCATGCTTCCACCGTACCAGCTGGACCGGCACGTCGCCCTCCGGCACCAGCCGGCGCAAGCCTTCGGGCGGCGCCACCATCTCGAGCGCAGTGACCACGCATGCCAGATCACCCGGCGCCACATTGTGAAAGCCATGGCCCAGCGCCGGGCCTTCCGCCTCCATCACGTCAGCTCCAGACGGCTTCCGGCGGCAGGCTCATCAGGATGGCATCGATGTTTCCGCCAGTCTTGAGCCCGAACAGCGTGCCGCGGTCCCACACCAGGTTGAACTCGGCATAGCGGCCACGATACTCGAGCTGCGTCAGCTTCTCCTCCGGCGAGTAATCCATCCCCATCCGTTTGCGCACAAGGCGCGGGAACACATTGATGAAGGCATCGCCCACGTCGCGCGTAAAGGCAAAGTTCGCCTCGAACGCCGCATCGTCCGCGCATTCCAGGTGGTCGTAGAAGATGCCCCCCACGCCGCGATGGACCTTGCGGTGCGGTATCCAGAAGTAGTCGTCGGCCCACTTCTTGAACTTGGGGTAATACTCCGCATCGTGCCTGTCGCAGGCGGCCTTGTACTCGGCGTGGAACTCGGCCGTGTCCTCTTCATAGGGGATCGGCGGATTGAGATCGCCGCCACCGCCGAACCACGCCTTGCTCGTCGTCAGGAAGCGCGTGTTCATGTGGACGGCCGGCACGTGCGGGTTGCGCATGTGCGCGACCAGGCTGATCCCCGTCGCAGTAAAGCCCGGCGCCTCCGCGCTCGCCCCATTGACCGACCCGGCAAAGTCCTTCGAGAACTCCCCCTGCACGGTCGAGACGTTCACGCCGACCTTCTCGAACACCTTGCCCTTCATCAGGCCCTGAACGCCGCCGCCGCCGTTCTCGACGGCCTCGCCCTCATGCTCGCGGTTCCACGGCGTATAGGTGAACGACGCATCCGAACCCGCCTCGCGTTCGATCGCTTCGAACTCCGCGCAGATCCGATCGCGCAAGCTCTCGAACCAGGCACGGGCGCGGGTGGTGTGGGTCGTCCAGTCGGTCATGCATTCCCCCAAATCAGTCTGACCGACTTGCCAAGGGAATCGCGATCCGGCAAGGGAAAGCCATGGTTCCCTTTTCGTTCGCTTCACAGGAATTCCGCCTCGGTGCATCCCGTGCGCTTTATTGGGCCGAGGAGAACGCACTGTTGGTGGCAGACCTGCACCTCGAAAAGGCCAGCTTCTTTGCCCGCCACGGCCAGATGCTCCCGCCGTATGACAGCCGCGCCACGCTCGAACGCATCGCACAGGCCCTGCGCGAGACCGGCGCCCGCCGCGTCTTCTGCTTGGGCGACTCGTTCCACGATGCCGCCGCCGTTGCCCGCATGGAGCCCCACGCCGGCGGCATGCTCGATGCCCTCACCCGTGCCACGGACTGGGTCTGGATCACCGGCAACCATGATGAAGACGCCTCGGCACCGGGCGGAACCCTGGTCGATGAACTCACCGTGCGCGGCCTCACCTTGCGCCATATTGCCCGCAAAGGCACCGCCGATGCGGAAGTTTCCGGCCACTTCCACCCCAAGCTGCGCGTCTCGATCCGCGGCCGCACGATCGCCCGCCCTTGCGCCGTCGCCAGCGAGAACCGCTTGATTCTCCCTGCTTTTGGATCGCTGACCGGCGGAATGAACGCTGGCGACCCGGCGATCCTCAGGGCGCTTCAGCCGGCCCGCTCGATCGACGCGATCGTTCCCGCCGGAGAGAAGCTCGCCCGCTTCAACCTCTGGCGCGCTGCAGCCTGAAAGCAACAGGCGCAGGCCAATCCGGCACGATCAGGAACCAAGGGCAAAACCGCCCTTTATCTGAACGCACATTGTGATATGAGCGCCCGGAACCATATTCGGCAAAAACTGCAGGAGAAAGCACTATAGCTCCCCCACCGCGGCGCATGATGGCGCCCCCCGTCAAGAGCGGGCCTCGCTACAACCAGATGATCAACGTGCCCAAGGTGCGCGTGATTGACGAGAACGGCGAGAACCTGGGTGTGATGTACACCCGCGAAGCGATCGAACAGGCTGCCGAAGTCGGCCTTGATCTCGTTGAAGTTTCCCCGAACGCTGACCCGCCGGTCTGCAAGTTCCTTGACGTGGGCAAGTTCCGCTACGAGGCGCAGAAGAAGGCGAACCTCGCCCGCAAGAGCCAGAAGACGCAGGAGATCAAGGAGATCAAGATGCGTCCGAACATCGATGACCACGATTACGACACCAAGATGCGGAACGTCGTGAAGTTCATCGGTGAAGGCGACAAGGTCAAGATCACGCTGCGCTTCCGCGGTCGTGAGCTTTCGCACCAGCAGCTCGGCATGAACCTGCTGCGCAAGGTGCAGGACGACGTTGCCGAGATCGCCAAGATCGAAGCCTTCCCCCGCATGGAAGGTCGCCAGATGCTGATGGTCCTCGCGCCGAAGTAAGCGCCGGATCTCACACTGCAAACCGCAAGGGGCGTGCCGCAAGGCGCGCCCTTTTCGTTTGCGAAACTGCCAGAACGCCTAATCTCCCCTCCCGCAGGCGGGAGGGGTCGGGGGTGGGCAGGCGACACCCGCAACTACCTGCTCAAACGCCTGTCGCGACCACCGGCCGTCGACATCCCGAAACGCCCTGTCGCGCGTTCGGCAACTCGCCCCCGCCAGCAAACGCTCCGCCGATTCACCCATATCTGTTTGGCCCATCTGCGCGTTGCCGCTGCGGTTCGCCAAAAAACCAACAGGTTTCATCAAGGAGCATTACATGACGCCGTCCCTCAAGATCATTCCCGCCGTCGCAATTCTCGCCGGATCGCTGGGCCTCGGTGGTTGCGCCACCAAGGGCTACGTCAACGAGCAGATCGCAACGGTAAACCAGCGCATCGACGGCGTGGAAAGCCGCCTCCAGGCAACTGACGGCGTTGCCCAGGCCGCCCGCAGCGAGGCCCAGGCCGCCAACGCGCAGGCTCAGACCAACACCCAGCGCCTTGATCAGCTTACTGGCCGCGTCGACAGCATGGACCAGCGCATGATGCAGGCCCAGCAGAAGCGTCCGCGCAACTAATCAGCGCTTGTTGCGTTAAAATGCCGGACAGGCCTCCTGTGGTCGGACGACCAAGGGAAACCTGTCCGGTTTTTCGTTTCTGGTGCGAGTGACGT
Source organism: Novosphingobium sp. THN1 (assembly GCF_003454795.1). Taxonomy (GTDB): domain Bacteria; phylum Pseudomonadota; class Alphaproteobacteria; order Sphingomonadales; family Sphingomonadaceae; genus Novosphingobium. Next base: position 3,165,786 of record NZ_CP028347.1, read on the forward strand.
TTGAAATGATGAAGGCTCTTGCGGCGATTGCCGGTGTGGCGCTGGCGCTCCCCTCCCCGATGACCGCGCCTGCCCAAGCGGCAACAGCGACCGCTTCGCAAGCCAAGGCGCAGAAGCGCAAGAGTGCCAAATCCGTCCAGAAGCCGGTCGAAATGCCCGACCTGACAATCCCCACGCAGCGCGTGACGTCGTGGGTGAACGAAACCGGCGACAACAACGGCCTGCCCTATCTCGTGATCGACAAGCCCAGCGCCACGATTTTCGCGTTCGATGCCAGTGGCAAGCCGGTCGGCTTCGGCCCCGTGCTCATCGGCCGTGCCTTGGGGGACGACGCCACGCCCGGCATCGGCAACAAGAGCCTCGCCGAAATCGGCCCGGCCGAAAAGACGACGCCGGCAGGTCGCTTCCTCGCCCGCTTCGGCAAGGCGGCAGGAAACACCCGCGTGCTGTGGGTCGATTACGCAACCTCCGTCGCCATCCACACGATCCCCAGCGGCAATCCCAAGGAAAACCGCACCAGGCGCATGCTTTCGCCCGACATTGACGACAACCGCATCACGTTCGGCTGCATCAATGTCCCCAAGGCGCTCTACAACGGCAAGATCGCCCCGATGTTCGGCAAGAAGGGCGGTTATGTCTACATCCTGCCCGATACCAAGCCGCTGGAAGACGCCTTCCCGCCGCTCCACGCCCGGCCTTTCAATGCCGCAGCCGCACCCTCCTCGGAAGCGATGCCGAGCCGCTGAACGGCGACAAGCGAGTTCCCGTCTCGAAACTCGCTCCAGCCACAAGCCGAATAGATCCCGGCCTTCGCCGGGATTACGAGACATGAGTGATCGGGTCTCCCCCGATCAGCCTCCAAACCCCTGTCACCCCGGCGAAGGCCGGGGTCCATGACCTTTCCGCCACCCACGCCCTCAACGCGCACAACCCGACGCTGCCGACGCGGGACGCTCCGCCCGAACGAAAAAGGGGAGCCGAAGCTCCCCTTCCCCCTTCAAAGGCCTTGGCCTCAGAACCGGTAGCGTGCCGCCACGCCATAGGTGCGCGGCTGGCTGGTATAGCCGGAGATCGATCCCGGCTGGGCCGGCGTATCGAAGATCTGCAGCAGATAGCGGTTGTCGGTCAGGTTACGTCCCCACGCCGTCAGCTCGAAGCCGCTGGGCATGGCCCAGGTGATCGAGGCATTGGCTTCGTTCACCTCACGGCGGAACGGACGTGCTGCGGCAATCGCAATGCTCGTGCCGCCATCAAGGAAGCCGGGCAGCCCTCGGCAATCTGCACCGGCGATTCATAATGGAAATCGCCGCGCAGGATCAGGTGATGGCCGCTGTCGAATTCATGGTCATAGCTTGCCGCGAATGTCGATGAGATCGCAGGGATGCCTGCCGGTCGCGTCTTCGAAAGGTCGCCCACCGCCGAAAGCACGAAGCTGTCGTACTTCGGATCGAGGTAGGTCATCGCCACGTTGAACTGCCAGCCCTTGGCCGGCTTGACCGTGCCTTCGAACTCGATACCGCGAACAGACTGCTTGCCGGCATTGGCCAGGACGAAGCCCGAACCCGTGAACGTGTTCGACTGGAAGCCATTGATCCGCTGGTCGAAGGCAGCAAGGTTTGCCGTGACCAGCCCCCAGTCCGCCTTAAGCCCGATTTCATAGACGGTGGAGCTTTCCGGCCCGGCGAACCGGCTGCCATAGGTCTGGTTGGCCACCGTCAGCCCCGCGCGATCAGGGCATCGCGATCGCTCAGCAGCGGACGGCTGTCGCGCGAGAGGTTGATCGAACTTGCCTTGAAGCCGGTCGCGTAGCTTGCATAGACATTGATGTCGTCGGTCAGGTCAAAGGCAACGCGCACGATATACGTGAACTTGTCGTCGCGGGTCCGGCCCGGTTCCACAGCGTTCGGCACGGCCAGGAAGGGCGGCAGATACTGCAGATCCTGCAGCGCCAGCAGCGGATTGCCCACGGTCAGCGGATTGGCGTCGGCCGCCGCAGCTTCGGTCGAAAGGCTCCGGTTCAGCGCCGCAAAGCCCGAGGCCTGCGCCTGCAGGTTGGCAAACACCGCCGGATTGGCCTGCGCAAACGCCGCGATGGCCAGCGGGTCCGTCGTGCCCAGCGCGGTCGAAATGAAGCCGCGGCTCAAGGCCGTGCCACCAATCTGCACCAGATCAAGGTTGGCGAACACGTCGGACGATGTTGCCGACGCGGCAAAGTCCTTCTTGTCCTTGGTGTAGTTGATGCCGCCCGTCACGGTCACCCGGTCACCGATCTTGAAGTCTGCCTGGCCGAAGACCGAAAAAGCCTCGTTCCGCAGGCGATAGCGTTCGTCGAGCTTTTGCCCTGCCACAAAGAACCGGCCGGTGTAGTTGGTGCCGGTCAGCCCGCTGATCGTCGCCTCGATGCTCGACAGCGACTGGGTGTTCTGCGTCAGCCCCCGGATCAGCACGTCGGCATAGCCGCGCGCGTCCTCACCCCAGCCAAGCTGGTTAGATTGGCGGATATTCTCGTTGAAATAGTATCCGCCAACAAGGAAATTGAGCGGGCCATCCATGTTGGTGGCCGCGCGCAGTTCCTGCGTGAAGGTCTTGATGCCCTGATCCTGCGCATTGAACCCGATCAGGTCCGCGCTGGTGAAGTCGGAATCCTGATTGGTGAATGCGTCCAGCCGCCGGTAGGCCGTGATCGAGGTGAAGGTCAGCGGACCGAAGTCGTAATCGACCTGGCCCGATGCGCCCCAGTTCTCGATATCGTTGACCGAATCGATATTCGAATAGACCCGGTTGGCATAGATCTCGTTCGGACCGTTCACGCGCCCGCCCAGTGCGCGGATCGCCTGCGTCGAAGCGCTGGGCTGCAGGTTCACGACCCCGCAGCAGTTCTCGTCGATCTTCGAATAGTCGCCGATCAGGCGCACCCGCGCCTGGGCATTGGGCTCCCACAGCGCCTGTCCGCGCACGAACCAGCGGTTGCGCTCGTTGGTGTCGTTGCCGGTGCCGAGGTCCTTGTTGTACCCGTCGCGCTTGTTGATGCCGCCGGCAAGGCTCACCGCCAGCCCGTCCGTCACCGGACCGGTGACCACGCCCTTGAGCACCACCGCATCGTAATTGCCGTAGCTCGCCTCGACATTGCCGCCGAACTCGAACTTCGGCGCTGCCGTCACGATCGAGATCACGCCGACGCTGGCGTTCTTGCCGAACAGCGTCGACTGCGGCCCGCGCAGCACTTCGATGCGCTGCACGTCCGGGAAGTCGCCGATCTGCGCAGCCGAACGCGAACGATAGACGCCGTCGATGAACACGCCCACCGAAGGCTCGATGCCGGCGTTGTTGGCGCCGTTGCCAAAGCCGCGGATGATGAAGTTGGTGTTCGCGCTCGATTGCAGCTGGGTGACGCGCAGCGACGGCACCACGCTCGTCAGGTCCTTGAGATCACGGATCTGCGCCTGTTCCAGCGTCTTCGCGCTCGTCACCGAAACGGCGATGGGCACGTCCTGCAGGGTCTGTTCGCGCTTCGTGGCGGTGACGATGATCTCGTTGCCCTCTGCCACCTGATCGGGCGCGGGCGGTGCCGGCTGCGCCTCTTCCTCGGCCATCGCGGCAGCATCCTGCGCGTGGGCGGCGGTGGAGAAGGCAAGAGCAAGACCGCAGGCTCCGGCAAGGAGCGCGGCTTGGCCGGCACGACCGGCAATTACGGATTTCATCTGCAAAACTGTTCCTCTGTTCACCCGCCTGGCTTCGCCGGGCAGTGGCCATTTGTCAGGCCGGAAGGTCATCCTGGTTCCCAACTGACCTTCTAGGGCGCGGAAAACATGCGAACAATTCCAGTTCGATGAAATCCTTCGCATAGTTCATGCATTTTGATGCGCTGTTGCATGATAGTCACACCTGCAACCGATTGCCCGCTTCTCCACACCAAGCTTGCCGCAACGCACTGCTTTATAGAAGCGTGCTTGCCGCAACGCACAATTCCGAGTAAGCGCGCGCCGAAACCGGAGCGAGCGCTGCTTGTGCCGACTCCACGTGATTCCAACCGAAAGCCAGTTCAATGTCCGCCCAGCAGCGCAATATCGCGATCATCGCCCACGTCGACCACGGCAAGACCACGCTCGTCGACCAGCTCTTCCGCCAGTCCGGCACCTTCCGCGACAACCAGCGCGTGGAAGAGCGTGCGATGGACTCGAATGATCTCGAAAAGGAACGCGGGATCACCATCCTTGCCAAGCCGACCTCGATCGAATGGAACGGCGTGCGCATCAACATCGTCGACACCCCGGGCCACGCCGACTTCGGCGGCGAGGTCGAGCGCATCCTCTCGATGGTCGACGGCGTGATCCTGCTGGTTGACAGCTCGGAAGGCGCGATGCCGCAGACCAAGTTCGTCACCGGCAAGGCGCTGGCCCTGGGCCTTCGCCCGATCGTCGTCGTCAACAAGGTCGATCGTCCGGACGAGCGCATCCAGGAAGTGCTCGACGAAGTGTTCGACCTCTTCGTCACGCTCGACGCGAACGACGAACAGCTCGAATTCCCGGTGCTCTACGCCTCGGGCCGCAACGGCTATGCCAGCACCGATCCCGATCGCCGCGAAGGCACGCTGGAGCCGATGTTCCAGCTCATCGTCGATCACGTGCCGCCGCCGAACCTCGATGAGGACGCTCCGTTCACCTTCCTCGCCACGCTGCTCGATCGTGACAACTTCCTTGGCCGCGTCCTCACCGGCCGCGTCCAGTCGGGCGTGATCCGCGTCAACGATCCGATCCGCGCGCTCGACATGGACGGCAAGGTCATCGAAACCGGCCGTGCGTCCAAGATCATGACCTTCCGCGGCCTCGATCGCGTTCCGGTCGACGAAGCAAAGGCGGGTGACATCATCTCCCTCGCCGGCCTCACCGTCGCCACCGTGTCGAACACCATCGCCGCGCCGGAAGTGACCGTGCCGATCAAGGCCCAGCCGATCGATCCGCCGACCCTGTCGATGCGCTTCGCCGTGAACGATTCGCCCATGGCCGGCCGCGAAGGCAGCAAGGTCACCAGCCGCATGATCCGCGACCGGCTTGAGCGCGAGGCGGAATCCAACGTCGCCATCCGCATCACTGAATCGGCCGACAAGGACAGCTTCGAAGTCGCCGGCCGCGGCGAACTCCAGCTCGGCGTGCTGATCGAGACGATGCGCCGCGAAGGCTTCGAACTCGGCATCAGCCGCCCGCGCGTGCTGTTCCAGAAGGACGAGGACGGCAACCTGCTCGAACCGTACGAAACCGTCATGATCGACGTGGACGACGAGCACTCGGGCACCGTGGTCGACAAGATGGCCATCCGCAAGGCCGAGCTGACCGACATGCGGCCCTCGGGCGGTGGCAAGACCCGCATCACCTTCTCGGCCCCATCGCGCGGGCTGATCGGCTACCACGGCGAATTCCTCTCGGACACCCGCGGCACCGGCATCATGAACCGCCTGTTCGAGAAGTACGGTCCGCACAAGGGCAAGATCGAAGGCCGCAAGAACGGCGTGCTGATCTCCAACGGCACCGGCGAAGCCGTCGCCTATGCCCTCGGGCCGCTTGAAGAGCGCGGCATCCTCTTCGTCGGCGTCGGCACCCCGCTCTACGAAGGCATGATCATCGGCGAGAACGCCAAGCCGGAAGACCTCGAGGTCAACCCGATGAAGTCGAAGCAGCTGACGAACTTCCGTTCGAGCGGCAAGGACGACGCCATCCGCCTGACCCCGCCCAAGATCATGACCCTGGAACAGGCCATCGCCTATATCGACGACGACGAAATGGTCGAAGTCACGCCAAAGTCGATCCGCATCCGCAAGGCCATCCTCGACCCGAACGAGCGCAAGAAGGCCAGCCGCAAGAAGGAAGCGGCGTAAGCAAAACGAAAGGGCGGCTCGAGTGAGCCGCCCTTTTTGCTGGAGGGCCCGCGATCAGCGAACCAGCTCAGCTAATGGCCAGGCGATACCCCACGCCAGGGACGTTAAGAACGAGCTGCGGACTTGCCGGATCAGTTTCAATCTTCCGGCGCAGCCCCATGATTGCGACCCGCAGATAATCGACGTGTTCTTGCTGCGCTGGTCCCCATACCGCGTTCAGAAGCTGGCCGTGGGTCAACGTCCTTCCACCACTCTTGGTCAATTCTGCCAGAACTGCAAACTCCTTGGGCGTAAGACGCACATTCTCGCCCTGCCGCAGAACCGACCTGTGATGCAGATCGATCACGATTTCTCCGACCGTAATGTTCAGGTCTCCGTCGGTGCCCTGCAGGTCGACGAGATTGTCGATATGACGCTCGATCCCCGCAACTTCCCCTTCCAATAGCGAGGCCGGCTCCCTCGATAGATTGCCCTCGCGACGCAAGGCACGCAAGGTGGTCTGAACTGCCCTGATGCGTGGCTTGATGTCGTCGCCGATTGACCCCAGCAACGCTGACCGCAACTTGTCACGAGCGCGCATTTCTGCCGCTTCCCTCGCTTCGCCTTCCAGTCTCGTGCGCTCAAGCGCCAATGCCATCTGGTTCAGCAGGCTCTCGAACAAGACTTGCCGCTCTTGTGGTATTGGCGGCACTCCATCTTCTCTGGCCAGGCCAACCGCCGCCAGCACTGCACTGTCCGATGCGATGGGATGAAACTGCCAATCCGCCTGCGAGGCGCGCTTCTCACCCCGCCCCGAACTCTCGCCGAACTGGAGGGCATAGGCGGCAGCGGCAAGATCATCAGGATTTGGCGATGCATCAGCCGGTATGCTCGCCAGAATCCGCACTGGCTCAGCATCGACAGCAACCGCCACCTGGCAACCGAACAACGCCGCCAGTTGCGCCGCACTGACTTCGGCAACTTCGCCGACATCGCGCGTGGACAGCAGGCGTCGGGCAAAGCCGGCAATGGCGGCATTGCGACCGGCATGTTCCGCGGCCAGCCGGGACTGCCTGCGGACCGACGCGGCCAGCTGGCTGCACACGGCCGCCACGATGAACAGCACGACCATGGTCACAGCATCTGCGGGACTGTGGATGACCAGCGTGTGATAGGGCGAGGTGAAGAAATAGTTGAACGCAAGCGCCGAGGCGAACGAGATCAGCAGGCCGCTACGAAGCCCTGCGTAAATCGCGGCATAAAGCACGGGCGGCAGGTACAGCATGACCACCGGGGCATTGCCCCAGCGGCTGGCCGTCAATACTCCGATGGCCGTGGAAATGCCCGCAAGCAGCAAAGCCGCTGATGTGTGGGTGATCGATGCCTTTGCCGATCGTACCCGGTCAAGCGGCAGAAGAGTGTCGGTGAACATGGCGGATTGACTGCCGGAACGTGCGATCCACGTCGACAGGATATGGCATCCGCAAGCAAATTCCACATGGAATCTTTATGCTGCAAATCACCACAATAAAGCCATGCTACATTCCGAATCCGCTCCGCCATCAGGCGGCGCTTCGCCCTGCCAAACCCCGCAGAAAGAAAGTCTGGCCGTCCTCATGGTCGGGGCCGTCGGTGTCGTCTTTGGCGATATTGGCACCTCGCCACTCTATGCCATGAAGGAATCCTTCATTGGGCCTCATCCCCTCAAGGTTGATGCCCTGCATATCTTCGGCGTCCTCAGCCTGATTTTCTGGACGCTGATGATAGTCGTCACTATCAAGTACGTTCTGGTTGCCATGCGTGCCGACAATCGCGGCGAAGGTGGCTCCTTCGCATTGCTGGCATTGATCTCCGGTCACCTCGACAGCCGGCAGAAGAGCTGGCTTGTCGTACTGGGCGTTCTGGCCACAGCGCTCTTTTATGGCGACGCCATGCTCACACCGGCAATGTCCGTGCTGTCGGCTGTTGAAGGCCTGACCATCATCGAAGCGCGTGCCGAACCTCTGGTCCTCCCTCTATCGGTCTTGATCCTGGTCGGCCTGTTCCTGATCCAATCGCGCGGCACGGCCCGTGTCGGCGCCTTCTTCGGTCCGGTGGTCATTGCCTACTTTGTCGTTCTTGCCGTGCTTGGCATCGCCAATATCGCCAACAATCCGTCCATTCTCGGCATCGTCGACCCGCGCTGGGCGGCGGCATTCTTCACTCACGATTCCCGTCTCGCCTTTCTTGCCATGGGCTCGGTTTTCCTGGCGGTCACCGGGGCCGAAACGCTCTATGCAGACATGGGACATTTCGGCCGCAAGGCCATCGGGCTCAGCTGGATCGCGCTCGTTTTCCCGGCTCTACTCCTGAACTACATGGGCCAGGGCGCCTTGCTGCTGTCGAATCCAGCCGCCGTTGAGAATCCCTTTTTCCTGATGGCGCCCGAATGGGCCAGGCTCCCCCTGATCATTCTGGCCACCTTCGCAACCATCATCGCCAGCCAGGCCGTGATCTCGGGCGCCTTCTCCGTCACACATCAAGCCATTCAGCTCGGCTTCCTGCCGCGTCTCAAGATCCTGCACACCAGCGAGAAAGCCGCCGGGCAGATCTACATGCCTGCCGTCAACTGGGGCCTGCTGGCCATGGTCCTCGTTCTAGTCATCGGCTTTGGGCAGTCCACCCGCTTGGCCTCGGCATACGGCATATCGGTGGTCGGGACGATGCTGATCACCACCGCCATGCTGGGCTTCCTGCTGTTCAAGGTCTGGCACTGGAACAAGCTGGCGGCGGCCGCGACCATTGCGTTCTTTGCCACCATCGACACCGCATTCTTCATGTCGAACATTGCCAAGATCGCCGATGGCGGCTGGGTGCCGCTGGTCATAGCATCCACAATCTTCATCGTGCTCACCACCTGGGCGAAGGGCCGGGCGATCCTGCGCCGTCATCTCGAAGACGAGGCCATGGGCCTCGACGACTTCATCCGCTCGACCGCGTCCAGCGTGCACCGGGTAAAGGGAACATCCGTGTTCTTGTCCGCCTCGAAAGATGGCGTTCCCGCTGCTCTGCTGCACAATCTCAAGCACAACCAGATCCTGCACGAGAATGTGGTGCTGCTTACCGTGGAGGTTGCCGACGTTCCTCGCCTCGAACCGCACGAACGACTGGAACGCCACGATTGGGGCGTCGGCTTTTACAGGGTCGTGGCACGATACGGCTTTACCGAGGAAATCGATCTTCCCAATGATCTTTCCCCACTCGCCCGGCAAGGAATTACCCTTGATCCCATGCGCACCAGCTGGTTTCTCGGCCGACAGAAACTCATAGCGGCCCGGGAAGTCGCCGGCATGGCACTCTGGCGGGAACAGCTGTTTGCCTGGATGCTCAAAGCCTCGGAATCGGCGATGGACTACTACCGGCTTCCTGCAAACCGCGTGGTCGAACTGGGCAGCCAGATCAGGATCTGATCGGAGGCAGGGTCCGCCAAGGCTGAGGGCGGACCCTGCCAGGCTTCTGGAGTTACCGGTTTGATCGGAGTGGCGGTGTCTGTTTGACGAACCGCCAAGACTTCACGCCCCCGCGTGAACAGCCGGAAAGCGTTATTGACGCATGTGTCAGATTTAGCCGCACCGACGCCCATTCCATGAGAACAGACAAAGCACAAAATGACTTTCCTACAGGCCCTCAGCTGACATAGCCTTCAAGCCATGTCGCACCTCACCCCCACTCGCACAGCAGCACCAAGCGCTGCGCTGCTCGTCAGCACGCCCCCGCAGGAAAAGCGCCAATTTCCTCCCCTCCCGCAGGCGGGAGGGGTCGGGGTGGGCAAGCGCCAAACGCCAGGAATCGCCTCGCCAACAGCCGCCCGAAGTCCGCCCACCGCCAATCGAAAATCCCGATCGATCGCGCCCTTCCGATCGAACACGATAGCTCTCCTGAACTGTGTAAACCGCGTAAACCCCCAGCGAATTCGGGGTCTTCGCAGGGCACAAAAAAGCTGCGGCGATGGATGTCGCCGCAGCTTCTCCGGGTTCACCTTCCGCGCTTCACTTGACCGGCCTTGCGGGTCTGCAAGCTCCGGATCGTTGACGCGGCAGGGTTAGGCCATTTGGTCAGAAACGCAGGCCGACAGTGGCGCGCAGGGCGTGCGTGTCGAACACCTTGTCGGTCACGCGCAGGTTCGTGCCGCCGCCGTTCAGCAGGAACGGATTGGTGGCAGGCGCGGTGCCCTGGCCCACTTCGACTTCGTACTTGTCGTCCTGGTAGCGGCTGTAAAGGTACTCGAGGCCCAGCGAGAGGTTGTTCGACAGCATGATTTCGGTGCCGCCACCTGCCTGCCAGCCCCAGACCATCTTGCCGTCGTCACGCTCGGTGAACGAATTGGCCGTGTTGGTGGTGGAGAAGTCATGGTTGATCTTGGCGTAGCTGCCACCACCGGTGACGTAGAACAGCGCGCCACCGCCCGGAGTGTAGCCAAGACGCGCGCGGGCCGAGATGGCGTAGTCGAGCTGGCGGTCGATGCGATAGGACGCCGGCGTGGTGCTGAACGCGGTCGAACGATAGATCGATTCGTTGCGCGAACCTTCGAGCAGGCCACCGAACACCATGTTGCCCGACCGCGCATCGAAGCCAACGCGAACGCCGTATTCCGCACCCTGCTTGTCAGCAACGCAACCCGCCCCGCGAGTCGATCCGGTGGCACCGCAGTTGGCAAAGCCCGGCGAGAAGGCATTGGCACCGGCCGTCGTCTGGACAGTGTCACCATAGTTGCCATCGCGGTTGGTATCGAACTCGAACTGGCCGCGATTGTTGCCGAGCAGGCTGATGCCGCCAAAGCCCTGGATGTAGACGCCGTCAAAGTGGCTGTCGCGATCGAAGCCATCTGCCGTGGTGGCGGTGGACGTGGTCGTGGCGCTGTCGTCCATGCTGTCCTGCGCCATGGCCGGAGCGGCGACGAGCGCCAGCGTCGCGGCCAGCGGCCACGTGAGAATGTTCTTCGAAGTCATTGATCTTCCCTCTGGATTGCCTGAGACCTGTCGTGCAGCCCAAACCCCGGTGCCTATGAAAGGTTTCCGCAAAACCGCTCCGGATCGGACCGGAGCGACATCCGGGGTCCATCAGCGGCGGAGTAACCTGCCGCGCGGCCCACGGCCGTGCTCTGTTCAGATCGCGCAAAAGTCGCGCAAATCCGTCGCCGTCACTCGCCATTCAGCTTCGGCCGGGCTATGGCGCAGCCGATGAGCGAGGCAAACTCCCCTTCCCGACCGATCTTTCAAACCTGCGCGTCGCGTTGTTCAGCGGCAACTACAACTACGTCCGCGATGGCGCGAACCAGGCGCTGAACCGCCTCGTCGGCTATCTCCTGCGCCAAGGCGCGGATGTGCGCATCTATGCGCCCAAGGTCGAAGAGCCTGCCTTCGAGGCGACGGGCACGCTGATCGGCGTGCCCTCGTTCGCAATTCCCGGCCGCCCCGAATATCGCTTCCCGCTGGCCCTGTCTCCGCGCATCCGCCGCGATCTGGCCGAGTTTGCGCCCCATGTCGTGCACGTGTCCTCGCCCGATGTCGTCGCGCACCGCGCGGTCTCTTGGGCGCGACACCGCAGGCTGCCCATCCTCGCCTCGGTCCACACCCGGTTCGAGACCTATTTCCGCTACTACAACATGGCCTGGGCCGAACCCGTGGTCGAAGCCCTGATGCGCCGCTTCTACCGCCGCTGCGATGCCCTGGTCGCTCCCTCGGAATCGATGGCGCAGGTGCTGCGCGACCAGCGCATGAACTACGACATCGACATCTGGTCACGCGGGGTCGATCGCGAAATCTTCCACCCCGGCGCTCGCAGTCTCGAATGGCGGCGCGAGCTCGGCATCGGCGATGACGAAGTGGTGATCGGCTTCCTTGGCCGCCTGGTCATGGAGAAAGGTCTCGACGTCTTTTCAGACTCGGTCGACCAACTGGTGCGCAAGGGCGTCAAGCATCGCGTGCTCGTGGTCGGCGAAGGCCCGGCGCACGAATGGTTTGCCGCCCGGCTGCCGGATGCTGTCTTCGCAGGGTTTCAGGGCGGGCACGATCTTGGCCGCGCCGTGGCGAGCATGGACGTGCTGTTCAATCCTTCGGTCACCGAAACGTTCGGCAATGTCACGCTTGAAGCGATGGCCTGCCGCGTGCCGGTGGTTGCCGCAGCGGCGACCGGAAGCCAGAGTCTCGTCGACGACAACGTATCGGGCCGACTGATCACGCCCGGAGCGGTGCGCCAGTTTGCCGAGGCGCTACGCTGCTATGTGGAAGATGCCGGGCTTCGCGCGCGCCATGGCATGGCAGGCGAGGAACGCAGCCTCGAATTCTCCTGGGACCGGATCAACCAGGCGGTCGCCGATACCTACCTCAGGTTGGTGCGCCAGAAGGCCAAGGCAAGCCGGCGCTGATTTAGCGCAGGACCCCCGCTGCCTTCATCCGGCTCGCATACCACAGGAAGAAAACGAGCGAGCCCCAGATCAGGAAGTTCATCGCCATCATGGCGCCCGAGTTCATGGATGCGGGCATCGTGCTGTCGAGAAAGTGCGAAAGCTGGCTTACGGCAAGGCCAACCAGCGAAACCGCAAACGCCGTCACCGCGTGGAGCGAACGCAACAGCAGCAGGAGCGAACCCGCCAGCGAGCCCCAGACGCCAAGCGCCCAGAACGCGCTGAGCCAGGCGGGCATGGCCAGCATGTAGGCGACCTCGGCTTGAGTCATGCCGACAGAGTTCATGTAGCCGAGCGGGTCGAGCTTGCTAATCGCGTAATCGACGCAACCAAAGCTGTTCCACAACAGACTGATCACGCCGACAGCCCAGAGATGGCCCGGAGTCTTCACGGGATCGTCTTGCAGGTTATCCATGGGCCCTCTCCCCTGTTACCCGGGGAGAGGATATCATGGCCCAATGCATCCTCAAAGCGGCGCGAAAGCGCGGATTCATGGAGCATCAGAGGCGTTCGATCCTGCGTGCGGCCTCGTCGAGGATATCGGCGATGGCATGGGCGGTCTCGGTATCGAAGCCCTGCGCCATGACGCGATTGCGCACGGCTGCGTGAAGATTGCCCATGGCACGGCGCACCGGCGGACTGTCCGCACGGTCGCGCTGTTCGCCCAGCGCCTTGAGGCGACCCAGGATCGCGTCGAGTTCGGCGTCCTTGCCATGGAGCTCGGCACGGCCTGCGTCGGTCACGGCGAAGGCCTTGCGTGGCCCCTCTCCGGCTTCCTCGGCGATCAGGCCCTCGTCGACCAGAAGGTTTAGCGTGGGGTAGACCACGCCCGGACTGGGCGCATATTCGCCGCCTGCAAGCTCACCGATCGCGCGGATCAGATCATAGCCATGGCGCGGCTGTTCAGCGACGAGGTGAAGCAGCAGCAGGCGCAGTTCGCCACCGGCAAACATCCGTCCGCCCCGGCGACCACCACCACCGCGACCACCCCGGCCGCCCCCGAACGGACTGCCCCCAAACGGGCCATCTTCGCCAAAGGCACCGCCCTTCCCGAACGGACCGCCAAAGCGTCCGCCCATCATGGCCATCATCTTGATGGCGTGCCGGCCATGGCCATGGCCGCGACCATTGCCGTGCCGACCTCTTTCGATTCTCATGTGTTCATATCCTTTCATGATGCGTCTAAGATATATCTTAATGCGACGTTGGCAAGTGGGCAGGTGCAATTTTTCTCAGCCCGTCCTATCTCGGTGACCGATGGCTGATCTCTTCGCCCCGCCTCCGCAGGACCGCCCCCCGCCCGAAGCCAGCGCCGAAGCGCCGCTGGCGGATCGGCTGCGCCCGCGCGACCTGACCGAGGTGATCGGGCAGGATCATCTGACCGGCGAGGAAGGCGCGATCGGGCGGATGGTCGCGGCGGGCAAACTGACATCGATGATCCTGTGGGGTCCGCCCGGCACCGGCAAGACCAGCATCGCGCGGCTGCTCGCCGAGGCCGTGGGCATGCGCTATGTTGCGATCAGCGCAGTGTTTTCAGGCGTCGCCGATCTCAAGAAAGCCTTTGCCGAAGCGGAAGCCATGGCACTGGCCGGACGCCGCACGCTGCTGTTCGTGGACGAGATCCACCGCTTCAACCGCGCGCAGCAGGACGGTTTCCTCCCATTCGTGGAAAACGGCACAGTCACGCTGGTCGGCGCGACCACCGAGAACCCCAGCTTCGCGCTCAACGCCGCACTGCTCAGCCGTGCGCAGGTGCTGATCCTGCACCGTCTCGATGCCGCAGCGCTGGGCACCCTGCTCGACCGCGCTGAAGACATCACTGGCTTGCGCCTTCCCCTCACCCCGCCTGCCCGCGAAGCACTGGTAGCGTCAGCCGATGGCGACGGACGCTTCCTGCTCAACCAGGCGGAAATGCTGTTTGACGTGTCTCTGCCCGCACCACTTGATTCCGAGGGGCTGGGCAAGTTCCTGATGCGGCGCGTGGCGGTCTACGACAAGGACCGCGAGGGGCACTACAATCTCATTTCCGCCCTGCACAAGGCGGTGCGCGGCTCAGACCCGCAGGCGGCGCTCTATTACATGGCACGCATGCTGGTGGCAGGAGAAGAGCCGCTTTACGTGCTGCGACGGCTGGTGCGCATGGCGGTCGAAGACATCGGCATGGCCGATCCGCAGGCACTGGTGCAGTGCCTTGCCGCCAAGGATGCCTACGAGTTCCTCGGCAGCCCCGAGGGCGAACTGGCCATAGTGCAGGCCCTGCTCTACATCGCCACCGCGCCCAAATCGAACGCCGCCTACATGGCGCACAAGGCTGCGTGGAAATCCGCGCGCGATACCGGATCGCTGATGCCACCAGCGAACATTCTCAACGCGCCGACCAAGCTGATGAAGGACATCGGCTATGGCAAGGGCTACCAATACGACCACGATGCCGAGGACGGCTTTTCCGGCGACAACTACTGGCCTGAAGGCATGGCACCGCAGACCTACTATGCCCCGGTCGAACGCGGGTTCGAACGTGAAGTGGCCAAGCGCCTCGATTGGTGGGAACGCAAGCGCCGCGAGCGCCAGGGCGAATGACGCTTGACCGCTTTGGTGACCGTTTCGGGAGGCGCTTCGGCCATTTCGTCGCCATCGACTGGTCAGGGGCGGCAGGCGAGCGGCACAAGGGCATTGCCGTGGCGCTGGCCACGCGCGGGACGGCGACGCCGCGCATCGTCCGGCCGGGCCATCGCTGGTCACGCTGCGAAGTCCTTGCCTACCTGCGCGATGAGCTGCCGGACGATACGCTGGTCGGCATGGACCTCGGCATCGCCCTGCCCTTTGCAGACCGGGGCGCATTCTTTCCCGGCTGGCCGGACAGTCCCGGCAGCGCGCGCGAGCTTTGGGCGCTGATCGACGCGATATGCGCCGATGAACCGCATCTTGGCGTCTCGGCGCTGGTCGACCATCCTGATCTTTCCGCCTACTTCCGTCGCCATGGCGGCCGCGAAGGCGGGCAATTCGGCGGGGGTCAGGGCCGCTTCCGGGTGACCGAGGCAGCGCAACGGCGCATGGGCTGCAAACCCTATTCGAACTTCAATCTGGTCGGCGCAGCGCAGGTCGGCAAGTCAAGCCTGTCGGGCATGCGCCTCCTGCACCGGCTGGCAGACCGGGCCAGCGTCTGGCCGGTGGACGGCCTGCCCGCCAAGGGACCGGTGATCTGCGAGATCTACACCACCATTGCCGCCATGGCTGCGGGGAGAACTGCGTCGCGTTCGAAGATGCGATCGGCGGGCGAACTGGACGATGCCCTGGCGGTCATCGGCTGCGCGCCATCCGGGCTTGTCGGCCCGCTTGATGATCACACCTGCGACGCCATCCTGACCGCTGCGTGGCTGCGCGAGGCGGCCCACGATCCCGGGCTGTGGCGCCCGCGCGAACTTTCCGACGAAATTGCCCTCACCGAGGGCTGGACGTTCGGTGCGGTCTGAGGCAAGGGAGCGCAATGCGCATCGCGCAGGGCCGGCTTAGCTCAGTTGGTAGAGCACCTGATTTGTAATCAGGGGGCCACGGGTTCGAATCCTGTAGCCGGCACCATTTTTCAGCGGTCGTTGTGTGCGAACCGGCCGAGCAGGCGCTCGAGCCGTCGCAGTTCCTCGTTGCGCAGGGCCGCGATTTCCTGGAAAATCTCCGCGAGATCCGGCGAGTCCAGCGCCGTTGCAAGATCCGAAAGCATCACGTTGTCGTCACTGTTGACGGCAAAAGCCTGCCGCAGATGTGCGGCAATTTCATCGAGCCGTTGATCGCTCAAATTGGGCGAGGCGCTACCAGGCATGGTTCCTGATACCATAAACGCCCGAAATTGCGAATAATTCCACGCACGCAGCAGACCTCAGCAATGCCACGTCCTGACGTGAGGACGGCGCGTGGTCGAAGAAGCTGATCGGAAGCAACAAGATTCATGGCGACAACGCTCCGCAAATCTGGTATAAATTGAAACTACTTTTACAGCCCTGCGCTGCCTGCAGTTTCGATCGGAGAGTTCCTTGAGCCAGCACCAACCCACGAAAGACCTGTTCGAAAACCCGCTTGGCCTCGACGGCTTCGAATTCATCGAGTTTTCCGCACCCGAGGCCGGCACGCTCGAACCGGTATTCCAGCGGATGGGCTTTACCCGCATCGCCAACCATCGCTCAAAGGCGGTGCAACTGTGGCGGCAGGGTGGCATCAACCTGATTGCGAACTACGAGCCGCGCAGTCCCGCGGCCTACTTTGCGGCCGAACACGGACCTTCGGCCTGTGGCATGGGCTGGCGCGTGCGCAACGCGGCCAAGGCCTATGCCACGGCGATCGAGCGCGGCGCGGAACCCGTCGAAGTGCGCACCGGACCGATGGAACTGCGCCTGCCGGCCATCCGTGGCATCGGCGGTTCGATCATCTACCTGATTGACCGCTACGAGGGCGGCGCGTTCGGCGACCTTTCGATCTACGACATCGACTTCGAATACCTGCCGGGGGTGGACCGTCATCCCGTTGGTGCCGGTTTCCACACGATCGATCACCTCACCCACAACGTCTATGGCGGGCGCATGGCGCATTGGGCCGCGTTCTACGAGCGCGTGTTCGGATTCCGCGAGATCCGCTATTTCGACATCAAGGGCGAATATACCGGCCTCACCAGTCGCGCCATGACAGCGCCCGACGGGAAGATCCGCATTCCGCTCAACGAAGAAGGCGCCAAAGGAACCAATGGGGCCGGCGGCGGTCAGATCGAGGAATTCCTGCGCGCCTACAACGGCGAGGGCATCCAGCACATCGCCTTTGCCAGTGATGACCTCCTCGGCGGTTGGGACAAGCTGAAGGCCATCGGCACGCCGTTCATGTCGCCTCCGCCGGACACCTACTACGAGATGCTGGATGAGCGCCTGCCTGGCCACGGCGAGCCGGTAAACGAGTTGCAGCGCCGTGGCATCCTGCTCGATGGCTCGACCGAAAAGGGCGATCCGCGTCTGCTGTTGCAGATCTTTTCGGAAACCCAGATCGGCCCGGTGTTCTTCGAGTTCATTCAGCGCAAGAAGGACGAGGGCTTTGGCGAAGGCAACTTCACCGCGCTCTTCAAGTCGATGGAGCGCGATCAGATGCGCCGGGGCGTCCTGCAGGTCGAGGAGACGGCGGAATGATCCCGCAGATCAAGCGCATCCACCATGTCGCCTATCGCTGCCGCGACGCAAAGGAAACGGTCGACTGGTACGAGCGCGTGATGGGCATGCGCTACACCACCGCCTTTGCCGAGGACAAGGTGCCCTCCACCGGCGAAGACGATCCCTACATGCATGTCTTCCTCGACTGCGGGGGCGGCAACGTGCTGGCCTTCTTCGAGCTGCCGAACCAGCCCGAGATGGGCAAGGACCCGAACACCCCGGCATGGGTCCAGCATATCGCCTTCGAGGTGGAGGACGAGGCCGCCCTGCAGGCCGCCAAGGCCCATCTCGAAGCCGAAGGCGTGGACGTGCTCGGGCCGACCTACCACGGCATCTTCCGCTCGATCTACTTCTTCGATCCCAACGGCCACCGGCTCGAACTGGCCTGCAACATCGGCACGGCAGAGCAGTATGCGGAACTGGCCGACCTTGCGCCGGTCATGCTGGAGGAATGGAGCAGGACCCGGCGCGCGCCCCGCCACGCCGAATGGCTGCACAAGGACCCGGCTACGGCCTGAATAAAGGGACAGGGCCGCGCCCTCCCTTGCTGTTCAAAGGCGGAATTTGCCGATAGAACAGTCCATTCACGGTGGGGGAGTTTGGTGTGACCAGGATCGTCGTCAACGGGCAGCAGCGCGAGGTGAAGGCCTCGCCGGACACGCCGCTGCTCTATGTGCTGCGCAACGAGCTTGGCGTGATGGGCGTCAAGTTCGGCTGCGGCCTCGCGCAATGCGGGGCTTGCTCAGTCCTGCTCGGCGACGAGGAAGTGCGCGCCTGCGTAACGCCTGTGGCGGCGGTAGAGGGCAAGCCGGTCACCACGGTTGACGGGCTGCCCGCGCGCTGGGCCGAGAAGAAGGGCCTCGCGCCCGACCCGCAGCGACTGCACCCGGTCCAGCAGGCCTGGGTGGACGAACAGGTGCCGCAATGCGGGATCTGCCAGTTCGGCATGATGATCAAGGTCACGGAACTGCTCGAGGCGAACCCCAAGCCGACCGACGCGGATATCCGCGAAGCACTGACCAACTCCGGCCCCTCGCCACACTTGTGCCGCTGCGGCAGTTATGCGGCGATCCTCGAAGGCGCGCACCGCGCGGCCAAGCTGATGGCCGAAGGAGGCGCGGCATGAGCGCAGCCCTCGACATCAACGGCGCAAGGCTGTCCCGCCGCGCGTTCATCGGCACCGGCGGGGCGCTTGCCGTCGCGGTAAGCATGCCGGTCAAGGCATCGGCCACCGCCGCGCCCGCATCGCTCGATGCCAGTGCACCCGCCAACTGGATCGAACTGTTGGCCGACGGCACGGTCACGATCCGCACCGGCAAATGCGATTTCGGCCAGAGCAGCGTTAACACGGCCTATCGTCAGATCGTCGCCGAGGAACTCTGCGTCCCGCTCTCGGCGATGACGACCGTGATCACCGGAGACACCGACCGCACGCCAGACGGCGGCGGCACGTTCTGGCTGCTCGGCTATGTCCAGAACCTGCGCAAGGTTGCCGCCTACATGCGCGAGGCCGCGCTGGAACTCGCAGCGGGCAAGCTTGGGGTCGATCGCAAGGCCTTGAGTGTCAAGGACGGCGTCATCTCTGGCGGCGGCAAGGCGATCAGCTATGCCGATCTGGTCAAGGGCCAGGACCTCAAGCTGACGATCCCGGTCGAGGGCGAATTGACCAGCCCGATGGGCCTCACGGTCAAGGGCGAGCCGCCGCTGAAGCCCGTGTCGGAATACACCATCATCGGCAAGCCTTCGGCCAATCCGATGACCCGGCCCAAGGTTTCGGGCGAAGCGGTCTGGGTCGGCGACGTCAAGCTGCCGGGCATGCTCCACGCCCGTACCATCCACCCCGCGACGCTCGGCTCGAAGCTGGTCAAGGCCGGGAAGCTCGATGGCGCGCAGTACCCAGGCGCGCGACTGGTGAGGATCGGCAACCTGCTCGCCGTCGTCTCGCCCGACGAGTGGGAGGCGGTGCAGGCTGCGCAAGCCGTTGCCGCCGAGACGCAGTGGAGCGACTGGCAGGGCCTGCCCGGCCATGAAGGGCTGGTCGACCACCTGCGCTCGAAGGCTGACTGGACAACATTTCCGTCACGCGATGGCGCGGCCAACAAGGGCGAGCCGGATAAGGTGCCTGCCGTGCGCCAGCACAAGGCATCGTATTTCCTGCCCTATCACAAGCACGCCCCGATCAGCCCGATGGTGACGCTGGCCGATTACCGCCCGGACGGATCGGTCACGCTGCACACCCTCAGCCAGAACCCTCAGCACTTGCGCCACATGATCGCCAAGATGCTCAGCGTCGGCGAGGACAAGGTGGTGGTGCGCACCTATCCCGGATCGGGCCACTATGGCCGCTCCAATGGCGGCAGCGCAGGGAGCGAGGACGAAGCCGTGCTTCTTTCGCGCGAACTGGGCCGGCCGGTGCGCGTGCAGTGGATGCGCGCGGACGAGATGCAGTGGACCACGCAATCCTCCTGCGCACTGGCCGATATCGCGATCAAGCTCGACAAGGATGGGCGGATCGCGGGGTACGCAGCCGAACACCGCGTGCCGCCGATGCAGGATGACCGCCTTGTCGGTGCGATCCTTGCAGGACTGCCGGTGATCGATTCCCCTGCCCCCGTCACCAAGGACCTTTTCCAGAACGGCGTCAACGAGATGCAGGATATCTGGGTCTACGGCAACGTCCCCGCCGTGCGCGAGAAGGCGAGGAGCACCTGGCAGATCGGCGAGAAGGAATCGCCGATCGCCGTGGGCTTGCGCGACCATTCGATGCGCACGCCGATCCAGTTCCAGCAGAATTTCCCGCGCGAAGTGGCGATGAGCGAGGCAGCCATGCTTGCCGGCAAGGATGCGCTGCAATTCCGGCTCGACCACGTTACCGACCCGCGCTTCAAGGCGATCATCGAGAAGCTTCGGACCGAAGCCGATTGGGACAGCCGTCCCTCCCCTGCGCCAGGCGCCCGGGCCAACGGCAAGGGCGTGGCCAAGGGCCGTGGCATGTCGATCATGCTGCGCGACAACGGCTACTGGGCCTGCGCCGCGCACGTTGCGGTCACACCCGAAACCGGCGAGGTCAGGGTCGAACGGATGACCATGGTCGCTGACGTCGGCATCGTCATCAATCCGCTGCAGTTGCGCCGCCAGATCCAGGCGGGATGCCTGATGGGCGTCAGCCAGGCGCTGCACGAAGAAGTCAGCTTCGATCGCGGCGCGATTACCGCAGCCGACTGGGCAAGCTACCCGATCCTGACCATGGCCGAAGCGCCCGAAATCAAGGTGGTGTTCGAAACCAACCTTGCTGCGGGCAACTACGGTCAGGGTTCGGAAAGCGCCAATGCGCTGGCAGGCCCCGCCATCGCTGCCGCGGTGCTGGACGCGACCGGCAAGCCGGTTCGGCGCCTGCCGCTGCGACCAGAGTACGTCAAGGCGGCGTTGGCCTAGAGCGAGTTCCGTCGCGCGATCGAGCCCAGCACTTCGGCGCTGGGCTTGGCCGTGCGCTGGAAGGTCTCGCGGTTCAATGAATGCAGCCCGAAGCGGTAGCGATAGCCGAAACCCCACTCGAAGTTATCGATCAGTGACCAGTGGATATATCCCCGCACCGGCACACCATCGTCCATCGCGCGCTTCAGCTCTGTGAGCGCGTTAGGGATCAGCCACTGGCGCAGGGTGTCGTCGTCAGAGTTGACGCCATGCTCGGTGACGTAGACTGGCAGCTTCGTCACCTCGTGGGCATAGCGTACCGCCCCTGCGAGCGATCCCGGCCATACTTCGGTCCCACCGGTGTTCCGTCGCGCATTGGCAGGCGCGGGCACCTCGCCCTTGTCGCTCCACATCTTGCGCTCGTAATTCTGGACGCCGATGAAATCGCAGGTATCTCGCGCCAAGCGCAGCCATTCATTGTAGTAGCGCTCGCGGATCTGATCGCGCATCGAATTCTTGCCGACGGCCTGATCATCAAGCATCGCAAGGCTCACGCCGACCGGAAGGTCAGGCCGAACCGCCTTGATCGCAGCGAGGCCCCGGCGATGGCCTTCCATCATGTTGGCGCGGTAGGTCTTCGGGTCCTTGATGTAGAGCGAGACGCCCGGCGTATAGAGCGGCACGCCAAGCTGCTTCGCGGCGGCTTCCTGCGTCGCCTTGTCACCCGCCAGCAACTGCGGCGGCAGGATCTCTCCGATCACGCCAGCAAGGTTGGGTTCGTTGAGCGTGGTCGCAAGCTCGATGCCGGCAGCCAGGTGCCGCGCGGCGCGATCGCAGAAGCGGGCGAACAAAGCTGGCGATTCCGGACTGTGCCATCCGCCCTTGGCCGCGAACCAGCGCGGCGTGGTGAAGTGGTTGAAGGTAACGACCGGCTTTAGGCCACGCGCCCGACATCCTTCGATCATCGCCTTGTAGTGATCGAGCATGGCGTTGGAGAAATGGCCCTCGTCCGGCTCGATCCGCGCCCATTCAAGGCTGAAGCGATAGGAATTCAGGCCCATCCCCTTCACCAGATCGAGATCGACCGGCCACAGCTCGAAACTGTTTGCCGCATCGCCCGAGCGCTCGGCAAAGATCGTGCCGGGGACGTTTTCAATCACCCACAAGTCCGCGTTGAGATTGTTGCCTTCGATCTGGTGTGCGGCCGTGGCGGCGCCCCACAGGAAGCCGTCGGGGAACTTCGGGTCCACTGGCCTGATCTTCGCAGCCCGTGCCAGCGCGTTGCTGCCGGCCAGAGCGGAAGCTCCCAGAGCCACGGCCGAGGCCATCACGCTGCGACGATTGATCATCTTACTTCTTCTCCGTTGCCAGCAGGCCTTGCGTGCGCATCCACCGGTACATCAGGTCAAGCCAGCCTTCCTCGGGCGAGCCGGCAGGTCCAGCCCCGAAGCCATGGCCACCTGAGGAAAACAGGTGGAACTCTATCGACTTGCCCGCCGCACGATAGCTGTCCAGCAGCGGCAGTCCCTTCTCGCGCGCCAGCAGGAAGTCGTCGGCGGCAATCGCCACGAACATCGGCGGCGCATCGGCAGGCACGGTCATGGCAGCCATGTTGGGATAGATCGGCGCGGCGAAGTCCGGGCGGTCGGCGCCGCCCTTCTCCACCACGCTGCGGGTGAGGAAACCACCAGCGGAAAAACCCATGAACCCGACCCTCTTCGGATCGATCCCGAACTGCGCGGCGTTCGCGCGCACATGTCGCAGCGCAGCTATGCCGTCGGCCAGAGCCTCCGCAGGCGTTTCGGCAGGCGGCGCGAAAGCGGCCTTCTGCCCGGAAATCATCTTGTCGAGTTCCGCCACAAAGACCTTCTGGTCGGGCGGCGTCGACAAGGTGCGGTATTTGAGAACGAAGGCCGTCACGCCATGGTTGGCGAACCAGCGCGCGACTTCCCAGCCTTCCTTGTCCATCTCGAGGCCGAGGAACGCACCACCGGGAGCGATGATGACGGATGCCGGGGATGGCTTGCCCACGGGCTGGAACACGGTCAGCGTCGGCCGGGTGACGTTGCGCACGGCATAGCGGCCGTTGTCGCTGGGATGCCAGACCTCGCGATCCGCCTTTTCGGCAGTCTGCAGTGTGATGGTGTTGGGTTGCGTGGGCGCAGCAACCGTTTCGGTTGAGATGCCTGTCTGCGCGTAGGCCGACGAAGCCCCTGTGAGCACGAGACTGAGGCAAAGCATCGAGCGCCGAACTGTGCGAACGGTCATCAGGTCCATCCTTATCCGGAACTGCTCCGGTCTCGGCCGGATGCAGCAGAAAGTGGGGCCGCCACCCTGCAGTAGCGACCCCTTATCACATCAGAAGTTGATGCCGGCACGAACGCCGATGGTGCGGACCGATTCAAAGCTGAAGCGCTGGTTCAACGTCAGCACTGGCGGAGCGACCCCAACCGGGTTTGCATCGCCACCGTCAGACCCGACCGAGATCGGGCGGATCTCGTTCGTGCAGTTCTTGCAGAACAGGCTGAGGTTCCAGTTGTCTGCCTTCACCCCGGCGCGCAGGTCGATCGTGTCCCAGGTCGGGATCGTGAACGGCGCGCCAATACCGGCCGACTGCGGTGAGCGGTGATAGTATCCGATCCCGAACTGCGCTTCGAGGCCATCGGAGATCGGCGCAGCATATTCAGCGCCGAGCGTCGCGGTAAACTTTGAAGACAGCGGCAACTGGTAGCCCTTGGCGTTGAACGTGCCGACGAAGCCGGGGAGCGACGAGTTGATGTCGGCCTTGCATCCGCCGGTCGTCTGGGTCGGGTAGCACTGTGCGCCGGGGTAATCGTCGAACGTCGCATCGGCATAGGACGCCGAACCCGACAGGGTCAGTCCCTCGAACGGCCGTGCCTGGAACGAGAAGTCGACTCCCTTGGTCGTTGCCGTCGCCGCATTGCCCAGCACAAAGGTGCGCAGCGCCTGCACGAATGCCTGAACCTGCAGGTCATAGAACTTCGTGTAGAAGCCCGAGAGGCTGAAAGTCAGCGCGCCATCGAGCGCCTTGCCCTTGATGCCAAGTTCACCACCGCGCGAGATTTCCGGACGAACCGCGAGGTCTGCGTTTGGAGCCGGAGCCGTGTTCGAGAAGCCCGGTCCCTTGAAGCCTTCGCCGTAGAAGCCGTAGACCATCAGGTCAGGCGTCGCCTGCCAATCGAAGCCCAGCTTGTAGCTGAGATCGGTAGCGTCGGTAGACTGGTCGGACACGTTCTTCTTCACGCCGAGCGTGACGAAGTAGTTGCCGAAATTCTCCCGCAGGTTGATCTGCGCCTTTTCGTAGGTCAGGCGCGCGCCTGCAGTCAGCTTGAACGTGTCGGTCAGCTGGTAGCCGAGCTGGCCGAACGCAGCGTAGCTGTCGTTCTGCAGGCGGTACTGGAAGTCCTGACCGAGGAACGAGCGGTTGTTCACGCCACACGCGGGCGGCGGTCCCGCCGTGACGGTTGCGCCGATGCAGAACGGGAAGCCGACGGCCACGAAATCGGGAACGCCGTTGTTGCCGCCGCGGAAGCCCGAGTTGTTGCCCACGGAGCGGTAGTAATAAAGCCCGAACTGGCCGGTCAGGGCATTGCCGCTCGGCAGGGCAAGGCGCAGCTCCTGCGAGTACTGGTCATACTTCTGGTTCGCACCATTGAAGCTGAAGAAGTTGAACGGGGTCTGGTCGGAATCGAACTGGAAGTCGACCTTGGCCTGCTTCCACGCGGTGATGCTGCTCAGCTCCATGCCGTTACCAAGCTGCAGGCTGATGTTGGCCTGGAGACCGCCGGTATCGCTGTCACGGAAGTTTGGCGCTTCTGCAGCGAAGTTCAGGTTTTCCGTACCTGCCACAAGGCCACGTGCCGGGTACTGGCTGCCGGGCCGAATTGGCGGAAGGTGATGTCATAGCGGCCAGTGATGCCGCGCTGGCGGTTGTAATCGCCGATGACATAAACCGAGAGGTTGTCGGTCGGTTCGAACAGCAGCTTTGCACGCAGGCCGAGGTTCTCGAGACCGAGATCGTTGCGGACGTTCGGGTTGACCTTCCCGACAGTGATCGGGTCCTGGTCGCTGTAGATTGCGTTGAGGCGCAGCGCAGCTTTGTCGCCAAGCGGAGCGTTGACGGTCGAGCGGATCTGGTAGCCGGTGCCGTCGTCGCCCGGGCGCGCACGCTGCACGAGTTCGCCATCGGCGCTGAAGGAAAACTCGCCCAGCTTGGGCTTGTTGGTGGTGATGTTGACCAGACCGGCCGAAGCATTCTTGCCGAACAGCAGGCCCTGCGGCCCGTTCAGCACTTCGACGCGAGCAACGTCGTAGAACGCATTGGCGGCATATTCACGGTTGCCGAGCACCACATCGTCGATCACCTGCGACACGCTGGCTTCGACGGTATTCGAGAACGTGGCCGTGCCGACGCCGCGGACCGAGAAGGTGTTGTCCTGTGCCACCTGAAGGCTCGGCGCAAGCTTGGTCACGGCAGTGAGATCGTTGGCGCCGCGCTGGATCAGTTGCTCTGCTCCGACCACGGTCACGCTGACCGGAACCTTCAGCACATTCTCGCTGCGGCGCTGTGCGGTGACAATGATCTCGCCTGGCGCCGAGGCCTCTTCGGCCGCCTGATCGTCTGCAGCCTGCGCGAAAGCCGGGACCGACGAGAACAGCGCGATGGCTGCAACCGATGCCGACTGGATCAGTCGGGTCTTCCTGTGAATGTTCATGAGCTTATCCTCCCACTCATTTGACCAACGCGGATGAGACTGATGCCCCGCCGGCCCGCGCGCCCGGCGTCTTGCCCTGAACGGTGGTGATCAGGGCAGGATGATCGTCGCGTGGCGTTCGTTGCGGACGATGGCGGGCTGGAATTCGGGCGGGAAATAGGGGTGGCGGTAGCGGATCGCGCTGCCGACGAGATGAACCCCGCGCGTCAGGCCGCCTTCCTTCGGGACGACCACGGTGAAGTAGTCGCCCACGTAGAGGCGCGTCTGCGTCGCTTCGTTCAGCTCCTCGCGGGTGTAGGCCTTTTCGCCAAGGCGGAACAGGTTGCCCTCGGCCGGATAGACCACTCCGTCGACGGTGATGTCCACGCCTTCGATCAGGCTCAACCGCGAGGAGCGGTAGTTGGCCTGACGGATGCGCACCTCGAAGCCGGTGCGGGCGCCCTCGGGCCCCACGTTGCGGAAGCCGGTGCTCTGGATATGGCTGCGCTCAAGCATTGGCCGTCTCCATGTTGGCGGCGTCGTATTCTTCTTCGAGCTTGCGGATCAGCGCGTGCTGGCGGCGCACCTGCTCGATCGCCACCCACGGGTCGCGCTTGCCCTCGTATTCGCTCGAAAGATAACCGGCGTAGCCCAGCTTCTTGAGCATCGGCACGATGCGCTCCCACGGGATCTGGTGGTCGTGCAGGTTCTCGTCGATGTTGTGGAACTTCGCCTGTATGAACGGCACGTACTGGATCACGTCGGCCAGATGCTCGACCGGCGTGTTGATGCCGTTGAGGAAGCTCAGCGCGCCCTTCTTGATCTCGTCGGTGATGCCGCCGCCCCAGTGATCGATCGGACGATCCTGGAAGATGCCGGTGTCGATCATCAGACCGAAGTTCTTCGTGCCAGTACGCTCGATGAACTCCACATAGGCATCGGTGACGGGATGGCGGATCGGCGTCGGCGAATGGATCTCGGGCAGGATCACCAGGTCGAGCTGGTGCGCCAGATCGAGATTGCGCTCGACCGCGCCTTCCCAGATCGGGTCGGGCGTCAGGTCATGATCAATAACGCCGAACTTGGGCCGGATAAACTTGAAGCCCAGCTTGTGCGCCAGACGCAGATCCTGCGCGATCTGCGCCGCGCCCTCTTCGACACTCATGTTACGATCAAGCTGGATGCGGGTGTCGACCCAGCAGGCGAAGTTCGTCGGCTCGAGCTGGTAGCGCTCAAGCTTTGCAAACCAGTCGTCGATCCACGCAACCGGGGGCTCCGGATAGAGTGGCACGCTCGTCTCGCCGAGGATTTCGATGCCGGTGGAACCCGTGTCGGCAACGTGATCGAACGCATCGTCGAGCGTCATCACCGTGCCGAAGTCGTCGGTATAGCTGTACAGCGATACGCCGTACTTGAAGCTGCTCACGCCAACCTCTCCTGCCGCGGCGGCGTCCGGATTGACGCTATTGATCACCGCTTATTAAGGCAGCTATTAATCGATGATCAATAGAAGCGCAAGAGGGTGTGCAAGCGCCTTGCGCATTGCCGCCAAACCAAGCAAAGCTGCAGAAATGACGGGGAACACAGCGATACGGGAACGGCGGGGCAAGCCTTCACACCGCGATGATCTACGCAGCGAGCTTCTCGCCGCCGCTTTTTCGTTCGTGGCGCGGGAGGGCCATGAGGGGTTGTCGATTCGCAAGCTGGCCGAAGAGATCGGCGTTTCCCCGGGCGCGCCGTATCACCATTTCCCGGATCGGCGGGCGTTGCTCGTTGCGGTTGCCCTCGAAGGCTATCGTCGGCTGTTTGCCGAAACCGAGCAAGCCGTCGCAAAGGCGCCAGAGGACGTGCTTTTCGCCAACTTGCTGCACTTCATCCGGTTTGCCGCCGCAAATCCGAACATGTTCGCGCTGATGTATGAAAGCGAACTGGTTCGCCCGCAGCTTGCGCCTGAGCTCGCTCCCCAACAGGAGGTGGGCTTCCAGATGCTCCGCCGCGAGGTCACGCGCGCCACGGGGCACCTGTCCGAGCGTGAACGCAGCCTGCGCATCGCCACGATCTGGAGCGCCATTTTCGGCTTTGCTCTGCAGACCAACCGGGCGATGCTGCGCGGCCACCCGGAGGAGCCAATGCCGGACGAACTCGCTCCCGAGATCGTCCGGCAGGCACTCAGGCTGATGGCCTGAGTTGAAAGGCTTTTGGCTTAGCCACCAAGTCCATGCTTCAGGGCGCTCATCTGGTCGTGCCCCTCGCGGACCGAACCCCAGGCCTCGTTGACGGCCTGGCTTGCGATTGCTGAAAGGTCGGCATTGTTCATCGCGGTTTCGAACTTCTCCTTGAGATAGTCCTCGCCGCGCTCGACCTCGTTGATGATTGCCTTGTCATCGCGGCCCATCACCGCTGCCTTGAGATCCACGAACGCGCGGTGGATGGAACCCATCGTCGAGCTGTCATCCTCGGGCTTGCCACCAAGCTGGCCGACCGCGGCCTGCAGCCTGGTGACAACCGACTGACGCTCGCGCGCCCGGTCGAGAAACATGCGCCGGTACTGCTCGTTGTCGAGGTCCTCGGCCGACTTCTGGTAGCCCTCGACACTGTCGAGCAAGGTGGCAATCAACGTGTTGAGAACGGTGACATCGCCGTCGGGATCGCCGCCGGTCGCAGTCGTTCCGTTCATGGCAGATGAGGTGGTGTAGTTGGCGTTGCTCGAATCCATCTGGAGCTCTCCATGCAGGGGGTCTGTGCTCCAAACGGTCAGCGCGCCCTGCAGGGTCCAGTCATTTCAATTGGTTGAGTACCATCATAACCTACGCGCAAGGCAGACCGTCGATTTTTCATTCTTCTTGCCGGTGCGCACATACCGCGCGAATACCTAACCGACGAACGCCCTCTCGATCACGAAGTCCGCAGGCCGCGAATTGGACCCTTCGACGAAGCCGCGCTCTTCCAGCATCGCCGTCAGCCCCTTGATCATTGCGATACTGCCGCAAAGCATGACGCGATCTGTCGCCGGGTCCAGCGCCGCGGGGCCTTGCAGCCCGTCGAACAGCCGGCCGTTTTCGATCAGGTGCGGAATGCGCCCCTTGGTGTGGAACTCCTCGCGGGTCACCGTCGGCACATAGATCAATTGCAGCAGGGCCTGGTCCTGGACCAGCGGATCGCCTGCCAGATGGCCCTCAAGCTCTTCGCGATAGGCAAGGTCGTAAACGTCGCGCACGCAGTGGACTACGACGATCTGCCCGAAGCGCTCGTAAATCTCGGGATCGCGAACCAGCGACAGGAATGGTGCAAGTCCGGTACCGGTGGCGAACAGGAAAAGTCGCTTTCCCGGAGTAAGCGCATCGGCAACCAGCGTGCCCGTAGGCTTGCGCCCCAGCAGCACCGGATCGCCGATCTCGCAATGCTGCAGGCGTGACGTCAGAGGGCCATCGGGCACCTTGATCGACAGGAACTCGAGCTCCTCGCCCCAGGCCGGGCTGGCGATCGAATAGGCGCGCAGCAGCGGCTTGCCCTCGATCGGCAGGCCGACCATCACGAACTCGCCGGAGCGGAAGCGGAACGATGCAGGCCGCGTGATCGTGAAGCTGAAGAGGTGCGCATTCCAGTGGCGGACCGACTGGATCGTCTCGACGGTAAGCGTATTGGATTGGCCGAGCGCTGCCAGCGCCGCCTTGCGATCGCTCATCATGGAAAGCATCCCCGTATCGGAGGGGCAGGGTCTGCAGTTTGTCCTGCAGGAAAATACGTCCCTGATCTTTCCATAAACCACGAATCGCTGGCCAGAGGCGATATGGTCTTTCGTGCAGGTAACGTAACGTAAGCGGCCAATGCCGCAGTGCGGGATAGTTGCAAATCGGAGATTCGCAAGTTTGCGGAATTGCATTTGACACGCCATCCGCCGGAATGCACGGAGGCTGCGCGGAAGGCCGCTCGGCTAACCTGTTCTGTCGGAAATTCCGGACCAACGGAGAGTTCCGACCAGCCAGATGGCTGCAAGTGCAGGATGGTGAGCGCACCTTCACGAACTTTGCACCAGTCTGAAAGGGCAGCGGTCTTCGTGTCCCCTGAACGCTGGTGGTCGATATGGCGCTCGGCGCCAAGGAGATGTTGAATGAACGTCCATGAGTACCAGGCGAAGGAACTGCTTGCGAAGTTTGGTGTCGGCATTCCGGCGGGGATTGCGGCGCTGACGGTTGAGGAAGCGGTTGCTGCGGCCAAGCAGCTTCCGGGGCCGCTTTACGTGGTCAAGGCGCAGATCCATGCGGGCGGTCGCGGCAAGGGCAAGTTCAAGGAACTCCCGGCTGATGCCAAGGGCGGCGTGCGCCTGGCCAAGAGCATCGAGGAAGTCGAAGCCTTTGCCAAGGAGATGCTCGGCAACACCCTCGTCACGGTGCAGACCGGAGAGGCGGGCAAGCAGGTCAATCGCCTCTACATCACCGATGGCGTTGATATCGCGAAGGAATACTACCTGTCGATGGTGGTGGACCGCGCTTCGAGCCGCGTTGCCATGATCGTCTCGACCGAGGGCGGCATGGACATCGAAGAAGTCGCTCACTCGACGCCGGAAAAGATCGCCACGATCACGATCGATCCGGCCGAAGGCTTCATGCCGCACCACGGCCGCGCTGTCGGCTATGCGCTCAAGCTCACGGGCGATCTTAACAAGCAGGCCGGCAAGATCGCCGAGCAGCTCTACAACGCCTTCGTCGCGCTGGATTGCGACATGCTCGAGATCAACCCGCTGGTGGAAACCAAGGACGGTAACCTCCTCGTCCTCGACACCAAGATGAGCTTCGATTCGAACTCGCTCTACCGCCACCCAGACGTTGTCGCGCTGCGCGACGAGACCGAGGAAGACCCGGCCGAGATCGAAGCGAGCAAGTACGACCTTGCCTACATCAAGCTCGACGGCAACATCGGCTGCATGGTCAACGGCGCCGGCCTTGCCATGGCGACGATGGACATCATCAAGCTGAACGGCGAATTCCCGGCGAACTTCCTCGACGTGGGCGGCGGCGCGACGACCGAGAAGGTCACCGCGGCGTTCAAGATCATCCTCAAGGATCCGGCGGTGAAGGGCATTCTCGTCAACATCTTCGGCGGGATCATGAAGTGCGACATCATCGCTGACGGCATCGTCGCCGCGGCCAAGGAAGTGAACCTGCAGGTTCCCCTCGTCGTCCGCCTCGAAGGCACCAACGTCCAGCAGGGCAAGGACATCCTCGCCAACTCGGGCCTGCCCATCGTCCCCGCCAACGACCTTGGCGATGCCGCCAAGAAGATCGTCGCTGAAGTCCGGAAGGTCGCATAATGTCCATTCTCGTCGACAAGAACACCAAGGTCATCACGCAGGGGATGACCGGCAAGACCGGCAGCTTCCACACGCAGGCTGCGCTTGATTACGGCACGCAGATGGTTGGCGGCGTGACCCCCGGCAAGGGTGGCACCACGCACATCGGCCTGCCGCAGTTCGACACCGTGGCAGAGGCCAAGGCCGTGACCGGCGCGACCGCATCGTGCGTCTACGTGCCGCCTTCGGGCTGCGCCGACGCCATCCTCGAGGCGATCGATGCCGAGATGGAGCTGATCGTGGCGATCACCGAGGGCGTGCCCGTGCTCGACATGGTCAAGGTCAAGCGCGCGCTGTCAGGTTCGAAGAGCCGCCTGATCGGCCCGAACTGCCCCGGCGTGCTCACGCCCAACCAGTGCAAGATCGGCATCATGCCGGGTTCGATCTTCAAGGAAGGCTCGGTCGGCGTGGTCTCGCGCTCGGGCACGCTGACTTATGAAGCGGTGTTCCAGACCTCGGCCATCGGCCTCGGCCAGACCACGGCTGTCGGCATCGGCGGCGACCCGGTCAACGGCACCAACTTCATCGACGTGCTCGAACTGTTCCTGGCCGACGAGGCGACCAAGTCGATCATCATGATCGGCGAGATCGGCGGCGACGCCGAGGAGCAGGCCGCGCAGTTCCTGATCGACGAGGCCAAGCGTGGCCGCAAGAAGCCGATGGCCGGCTTCATCGCGGGCCGCACCGCGCCTCCGGGCCGCCGCATGGGCCACGCCGGCGCCATCGTCTCGGGCGGCAAGGGCGACGCCGAAAGCAAGATCGCGGCGATGGAAGCCGCCGGCATCAAGGTCTCCGCCTCGCCCAGCCTGCTGGGCGAGACGCTGGCCGAAGTGCTGAAGGAAAGGGTGTAAACCCAAAGCCTTGGCTTGAGAATTTGAGAGCCCCTGCGAAAGCGGGGGCTCTTTTTTCATGCCTCAGGAAGTGCGCCGAAGTGCGCCTTCGGCTTCTGACCGGAATGGCAGGTCCTCGTAAGCCGGGGTGAAACCAAGCCTGCGATAGAGTTCGGGACGGAGGTAGGGAAAGGCGTCGCCGGCGTCTTCGTGGACGCGGGCGCATTCGCCCAGGAAGCTGTCGATCGTGCGAAAGAGGCCGCGTTTCATGGGTTACCATTGGTTGGCGGGGATGCGCGCCGGACCTTTGCAGCGGCACCGCTGATTCGCGCTAACGCATTCGATATTCGTCAAATTTCAGCAACACAGGCGCCAACCGGGAGTTTTCCAACTCCATGGCAACTCACCCGCAACTCTCCGAGGCAGAGGCGCAACTCTCCCCGGAGAATGCAGAACTGCGCCTACCCGCCGATCTTGAGGGCGGGAACCTGCGCATCGGGCAGCTTCGCCCCCATCACCTCTGCCAGCGTGGGAGCGATCGCGCGCATGTCGATCTCACCCAGGCTGCGCCCCTTGCCACGCCCTTCCCCATCGCGAGGAAGGTCGAGCGCATCTCAGGCATGGCCGGGAAGTAGCCGTGCATGCCCTTGTAGCGTGAAGGCTTTGCCAGCGGCGCATCAGCCGCAAAATTCCCCGCCAGTGCGCCGGGCTTGAGATCGACGTAGAAGCTTGCCTGCGGATTGCCGCCGAGCCTGGCGATCTCCGCCTTGTCGATGACCTTGGCGATCTTCGCCTGCGGATCGGCGGCAAGCTTTTCCAGCAATGCGCCGACCAGGCCGGTGAGCGCGTCATCGTCCGGGCGGGCGAGGACGACTGCAACGGAGCCGCCCGAGGGCCAGGGCATCGCGTCCCACGACGCGACCTTGCCATCGGCGCCGAGCCGGATCAGCCCGGCATCGATGAACGGGCGGAACAGGTTCACTTCGGTGTCGGTTGCGACGAAGCCGTGGTCGCTGACCAAGGCGATCGTGGCATCGGGCCGCGCGGCCAGTTCGGCGCTGACAAGCTTGCCAACTGCAGTGTCGAGACGTTCGAGTACGGCGTTGGCTTCGGCGCTGCCGGGGCCGTGGAGGTGCTCCTCATGGTCGAGCGCGGCGAGGTACACCGTAAGGAAATCGGGCTTCTTCGTCTCGATCAGGCGGACGGCGAACTTTGTGCGGTTCTCGTCGGCGTCGACGTCTTCGTCGATGCCGTCGGCATAGGCGCCGCAATCGTGTTCGAGTTCATCATAGAGGCCATCGGTGGCGAGCGCGCGGATCAGCTTGCGATCATCGCCGTGGCCCGAGCGCCAGATCTGCGGCATGTTCCAGGTGAGCGATTTGACGCCGACGCTGACCGGCCAGTGGACGTTGGCGGTGCTGAGGCCCGCCGCCCTGGCCGCATCCCACAGCGTTGGCGCACTAATGTCCTGCGCATACCAGTACCAGCCACCGTAGTTGACCTGCCTGGGATCGAAGGTGGTGTTGCTGACGATCCCGTGCCTGGCCGGGGCGACGCCAGTGATCAGCGTGGTGTGGCTGGGATAAGTGACGGTGGGCAGATTGCCCATGACGCCAGTGGCATAGGCCCCTTCCTTCAGAAACCGGCGCAAGTTCGGCACCTTGAGCCCGCGCTTTTCCGCTTCCAGCACGTCGCCGGGACGCAGTCCGTCGATCGAGATCAGCAGGACAGGCTTGCCCGCTTCTTGGGCCTTGGCGACGACAGGCGCCGTGCTGCCCAGCAGCACGACGCCCGCAATCACGGCCTTTGCGGTTGAAAGGCCGCGCACGATCAGAAGCCCGCCTTGAGCGTGACGAAGACCTGCCGTGGCGCGCCCGCGAGCAGGGTCTGGTTGTCACCGCTGAAGCCGAAGCCGTTGGAGCCGATGGTGGCCACATAGCGCTTATCGAACAGGTTCACCGCATTGATTTGCAGTTCGATCGGCTGGCGCTGGCCGATGTCCACGCGATAGCCAATGGTGGCATCGACGAGCGCGCGGCCCGGCACCGACTTGTCGTTCAGGTAGGTGAAGTAACGCTTCGACATCCAGTTCACCCCGACCCGACCGAACACGGTGTCACTGTCATAGGACAGTTCGCCGCGCAGGAGGTGCTTGGGAGTATCGACCACGGTCTTGCCCTTGGTGGGACGGATGGTGGTAACGCCGCCTGCGGTGATGACGACGTCATCGCGATAGGTGGTATCGTTGTAGCTATAGGAAGCGAAGGCGCCGAAGCCGCCGGGCAACTTCACGTCCACCGCCGCTTCGATGCCGAGCGCGCGGACCGAGCCGACGTTCTGCAGGGCGTTGGTGGCTCCGACGATGCCGAGCGAAGTGGGGATGACCAGCAGGCGATCGCGGAAATCGACATAGTAGCCAGCGAGCGAGGCGTTCACGATACCGGTGTTGTACCGCAAGCCTGCCTCGTAGGTGTCCGAGCTTTCCGGCTTGATCGTGTTCTTGATCGCATCGAAGCCAGCCTGCGTTGACGAGAACGGGCCGCTGGTGGTGGAAGCCTGATAGGCGCGCGTCACCTGCGTGAAGCCCGCAAAGGCTTCGAGACCGTTGCCGAACTTGTAGTTCAGGCCGACATGCGGCTGGAACCAGTCCTCGACCTTGAGGTCACCGGTAGCGCGGCTGTTGGTGTTGACCAGCGCAAAAGCGTTGGTGTCGACCGAGTAGCCCTTCCAGCCGAGGTTCACCTTGAGATCGCCAAGGTCGATATCGTCCGAGACGTAGTATTGCAGCGTGTCGGTTTCGAACGCGATGGACCACTGCGTGAAGAACGGGTTGCGCTGGAAATCGAGGTGATCGCGGCCCGGATTGGTGCGGCTTTCATAGCCATAGAAGCGGCGCGACTGGATGAAGTCGTTCTTTTCATACCATCCGCCGACGAGAAGCTTGTTGAAGCCGAGTTCGCCCGTCCACGAGGCAAACACGCCCTTGCGCTTGATGTCGTATTCGGTCGTGCGGATCGACATCGGCACGCCCGAGGGGCTGGCCAGATACGGCGTGCCCCAGGTGCCCTGCCCGTCGTTCTCATGGTAATAGCCCTTGATCGCGAACTTGCCGGTATCGCCGGTCTGGATGGTCAGGCCAAGTGCGGCGAGCGTATCCTTGCGCAGGCCCGAAGCATCGTAATAGGCATCATCGGCGATGACGAACGGCGACGGATAGGTCGTGCCAGCAGCGGGGTTGGTCGGCGTGACGCCGCTGTAGCCCGTATTTGCGGCAATATCGGCAATGTTGATGGCTTCGGCATAGCGCGAGGGGCCGAAGTTGTCCCAGTCATAGCCGAGACGATCGATCATCTCGAGGCTGAGATCCTGATAGTCCTGCTCGGCGCGGTCGGAATAGCTGATGTAGCCATCGAGATCGACGGTTTCGCCCAGCGGCAGCACGGCCTTGGCGTTGGCCATGAAGGTGCGCTGCTTGCCATCGCCCTTCCACTTCTTGCCATCCTGATACTGGACCGATGCATAGCCGCGCGCGCCTTCTGCCGTTCCCAGCGCGACACGGGCGAAACCGCGGTATGTTTCCGCCGAACCGTAGGATGCCGAAACGTCGGCACCGAGCACGTCCTTGGGGTCGACCGAGAAGAATTCAAGCGTACCGCCGAGGTTGTTGGTCGATTGTGCGGCGATGGAGCCGGAACCCTGGCTGACGCGCGTGACGCCGATGTTTTCAGGGCTGATCGCGCGGCTAATGTGCAGGCCATTGGCGTTGCCATAGGACATGTCGCCCAGCGGAATGCCATCGAGGTTGAAGCCGAGCTGGTTCTGGCTGAAGCCGCGGATGGTGACGCGGGTCGACCATTCATAGTTGCCGAAAGCGTCGGCCGACTGGAAGTTGACCGAGGGCAGCTTTTCGATGGCCTTCAACGGGCTGGTGCCCGAGGCGAGGATGGTCAGCTCTTGCGTGGAGAGTTCCTGCACCTGGCGGGTCTGGCCCGAGCCGAGGACGACGATCTCGGCATTGGCAGAGTCCGCAGCCATGGCGGCTTCAGCGGCAGGCGCAACTTCTTCCGCAGCAAAGGCAGGAGCAGCGATGAGCGAAGTGCTGGCGAGCAGCACGGCGACGATACGCATGGTGTTATCCCTCATAGACCACATCGGTGTGGCGAGGGCCTGCTAGGCGCGCGCTGTTGCAGGATGATGGAGATTCGGCGTCAGATCAGCGACATCTGCGTGACGATTGGTTGACAGCAATCATCCGGAACAGGACTGTCACGGGACTGTAACGCGAGATGCGCAATGGCTCTGGTAATGTCGGCAGGGGAAATTCCAACGCAGATCGAAGGCTTGCCGCCCGTGCAGGAGCGGTTCTTCAATCGCGAGCTGAGCTGGCTGGCCTTCAACCGCCGCGTGCTGGCCGAGGCGGTCAACCCGGATTACCCTCTGCTGGAGCGACTGCGGTTTCTTTCGATCAGCGGCAGCAACCTTGACGAGTTCATGATGGTCCGCGTGGCAGGGATCGCCGCGCAGGTGCGCCGCCAGATCGACGAGCTTTCGATCGACGGGCAGACCCCGCAGCAGCAGCTGGGCGCGCTGCTCGATGCGGTGAAGAACCTGATTGACGCGCAGCAGGACGTGCTGGCCGATCTCAAGGACGAACTGGCCGATGCCGGCATTCGCATCATCGACAACGATGCCCTGAACAAGGGTGAGGCCGAGTGGCTGCGCGACTATTTCGAGGAACACGTCGTCCCGGTGCTGACGCCACAGGCGATCGATCCGGCGCACCCCTTCCCCTTCATCGCCAATCAGGGCACCGGAATCCTGTTCCAGCTGCAGCGCACCGCGGACGGTGCGCCGGTGACGGAAATGATCCTGATCCCGCCTGCCCTGCCCCGCTTCGTCCGTCTGCCGGGTAGCCGGGCTTCGTGGATGGGGATCGAGGAACTGGTGCGGCGCCATGCGACGCTGCTGTTTCCCGGCTTCAAGATCCTGGGCGACGGCACGTTCCGCGTGCTGCGCGACAGTGACATCGAAGTGGAGGAAGACGCCGAGGACCTCGTCCGCTACTTCCGTACTGCGATCCAGCGGCGGCGGCGCGGCAAGGTGATCCTGCTGCACTTGCAGGAAAACTTCGATGCCGCTGCCGAAAAACTGCTGCGCGAGCAATTGCGGCTCGATCATGCGCTGGTGATCAAGAGCCGGGGCCTGCTGGCGATCAGCGGGCTTTCTGCGGTGATCGAGGAGGACCGGCAGGATCTGAAGTTCGATCCCTACAACCCGCGCTACCCCGAACGCATTCTCGAACATGACGGTGATTGCTTCTCTGCCATCCGCGAGAAGGATCTGGTGATCCACCACCCTTACGAGAGCTTCGAGGTGGTGATCGACTTCCTGCGGCAGGCTGCGGCCGATCCCGACGTGGTGGCGATCAAGCAGACGCTCTATCGCGCCGGGAAACAGTCCGCCGTGATCGCAGCGCTGATCGCGGCGGCAGAGGCCGGCAAGTCAGTGACGGCAGTGGTCGAACTCAAGGCCCGCTTCGACGAGGAGCAGAACCTGATGTGGGCCGCGCAGCTTGAACGCGCGGGCGTTCAGGTGATCTACGGCTTCGTCGACTGGAAGACTCACGCCAAGGTGAGCATGGTGGTGCGGCGTGAAGGTGGCGGATATCGCACCTACTGCCACTTCGGCACCGGCAACTATCATCCGGTCACCGCGCGCATCTATACCGACCTGTCATTCTTCACTGCCGACCCGCGCATGGGCCGTGATGCCGGGCAGCTGTTCAACTTCGTCACCGGCTATGTCGAGCCCAAGCAGACCGAACTGCTGGCGATCAGTCCGATCAACCTGCGCGAGCGGCTGTACGAATGCATCGAGCGTGAAGTCACGCTGGCGCGCAAGGGCCGTCCCGCCACGATCTGGGCCAAGCTCAACCAGTTGACCGACCCTGACCTGATCGACCGGCTCTACCTTGCCAGCATGGCGGGCGTGGAGATCCGGCTGGTGGTGCGCGGGATCTGCTGCCTCAAGCCTGGCGTGCCGGGGCTTTCGGAGACGATCGAGGTGAAGTCGATCATCGGGCGGTTCCTTGAGCACAGCCGCATCTGGGCTTTCGGCAACGGGGCCAACCTGCCCAACAAGCGGGCGCGGGTGTTCATCTCCTCGGCCGACGGGATGAGCCGCAACATGGGACGGCGGGTGGAAGTGCTGGTGCCGGTCAAGAACCCGACGGTGCACGATCAGATCCTCGACCAGGTGATGCTGGCCAACCTGCTGGATACCGAACAGAGCTGGGAACTGGGACCGGACGGCGAGTACGAGCGGTTCGAGAAGGGCGACCCCTCGTTCAACCTCCACGGCTATTTCATGACCAACCCGTCGCTTTCCGGGCGTGGTGCAGCGCTTTCCAAGGGAAGAAAGGTTCCAAAGCTTGCGTTGCGGCGCGGCGCGGCTAACCGTGGCTGAGTGAAGGCTCAAACCACCATCTACGATTGGGCGCAATCGCGCGCGATCATCGACATCGGCTCCAACACCGTGCGGCTGGTGGTCTATGGCGGGCCGCCGCGTGCTCCCGTGACGCTGCTCAATGAGAAGGTGACAGCCAAGCTTGGCAAGCATGTGGCCGAGACGGGCCGGCTTTCCGACAAGGCGGTGGACAGCGTGCTGGCGGCGCTGCGGCGCTACAAGGCGCTGATCGATCTGGCGCAAGTGCCGCGCGTCGACGTGGTGGCGACGGCGGCGGCGCGCGATGCGACCAACGGGCCGGAGTTTCTGGCGCGCATTCGCGAGATCGGCTTTGAACCGCGATTGCTCTCGGGCGTCGAGGAAGCCGAGACCAGCGCGACGGGCGTGCTTGGCGCGTTTCCGGGGGCCTCGGGCATCGTCGGGGACCTCGGCGGCGGCAGTCTTGAACTGGTCGATATTGCCGATGGCGGAACGAGCCATGGGGTGAGTCTGCCGCTGGGCTCGCTGCGCCTGCCGCCGTTGCGGGCGCGGGGCGACCGGGTGTTCGTGCGCGAAATCAGCCGGATGCTGGCGGGGGCGGATTGGGTCGCTGAGCCAGAGGCGACGCTCTATCTGGTCGGCGGATCGATGCGCGCGCTGGGCCGCGCCATGATGGTGCAACTGGGCTGGCCACTGGATGACACGCACGGCTTTGCACTCGATGCCGCCAAGGCGCTGGAGTTGGCCAGGCGGTTTGCGCGGCGGGGGCAGGCGCTGCGGCAGATCGATGGCGTTTCGGCAAGCCGCGCGGCGAGCATTCCCGACGCGGCGGCATTGCTGGCGGTGCTGCTGCAGAAGCTGGAGCCAAAGGGCATCGTGTTCTCGTCATGGGGCCTGCGCGAGGGCGTGCTGTTCGGATCGCTGCCCGACGCGGCGCAGCGCGAGGACCCGTTGCTCGCCGGTGTCAGCGCCTTCGTGGAGCCAATGGGCGTCGATGCGGCGCTGGTCGAGGCGACGGTGGCGGCGATAAAGGAGGTTGCGCCGCTGGCGGAGACTCCGGTCGGGCGGGCGGCGGTGATGCTGTGCCTGGCTGCGGGCCGGGTCGAGCCCAACCTGCGGCGTGAGCTGCCGACGGAGTGGGGCCTGCAGAAGCGCTGGGTGGGCTTGGACAACGCCGGGCGCGCCGCGCTGGCCAGCGCCTTGCGCGCCAGCCTTGGCAAGGGCGGCGCCGGTCAGGTGCCATGGAGCGCCCTCGCCTCGCAGGACCTGCTGTTCGAGGCGCGGACGCTGGGCCATGCGGCGCGGCTGTGCCGACGCCTGAGCGCGGGATCGGCGCGGGTGCTCGGCCAGGTGCGGCTGCGGGCCAAGGGCGGCACGATCGTGATCGACAGCCCCGACCCCAACCTTGTCGGCGACAGCGCGGCGCGCGACCTGCGCGAGCTGGTGCAGCACTGCAGCACGCCTGCCGCCTGA
Organism: Novosphingobium sp. THN1; assembly: GCF_003454795.1. Taxonomy (GTDB): domain Bacteria; phylum Pseudomonadota; class Alphaproteobacteria; order Sphingomonadales; family Sphingomonadaceae; genus Novosphingobium. The sequence goes on from NZ_CP028347.1 coordinate 3,205,491, forward strand.
CATTTGCGTAACAGTTTGTCGCGTGTGACCGGACCACGCGCCCGACTTTCCGCAATTGTTACGGCTGTTTGAAACGCATTCTTCGTTCTGCCTTCGAACTGTCGCGTGACCGTCAAACGCAGTGCCTAGGGGCTCCCCCAGCCAAGTCATTCAGGGGGCTTACCATGACATCTGTGTTTTCCGCGGCGCGCAGCCGCACTCTGCTTCGTGCGATGCTGCTGGGTTCGGTTGCCGCGCTCGCTGCCACGCCAGCCTTTGCCGAAGACCTTGCCGCGGAAGAGAGCGCCGAGGCGCCGATCGTGGTGACGGGCGAACGTCCGATCGCCGAATCCGAAGCCGCCGCGCTCGACGTCCAGAAGAAGTCGGATTCGCTGGTAACGGTGCTATCATCCGATGGCGTCGGCCGCCTGCCCGACCAGAACATCGCGCAAGCCACCAGCCGCCTGCCGGGCGTTGCCATCGAGCGCGACCAGGGCCAGGCGCGATATATCAGCTTGCGCGGTGCGCCCAACTACTGGACCACGCTGAGCTTCGACGGGATCAACGTCGTCAGCCCCGAGGGCCGCGATGCGCGGTTCGATTCGATCCCCTCGGCAATTGCCAAGCAGGTCATCGTTTCAAAGGCGGTGACGGCGGACATGCCGGGCGAGACGGTTTCGGGCAACGTCAACGTCATCACCCGCTCGGCCTTCGACTTCGCCGGGCTGCACGTTCAGGGCAAGGCCGGGATCGGTTACGCCGAGCTGGGCGACCGCCGCGAATACGAAGGATCGCTGGTCGTTTCCGATCGCTTCAAGGCGGGTGACGGCGAGATCGGCGTGCTGCTTTCGGGCAGCTTCTTCGAACGCAACATGATCACCGACAATTTCGAGATCGACTGGGAGCGCGTTTCGCAGGACCAGCGCCCCGGCAACGGCACCCGCTTCTGGGCGCGCGAGACGGAGAACAAGCTCTATCGCCTGCGCCGCCGCAACTGGTCGGTCTCTGGCCGCATGGACTGGAAGCCTGACAGCGAGAACACGATTTCGCTGCGGTCGGTCTACACGATCTTCACCGACGACGAAGCGCGCGACAACTACATCTTCGACATGGATGACAAGCAGGGCGATCTTTCGAACAGTGCGGCCGCCTGCCCGACCACGATCAACACCACGCCGACCACCACCGGCTATGCCGACGTCTGCATCGGCAATACGCCGCTCAAGGGCACGGTCTATGGCATCGACATCAACCAGCGCTCCACCCTGCGCGCGTTCCGCCAGTCGATCTTCACCAACACGCTGGAAGGCACCCACGAGTTCGGCGAAGGCTGGAAGGTAAACTGGCTGGGCAACTATACCGAGTCCAAGGACGACCGGTCTGTGGTGGGCGAAGCGCGCTGGAACAGCCCTTCCACCCGCTCTGCCCGCCCGACCGTGGCCTATGACTTCACCAACCCGCTGCGCAACACGCCACGGTTGTTCACGACGGTGCAGCTTTCCAGCCCGACGCGCTACACCGCCGGGACTGCCGTCAGCGCAATCGACACGTTCACCAAGCCACTGGCCGAGCTTCGCCTGCTTGACGCGGTGGACACGACGAAGGCCTATACCGGCCGCCTGATCGTGGCCAAGGACACCAGCTTCCTGGGTGGTGATGCAACCTTCAAGCTGGGCTTCCAGTTCGACCAGCGCACCAAGGTGGTGGACGAAAGCCAGATCTCGCTGACGGCGGCTGGCGACTTCGCCAAGATCGGCATCCCCACCGACTACTACCAGTTCTCGCTGGATCAGGGGTTCCTCGGCAAGATCCCGATGGGCTACACCTTCCGCTATTTCGATACCGACAAGATGCGCCAGTATGCCGACGCCGCGCGCGCCAATTTTACCTTCACGCCCAATACCGCGAACATCTATGACGTGCGCGAGCAGGTCTTTGCCGGTTTCGCCATGGGCACGCTGCGCTATGACTGGGGTTCGGTGGTCGGCGGGGTTCGCGTCGAGCATGTGAAGAACCGTGGCATTGCCGAGGCCAATATTGCCGGGACCACAGGTCTGGTCACCGCCGAGGCGAGCCAGACCCTCGCCTTCCCCAGCCTGCACGTGAATTACGACCTGGCCGAGGACAAGAAGCTCAGGCTCTCGTTCAACAGCGGTGCGGCGCGTGCTGATTATGACCAGATCCGCCCCAACGTGACGGTGAATGACGCCAACCTGACCATTTCCGGCGGTAATCCCGGCGTGAAGCCCGAGCGCGCCTATGGCGTGGACGCCTATTTCGAATGGTACGTGCGTCCGCAGGGTTATCTCATGGCCGGCGTGTTCTACAAGAAGGTCGAGGACGTGCTCTATTCGCAGCGCCGGACCTTCAATTCGGACGTGCTCAACAGCGGCGGCGTCGATCGTTCGCAGTACACCTTCACCGGCATCACCAACGGCGGTGACGGGCGCATCTTCGGCTTCGAAGTGGCCGCGCAGCTGCAGCTGGAACCATGGACCGAAAGCCTCGGCCTGCCCGACTTCATGGGTGGTTTCGGCGTGAGCGCGAACCTGACGTACAACGACAGCGAGGTGACCAAGCCTGCGGTGGGCGATGTCCCTGCCCGCAAGGTGCGCCTGCCCGGCACGTCCGACTGGGTCTACAACCTGGGCGCCTATTACGAGAAGTACGGCCTGTCGCTGCGCCTGCAGTACCAGCGCCGCAGCACCTGGCTTGATGGCTATGCCGATGACCTGACCGACGCTGGCGACACTTATTGGGCAGCCGACGACGAGATGGACTTCTCGGCCCGCTATGCGATCACGAAGAACTTCGAGGTCTATTTCGATGCCTCGAACCTGCTGAACAAGCCGGGCCGCCGCTATTCCGAGCCGGGCAACCTGTTGACTGCGACCGGCACGCCGACGCCGCACACCGACATCTACACCATCGAATACGAACGCTTCGGTCGTCGCTATGCGGCGGGCGTGCGGATCAACTTCTGATGGCCGCGCTGCCCAGGTTCGTCACGGCAGGATCGGGGGCATTGCTCCCGGTCCTGTTCCTTTCTGCCTGCGCCAGCGTGGCGGAGTTTCCGCGTCCATTCTATCCGGCGGTAGACGTGGCAGCGACGGGCGAGACCGCGCCGGTCGGGTCTGCCAATGCCGATGCCGCCGATGACCCGGCAATCTGGCGCAATCCTGCCGATCCCGCGGCCAGCCTGATCGTCGGCACCGACAAGAAGGCCGGGCTCTATGTCTATGGGCTGGACGGCAAGGTGCGCGATTTCGTGGCAGCGGGCGCGCTCAACAATGTCGACTTGCGCGAATTGCGCCCCGGCTTCGTCCTCGTAGCGGCAAGCGACCGCAGTGACCTGACCGAACCGAAGATCGCGCTGTTCCGTCTGGATGGCGCGAGTGGCAAGCTGAGCAGCCTTGGCACGCTGGCGTTTCTGGACGCCGGCCATGCTCCGGCCGAAGCCTATGGCTTCTGCATGGGCAAGGCCTTGGCGTCGGGTGAACTGGCGCGGGCCTATGTCGTGCTGAAGGATGGCACGGTGGCAGAAAGCGCGCTGGAAGCGGCTGGTGGCACGATCACGGCGCGGCACTTGCGCTCGGTCCGTTTCCGCACCCAGTCCGAGGGTTGCGTGGTCGATGACCGGACGGGCCAGCTCTATGTTGCCGAGGAAGATGTCGGCATCTGGCGGGTGGATCTGCGCAGCGCCGTGCTGCGGGCAGAAGCGTTTGCCATGGTGGGCGCGGAAAAGGGGCTGGCAGCCGATGTCGAAGGGCTGGCGCTGGCACCCGAAGGCCGGGATGGCGGCATGCTCGTGGCATCGAGCCAAGGCGACAATGCCTATGCGCTGTTCGACCTTGTGACAGCCGCACCGAAAGGACGCTTCCGCATCGCCGCAGGGCAGTTCGGCGCAACCAGCGATACCGACGGGATCGAACTAGTGCCGGGTGACTTTGGCCCGGCCTTCCCTGCTGGCCTGTTCGTCGCGCAGGATGGCGATAATGCGCCACGCGCGCAGAACTTCAAGCTGGTGTCGTGGCAGACGATATTAGACAGGCTCGAGCGGTAGTCGGCGTTTGGGGGCCTTGCCTGAAGGCCCCCTCACGCAAGGCTATTCGTCGATACTGCGCTTGTAGGTTTCCGGCAGGAATATGAGGCCGATCACGCAAGTGGCAGCGGCGACGATGACCGGGTACCAGAAGCCGTAGTAGATATCCCCGTTGGCCGCGACCATGGCAAAGCCGATGGCCGGCAGCAGGCCGCCGAGCCAGCCATTGCCGATGTGGTATGGCAGGCTCATCGAGGTGTAGCGGATGCGGCTGGGGAACAGTTCCACCAGCATTGCCGCGATCGGGCCGTAGACCATTGTCACCAGCAGCACGAGGTAGAACAGGATCGCCACGACCAGCGGCCTGTCGATCTCGTCCGGGTTGGCTTTGCCGAGGTAGCCGACAGTCGCCAGGTCGCTGGTCACCTGCGCGGCAAAAGCGGCGATAGCCGCCTTCCTTTCCTCGCCCGAAAGCCGGGCCGGATCGGGGGCGACCACGGTGGTCGCGCCAATCTGGATCGAGGCAAGGGTTCCGGCGGGCGCGGCGACGTTCTCGTAGTTCACCGCGGCCTTGGCCAGAGCGTTCTTGACGATGTCGCAACTGGTGCCGTCAAACTTGTTGGCGCCGACGGGATCGAACTGCGAGGAGCATTGGGCAGCGTCGGCCAGGACCTTGACCGGTGCGTTTGCCTGCGCGCGGGCGAGCGCGGGGTTGGCCGCTGCGGTAAGCGCCTTGAACGCGGGGAACATCGTCAGCGCCGCCAGCGCGCAGCCTGCCAGGATGATCTTCTTGCGACCGATCTTGTCCGAGAGCCAGCCGAAGAACAGGAAGAACGGCGTGGCGCAGGCCAGCGCGATGATGATCAGGGTATTGGCCGTCAGACCATCCACCTTGAGCATCTTTTCGAGGAAATACATCGCGTAGAGCTGGCCGGTGTACCAGACTACCGCCTGCCCGGCGATGGCGCCGAAGAACGCGATCAGCACGATCCTCAGGTTCTTCCATTCGCCGAAGGCTTCGGACAGCGGGCGCTTGGACGAGGTGCCTTCTGCCTTCATCTTCTGGAACACGGGCGATTCATGCAATTTCAGACGCAGCCACAGCCCGATGCCCAGGAACAGGCCTGACAGCAGGTACGGGACGCGCCAGCCCCAGTCCCTGAAGGCCTCCTCGCCAACGCCGGTGACGGGCGAGCGTACGAGGATGACGATCAGCAGCGCCATGGCCAGCCCCGCCGTGGCGGTGATCTGGATCCAGCTGGTATAGAGGCCGCGTTTGCCCTCGGGCGCGTGTTCGGCAACGTACGTCGCCGCGCCGCCATATTCGCCGCCCAAGGCAAGGCCCTGGAACATGCGCAGCACGACCAGCATGATCGGCGCGGCGACGCCGACGCTTTCGTACGTCGGCAGGCAACCGACGAGGAAGGTCGACAGGCCCATGACCAGCAGCGTGACGATGAACGTGTAGCGCCTTCCGACCATGTCGCCGATGCGGCCAAACACCAGCGCGCCGAACGGGCGGACGATAAAGCCCGCGGCAAACACCAGCAGCGCCATGATGAACGACGTCGTCTCGTTGAGGCCGGTCAGGAACTTGGCGGCGATGATCGCGGTGAGGAGGCCGTAGAGGTAGAAATCGTACCACTCGAACACCGTGCCGAGCGATGAGGCGGTGATGATCAGTTTCTCGCTGTGCGTGGCCTGGTGATGCTTCGGCAAGGCCGGGATATCATCGCGGGTTTCCAAGTGCGGCATCCTCGTTCTTTGTTCTTGTCGACTCCCTGATACGGTCTTTGACGGCAAATCCGAACGGAATCGTGCGACCGCAGCCTTGCGTCGCGCTATTCGATCAGGCCGAAGCCGTAGGTCTCGTCGAAACCCTGCGTCCCCAGATCCTTCGCCGCTTTCCTGAGCTGCAGCCGGCAGGCAGAGGCATCCGCCCGGTCGCGCGACAGCGCCCGAGCCAGGCTGAGACGACCGGCGTGGCAAACGATGTGCCCGTAAACCGCGCAAGATTGCCCCCGGCCTCTGCCGCCAGGACATCGACCCCATAGCCGGCAACGGCAATATGCTTGCCGCGCTGGGCCAGTCGATAGACCCGGCGATCGTGATCGACCGCTGTCACCGCGACGACGCCCGGAACGGCTGCCGGGTAGGAAGGCGGCGCTGTGGGGCCACCGTTTCCAGCCGCGGCGACCACCACCCTGCCCGTCTTCACCGCATCACGGATGAGGCGATCGAGAATGGCGTTGCGCGGACCGGCCAGGCTCATGTTGATGACCGGGGCGCCTTGAAGCAAGGTCCATTCCAGCGCCGCGGCGATGACTTCGGCAGAGGTATATGGGCGATCCACGGGCCCCCTGAAGATGTTGGCGCTGTAAATCGTGGGACGACCGGCGCTGGCCAGTAGCGAGGCCACTGCCGTGCCATGCCGGGCCTGCGCCTGCGGCGTTGCCCCTTCGCTCCACGCAATGATCCTGGCCTTGGCGAGCGCCTGATGCGAGGCGATTGCGGTGTCGATCACGCCGATGGAAAAGCTTTCGTTGGCGCGGGTTGGCATGACTTTCTCACGTGCCTTGTGCGGTTTGCTGCCGGCTGTCAGGTCCATGCCGTAGTAATGGACGACATCCACCGTGGCGCCGGGGGCAAGTTCACGCAAGCGGTCCCGGGCGAAGGTTGCGCTGGTGCCGCCGGGGCCGCAAGGCGCAGCAGGTCCCGGTCGAGCGCTTCGAGGCGGGTCCGCTCGATGATCCGGTAACCGGAACGCTGGATCTGGGCGAGCACGCCTTCGGGCATATCCAGGGCAAAGACCTCGCCGCGCCGAACCGGATATCCGCGCTCGTCATGCTCGGCGCGTTCGCCATCGGCGATGTCGCGGATTTCGGCGCTGCTGCCCCGTTCCACGCGGTCGTCGTCGGATTGCCCGGCAAGCTCTGCGGCATCCTCGAGCTCATCCTCGGCCGCTTCGGCCAGGTCCTTCTCGTAGTCTGCCTCGGCCTTTTCGGCATCCTCGGCAGCCTTGGCTTCATTCTCGGCGCGATCGGCTTCCAACTTCGCGAGGTCCTCGGCGGCCTTGGCCGGTTCGCGCAATTCCCGCTCTTCGATGCGGCTGCGATCGCGCTCGAAGCGGGCGGCCCGCTCTTCCGCACGCTGGGCCGCACGCTCCTGCTCGCGCTCCAGCCGTTCCTGCGCGCGCTGCGTCTCGGGCGGGTCGCGGTCATGCGGGAACGCGGGCGCGGCAAGCAACCCGATGACAATTCCGGACAGAATGGCGCGCATGTTCATGGATCAAATCCTGCTTGATACGCGCCGACAACGACTGCAAGTGCTTGCTATTCCGATGGTCGGCAACTTTTTTGTAGCGCGACAGGGGGCGGGTTGGAATAGCCGGACGCGCAAGACGTTGTGGGGGCATGGATGGAGCAGGCAGATCACGATGCAGGAGGCATGCGGGCGTCGATCGTCGCCGCATTGCCGCGCCTGCGACGGTTCTGCCAGGCGATGGCAGGCAACGCCACCGATGGAGACGATCTGATGCAGGCCACGGTTGAAAGGGCGCTCCGGCGTGCCGACCAGTTCGAACCGGGCACGCGGCTGGACAGCTGGATGTATCGCATCGCGCAGAACATTCACATCGACGGCACGCGCGCTGCCCGGCGGCGCGGCACGGCAATCGACGTCGATGCCCTTCACGGCATTGCCGGCAGCGATGGGCGCGAAACGGTCGAGAACCGCTCGCAACTGTCCGCTGCACAGCGCGCGCTGCAGGCACTGCCCGACGATCAGCGCGCTGTCTTTGCCCTCGTGGTCATCGAAGGCCGCAGCTATCGCGATACAGCCGAAGCGCTTGAGGTGCCGGTGGGCACGGTCATGAGCCGTCTGGCCCGTGCCCGGGCCAGGATCGCCTCGTGCCTTGGCGAAACGCAACTTGCGCAAAAGGATGCCCAACCATGACCCTTTCGCGCGAAGAACGGCTTGCCGCCTGGCTCGATGGCGAGCTTCACGGCACAGAGCTTGAAGCGTTCGAGGCGGAACTTGCCGCCAACCCCGAACTCAGGACGCTCGCGGACGAATGGGGCGCAAACGACGCCCTGATTGCCGGGGCATTTGCGCCGGTGGCAGAGGCGCCAATCGATGCGGCAATGCTCGAACGGCTCGGCCTTGTCGAACCGGCTCCCATTGTGGTTCCGCCTCCGCCCCCATCCTTGGCGGCCAATGACAATGCGCCATGGTGGAAACGCCATGCCCTGCCGTTGGGTGGCGCAATCGCGGCAAGCCTTGTAGCGGCGCTGGTGCTGGCTCCTCGCGGCGGATCGCCTGACCGCGATCCTCTTTCTCTCGCGCTTGACCGGACACCTTCGCTGGCTTCGGCAGAGCTGCCCGATGGCCGCAAGATCACGCCAGCGCTTACCGCGCGCGCTGCCGATGGGCGCTGGTGCCGCGAATTTGGCGAAGGTGGCAAGGTGGCCCTGGCCTGCCGCGACACGAAAGGCTTCTGGACGATCGAAGCGCAGGGCGCAGGTGGCACTTCCGCAGGCACCGGCGAATATGCGGTCGCAGCCGGAACCGATGATGCCGTGCTGGACGCTGCCCATCGCCGCCTGAACCTGGCCGATCCGCTCGATGCGGCTGCCGAGCAGGCGCTGATCGCAAAGGAATGGGGCGGCCACCCCAGCAGGTGACCGCCCCGGCGGAAGCCAACCCGAAAGGCTCCGCTTTAGAAACTCAGTTGAGCGCGCAGGACGCCCACGTGGTTCGTCACCGGCGCCCCCCGCTCGGGAAGCGGACGCGGTTGTCGGTGTATGTGGCCAGCAGCCGCAGATTGGTGCTTATCGTCCAGATTGCGCTGGCACTGAGCGCGCGGCCAATGCCCCTGTCGAAAGTGCCATCGACCAGATCAAGGCGGCTGTAGCGCACCGCCAATTCCAGCGCGCCGCCGCCCTTGCGACGTTCCGGGCCGCCGAAGATCCCGCTCGATGCACTGTAGGCATGGCGCTGCCCGGTCACGATCCAGCCGACCTGGACGGTCTGGCCGTTGAAGCTGCGATTGTCCCGCAAGGTGCGATTGAGCTTCAGCGAAAGGGACTGTGCCTGAACCAGCACGGGGCCAAGCGAAACCGCCGCTTCGACATTCAACGCGTTAAGCGTCTCGAGCGATCCGAGCGTGCCGCTGGACATGATATTGGGCGCGAAGACAGAACCCGGATCAGCCGTAAATCGCACGCGCTCAATCGCCGAGAATGTCCTTCGTTCTCCGCCGAGACCCAGATGCACGATCGCCTTGCGTGAGCGGACCGGCGCGAACGTGATCCTGCCCACGACGCCTTTTCCGCGCTCGGTGGTGCGGCCTTCATCGTTGGCCAGGGCATCGGTGAAGTAACCCACGCTGGCGCTCCAGTTCCGGCCGCCGGAGGAGATCGCGCCACCGAGGCCGAAGCCGCCGGTCAGCGCAGAGGCCATCGAGCGTTCGGCAAATGGCGTGGCATTCGAACTTTGCAGATCCTCCATCGAGAACGGCACGATCATGTTGCCGCCCTTGATCTCGACGTTCTTCACCGGCTCGATAGAGGCCCAGAGATTGCGCCAGCCTCTGGCACCGGCGAATTCGCGGTCAACGCGAAAGCGCAGGATCTCGCCAACCTTGCCGGACAGCTCGATGCGGGCGCGGCGAACGTCGGTGCTGGTCACGTCTGTCCGTTGCAGGGCGGGATCGTCGAAAACGCTGGCATCGAGATGCAGACGTCCGCCGAGGTTCAGTTGCAGCGGGCCGGCATCAAGCGTCAGGCCTTTCTCGTCGGCTTTGACCTCTTGCGCGTGGGCAGGCAAGGCACACAGGGCGATGGCGGGCACGATGGCCCTTGCAAGAGTCTTCATGGTTCGCGTTTCCTCGGGTTTAGAGCACTGTGGCGCGGCGCGTGCCGAGCAGATCCAGGACAAGTGGGACGAGGCCGAGCTGGACGGCATCGCTGAAAGCGTGGCTGAGGCTGGGGATGATGGTCAGGCCGCCTGAAAAGCCTGCCTTGCGCATGGCCCGGTTCCAGCGCCGGGCACGCTGCAGGCGGTGGAGGCCCTGCACGGCGTCAATGGCCTCGGATCGTCGCAAGGCCTTGTCCTGCTGCCGGTCAAGCGAGCCGACCAGCACGTCGAAGCGGACATTGGCGAGCGCGGCCTGATCGATCGCGACAGGTGCGTCCTGAAGGCCAAGCGGCCAAGGTAGCGAAGCATCGGGCATGGTGTACCATCCCGCTGCCGCAGCGATGCAATGTCGCACCCGGTGGGGATGGAGCATCGCCAGACGGTGGGCGAACTGTGCCCCACCGGAAAAGCCGAACAGGTCGCAGTGCCGATCATTCACGCCGAACCGGACCGCCGCATCTGCAAGAATGTCGAAGAGGGCATCGTCGCAATGCGGTGCGCCTTCAGGATCGCGCACGTGCTGGTACCTGCCGAAGCTCCCTCGCTCGAACAGAGGAGCGATCACCGGGATGCCGTGCAACGCCGCAAGTTCGCCAAAGCGCAGCGCCAGTTCAGCGGCGTTTCGCGAAATCCCGTGGACCACCACGAGCGGGACTGCGTCGATTGCGCAGTTCTCGGGGATCACCGCGTAGTAGCGGCGGGCGGGCGTTGCCGGCACGGTGAAGAACTGCGGCAGGGGCATGGTGATTGCAGCCGTTTGCGGGATCGGGAACAGAGCGGTCATGCGCAGTCCTGTCTGTTTGCGGGGCGAAGGCGGGGTCCGGGCTCGGCAAGCTCGACCAGCGCCAGGGTTCCAGGTTGCGGAGGCGCCTTGGGCAGGCGCATCAGGCGCTGGATGCGCAGCGCCGAAATCCGCGCCGGGATCCAAAGCTCCGCTGCGCGGGCCAGGTCGTTCAGGGCAAGGCCGGCGGTGCCGATCACCACGACCGTTCCCGAGATGGCGCCACCTTCGAGCAGCACGATCAGAACAATCAGGCTGGTCAGCAGGTGCGGCAGGCCGCGCAGGGTTCCGGTCCACCAGGCACGCCGCAATGCGGCACGGTTCAGGTCATCGCTGCGCCGGCGAAGGCGCCGCATCCGGGCGCGCTGCCTTGGCGGAACCGAACCATCGGCGATTTCCGCAATGGTGTCGGAAGCGAAGGCGGACAGGCGCCCGCGGGTACGCCTTACCTCGCGAACCGCGCGCGACATCGGGCGCAGCAGCCCGGCTCCCACCCCCATGCCAAGCAGGAGAAGGATCGCAATCCTTGCGCAGAGCCACGGGGATTGCATCGCGGCCCAAGCCAGCAGCGCGGCCACGAGGATGGGCGCTGTCACGGCACGGGGCAGTCCGTCGCTCAACCACTGGCGCCGGGCCGACAGGTCACCAACGAAGACCTGCAGCATGGCGCCATGGCGCTGGCGGGCAATTTGTGACCGGTCGGCCCGCAAGATGCGCCGGAACAGCGCGGCGCGCACTTGCGCTACCTCGTGCCAGCCAATCGCCTCGCACAGTCTGCGGCGCGCCACTTCCAGCCCGAAAGCGCAGACGAGCGCAAACACGGCAAGCGCGGCTATCGGCGCGGTGGCAGGCTGCTGCGCGGCGCGGTGCACCAGCGCTGCGCCGATCAGCGTTGCACCGCCTTGCGCAACAGCCACCGCAACCGGACCGACCATGCGCCGCGCGATGGAATGGGATGTCAGGCGAGGCATGACTTCGCATCGCCAGCGAAGCAGATCTTCGGCGCGGTCAGGGGATCGCGCAGATCGGCCAGCGACAGGACCGGCCAACCGAGCGCCGCCTCGGCTTCGCGCACGGCAAGCGGTGACGCACTGAGCAGACCCGACACGCCGAGCACCCGGTGCCCGGCCTTCACCAGCCAGTCATGGCCGGCAACCGCGCCCATCGCATCGCCAGCGGCGAACAGCACGCCATGCAGCGCCTCACGCAGACGCTTGCACTGCAGGAGAGCGCCGGTTTCGCGCTGCAGCAAGCCATCGGCGACTTCGACGACGATGAGGTCGGGATTCGAGGTCGCGCTGTGGGCGATGAGCGAAAGCGCGACGCTTTCGATGCGATCAAGCGTCAGGCCAGCTGTCGAAGTGTGGCCATGATCGGTAAAATCCAGAACCGAGCGCGCGCCGGCGTCTAGCATGGTCCAAAGATCGCCGCCCGAGCCGGTCCCGGTGACCTTTGTCGCAGCGACGTGGAGCCCCGCCCGCGACAGGCCATGGATCAGTCCGGCCGCAGCGGTCGTCTTGCCGGCGTTCATCGACGTACCGACAACCGCAACGACGGGGGCAGGACAGGCGGCAAGGTCAGGCGTGGCAGCCCGAACCAACCGAGGTTGAGGACCTTGCCATCGTCATCGGCGAGCAGGCCAACCGGCTCGATCCGCGTCGCCGTCCGCATTTTCGCATGGCGACTGAGGACAAGTCCGGCGACGCCGCCGCCGGCAACCAGATCACAGGGCGAAAGGTCCTGCGGCACAATGGCCTCGAACTGGTCGGGTGCGTAGCGCTCGCCATAGGCGACGATGATCTCGTCGCCGACATAAAGCTGGGCGCGGCGGCCGTGGGGGGATTCAAGCTTCTGGTGCTGGCCAAGCTGCGCCACCCGCGCCAGCACCAGATCTCCCGCGCGCGGCCTTAGATCGCTGCGCAACCGCGTCGCCAGATCAAGGTCGACGCGGCGCGTGGTGAAGGCGTGCTTTGCAGCCGAGCGGCGATCTTCGCGCAAGGGACGCCCCTTGCGCGCGATCGTCCCGGCCAGGTCCTGGCCTGGTGCAATCAGGCCTCCTTGGGCTTGCAAGTCCTGCAGCATGTCCGTTCACCCCTTCTTTCCAATCGGGGCGACAACGACAGCAATTTGCGCTTATTCCATCGGCTGCAGAATTTTCTTCAATCCCCCTGGTTCTGGCCTCGGTTCAGGCCTCAGTTCAGGCGCCAGCTGAGCGACAGGCCACCGGCGAAATCTGTGCTGCGCGCGTTGAATCCGGTGCTGGCAAAGACCTGCATGCGCAGCTTCCGTGACAGCCCGAAGTTGATCCAGCCAGTCGCTTCACTGCTGGCAATGCGACCGGGCGTGGCCGATTCCTGCCAATCGTAGTCGGCACCGACTATCGTGCCGCCGGGCAGCCGGTAGCTCACTCCGCCGCTTGCCCCCAGGTGTCCTGCAACGTCGATCCCGCCGGTTTGCCGAGAAAGCGATAGCGGGCACCGGCAAACAGGCTGAAGCTGCCGATATCCTGCACGACATCACCGCTTACGGTAACGTCGGCCTTGCCGGTGCCAAGGCGTTTCGCCCTGGACGCAGTGGGCAGCTTCACGCGCGTGCCGAGATCGAGCCAGGTCGACCGGCCAAGTTCCAGCGAATAGCCAAGTGCGACCGAGACATCGCCCAGTCCGCCTCGGCTGTTGGAGACTGGCGCACCGGGCACTGGCGGCGTGATGATGCCACCGCTGCCGCTATCATCATCGCCGCCCGATGAGCCCGAACCGCCACTGCCCGAACCGCCGGAGCCGGAATCGTCAGACCCCGAACCCGAACCTCCCGAGCCGGAACCCCCCGAGCCCGAACCCCCGAGCCCGAACCCCCCGAGCCCGAACCCGATGAGTCATCGCTTCCGGAGCCACCGCTGCCGTTATCGTCGCCCGAGCTGAGATCTCCGAAACCGGCATCGCGCCCCTGCGGCGTGTCGAGAATGCTGCCCGGACCGTCGACATGTACCCAAGGCACCGAAAGGCGGACCGAAAAGCCGCCCTTGCGGTACTTGATGGCGACAGGCGCAGAGACGACCTTCGTCGTCACTGTATCACCATACTTGCCTTCGGAGTAATTTGCGCCTGCGCTTGCTCGCCAGACCGCAGGCTCGTCATCCTTCTGCGCCTGAGCCGGAGCCTCCTGCGCAGCTGCCGCATTTGCGGCCAGTACACCTGCCAGCAGGATAGACCCTGCAGCCAATGCATTCTTCATCGTAACCCCCTCGTCTGGCCGTGTGGTGATCCCTCACAGCCCCCATAACGACACGGGTTGCAGCTTTATTCCGGCGCGAAAAGCATTTTCTGCACCCGACTGGAGCAACCGAGCACAGCCCTCGCGGGGGATTGCGGAACAGATCAACGATGTAGAAGCAGGGTCACGCCCATTTCGGGCGGATACAGGTGGCTGGCGGAGAGGGTGGGATTCGAGATTGTTGCCTTTTGCATTGAATTATCATCTTTTTTCTATTTAATAATCCATTTACGCCCCCAGATTTGCCCCCAAATTTTTTGGATGCCAGCGGATGAGTATGAACCGTCTGGCGGTGTGCTAACCTGCAATTCTCGTCGTCCATTCGTGACAAATTCAAGGGCCCATAATTGGTTCACGGCTCGGCTGGAGCGTCGCCCAAATCGCCTCTAGGCTCAGGATCTGTAATTGCAGAGCTGGGCGGTGTGATCCCTTGAGGGTTTCATGGATCTGTCCGCACTGACCGAGCCGGAGCCTGGTCGTGCTGTATCGGGTCTCACAGAGGCGAACGTTGCATTGACTCGAAGCGGGCTTTGCTGCCCATCTGACTACCTTCGCAGATCGTTCGTCCCTGCGTTCCCTCTCGGGACACCGCCCTCGGATCAGCTTTGACGCTTCACCGCTGGCAAGCAGGTTCTACCCCAACTCAAGCTTGGAACAAAGTGCCGTCGCGCAGCATGGCATGCATGATGACCGCAAGGCGGCGAGCCAGGGCGACGCGAGCCTTCTTAAGGCCCCGGCGCTTGGCGATCTTCATGGCCCATGTCTTCAGGGCGAAGGTCTCTCGGCTCCTAGTCAGGATCGAGTTGGCAGCTTCGTAGAGCAGCTTGCGCACGGTCCCATCCCCTTGCTTGGAGATCCGGCCTGTCCAATCGAGCTCGCCCGACTGATGGCGTCGAGGCACGAGACCAAAATAGGCGCCGGCATCGCGTGATTGTCGGAAGCGTCCTGCTTCATCCACTGCAGCGGCGAAGGCGGCTGAGGTCTGAACGCCGACGCCCGGTATGGTCATCAGGATTTCGCAGGCCTGTGACTGGCTGGTGATGATGCGCAGTCGCCGGTCCATTTCCTTGATCTGCTCGACCAACTCCGCGCGCACCGCCAGCAAGGATGTGATTGCATCGCCAAGGCCCGGGATGTGTGCCGCCTGCATGATCCTCTCGAGGAATGCCTTCCCTTGCCCAGCCCCGGGGCGATAGCCGAACGTGGCGCAAAGACCGCGGATCATGTTGTCGAGCCGGACACGCGCTTCCACCAGATGGCTTCGCGCGGTGATCACGCTGCGCACCCCATGCGCTGCCGGAGATTTGACGTGCACCTCCTTGTAGAAGCCGGTGCGTGCCAACTGTGCGAGCCCGGCGGCATCGTGCGGATCGGTCTTGTTCGCCTTCATTGCCTTGAGGCTCTGGTGCGCCTGGCGAGCATCAATGCACACCACTGCAACGCCCAGTTCGCGCAGGCCCAAGCAGATTGCCGGCGACATTCGCCCCGTCTCAAGCACCGCCCGCTCGATTGGACAGTATCGTTCGAGCATCGCGGCCAAAGCCTCCGGAGTGCTCTCGACCTTCTCCGACACGAGCTTCCGACCATTTTCGCCAACGATACAGACCTGCGTGCTTTCCATCGACAGGTCCAGTCCGGCATAATGCTTCATGGCTGCTTCCTTCCTTCAGGATTCGACAACCAGAAGTGTGCGCCTCAACCGAGGTCCGAGGGAAGCAGCCGCAATTACACGATGACTTGCTGATCGTAGCCAGGAGAGTACGGTGGCCGCCAGTGCGAGAGCGGAGAAGTAGACGTTTGGGCAGCGGTCGTAGCGCGTTGCCACGCGGCGCCAGTCCTTCAGGCGGCCGAACATGATCTCGATGCGGTTACGCCGTTTGTTCAGCCTCTTGTCGTATTCGAGGGGCAGAAATCGGGATTTTCGCCCCGGAATGCAAGGTTTGATGGCAGCCCCAGCGCATCTCCGAACCAGTCCGCGTCATAGCCACGGCCGGCGAGCATCCACTTGGCCTTGGGCAAATCGTCGAGCGAGGCCGCTGCACCGGCGTAATCGCTGTGCTGGCCGGCCGTGATGAAGAAGCTGAAAGGGCGGCCCTTGGCATCAGTCACGGGATGCAACTTGGTGTTCAGGCCGCCCTTGGTCCGTCCGATCAGACGCCTGAGATCCCCTTTCTACCCCAAGGCTGGACGCCGTGCGGTGGGCCTTGAGATAGGTCGCGTCGATCATGACGGTCTGCGGCTCGGCCCTCTGGGCGGACAGGCCTTCCATCATCCGAGTGAACACGCCCATTTCGCCCCACCGCTTCCAGCGGTTATACAATGTCTTGTGCGGCCCGTATTCTCTGGGTGCATCCCGCCAGCGCAGTCCGGTCCGGTTGACTATGATGATCCCGCCCAGCACCCGTTGGTCGTCGGACCGTGACTTGCCGTGGCTCTTGAGAAAACACGGCAACAGACGCGCCATTTTCTCGTCCGTCAGCCAATATAGGTCACTCGTGCTCAGTCTCCTCGCGGAGCCTGAATCATATCGTTGCCTGCCGATCGATGGGTCCTGAGCCTAGAGCGTGATCTTTGTCGCCAGCTTTACCCCATTCAGGGAAAAAGCTGGAATCGACGTTCCCAGCCCGTCGTCAGTACTTTCGCACATTGTTGAGCGTAATTATCGGTGGCCCCAGAGTCCGTATACTATCTCCACTGCCGAGCTACACCGTCCTATTCAAGCGGGGGACGATTGGACTTTTCGCCATGTGTAGGACTACGAATGAGTTGACAGCCTCGATAACCGGTGCCTTTCCGGTGAGATTGTCTATGAAATCACGCAACTCATTCATGTCTCGCAAGCAAAGCGAGGCATAGTAATCCATTTTTCCGCTGATTTCAGCTGCTTCGAGCACACGATTATCTTCTCTCAACAGCATCTCGAGGTGCCTAAAATCATCGGTCGAGTGACGTGCCAGACGCATCTCGATCATTACCCGGATGCTTGGCCTGATCAGGGCTAGTGCGATCTCGGTCCGGTATCCTGTAATTACGCCAAGCTTTTCCAGTCGCTTATGCCGTGCCAAGCAGGCAGAGGGCGAAAGCCCAACCAGGCCCGCAAGGCGGCTATCGAACCGAAAAGCTCTTGGCGAACGCATAGAGCGTTCCATCGACGCATTCGATCGCGACATCGCACAACCAGAAAATGAACTGTATCTGCTGGTATTGGATGATGGCACAGGCAGCATTGCAGGCACCGCCTGCCTATTCAGCAAGGTGGGCCAGACTTGGCCCTTCTACACCTATCGCCTCACGCAGATCGTCCACCACAGCAGGGAGCTCGGGCAGCGCTATTGCGAGGACATGCTGCATTTGAGCAATGACTTCGGGGGAGCCACCGAAGTGGGCGGCCTGTTCCTGCACTCCGCCTGCAGGGCAAATGGCACCGGCCGTCTGCTTGCCCGCAGCCGCTACATGCTGATAGGCCAGTTCCCTAACCGGTTCAGCTGTCGCATCATGGCTGAGCTGCGCGGCTGGGTCGCACCGAACGGCTCAACTCCCTTCTGGGATAGCGTGGGGCGCAACTTCTTCCACATGCCCCTCGCCGAGGCTGACCGATATGGCGGCATTAACGGCAACCAATTCATTGCTGACCTCATGCCGAAGTACCCCATCTACGTCTCGATGCTTCCGCAACCCGTGCGCCCGCTCATCGGCAAGGTCCATGAATCGAGCGCTCCCGCCCTTAAGCTGCTGATGAACGAAGGCTTCAGGCTGACAGAACACGTCGACATCTTCGATGCAGGTCCGGTTGTGGAATGCCGCGCGTCGGACTTGAAGGCGATAGCGGATCGGGAATGCGGGGTCGTCGCGTCTCTCGGCAATCAGCCGAAAGGACGGCCAGCCCTAATGTCAAAGGGTAGCGGAAGGGACTTTCGTTGCTGGGTTGATCACACGAGCAGCGATCCTGCTGGTCTTACACGCCAGGGGGAGCGGTTTGCCGAGGTTGGGGAAGAGGTAGCCCATGTCGAATTCTGAACTTCTATCGTTCGATCCTTGTACCGGCGAGCTTGTCTGGCAAGGTCCGATCGGACGGACAGATGCGACCGTAAGAATGGCGCGAGATGCGTTGCGCGGCTGGGCTCAGACCACTTTCGCTGAGCGTGTACGCGTAGCTGAGGCTTTCCGTGAGGTCGTGCTGCGAAATGGGGCCAAACTAGCGACAGTCATCTCGCGGGAGACCGGAAAACCATACTGGGAAGCAGAATCGGAGGTCGCAAGCGTCGCAGCCAAGGTCGAGATTTCGGTCGAAGCATACATCACGCGAACGGGAGATCGTGAGGGGCAGGTTCAAGGTGTCCAGCAGGCGGTGCGCCACAAACCACATGGGGTCCTCGCCGTACTCGGGCCGTATAACTTTCCTGCCCACTTGCCTAACGGCCACATCGTCCCCGCCCTGTTGGCTGGAAACACCATCGTCTTCAAGCCCTCCGAGTTTACCCCGGCGACGGGTGAATTGCTGGCCGACTTCTGGTGCGAGGCAGGCCTGCCCGATAAAGTGCTGCAGGTCGTCCAGGGAAATTCGGAAACGGGTCGGGACCTCGCCTCTCACCCAGACATTGACGGACTCCTGTTCACTGGTTCGGCGACCACCGGTGCGGCGCTCGCCAGGCAGTTTGCCGAAACACCGCACAAAATTCTGGCCTTGGAAATGGGCGGTAATAACCCTCTGATAGTCTGGGACGCGGACGATCTGTCTGCAGCGGCCAGCATTGTCATTCAGTCGGCGTTCTTGTCAGCGGGACAACGATGCACCTGCGCTCGGCGGCTGATCGTAAGACAGGCGCAGGCAGATGCTTTGGTAGACCGCCTGGTCGAACTCACTCGGCAAATGAGGATTGGGGCGCCGTTCGATGATCCGGAGCCTTTCATGGGGCCGGTGATTGACAACGCTGCTGCTGACCGCCTGCTGGCGGCTGCGCGCGGCCTTTCCGCGCGATCGTCAAAAACCATCGTGCCTCTTCAACGGCTGGTCGAGGATAAGCCTTTCCTCACACCTGCGATTGTTGATGTGACCGGAACAAAAGTCGTGGACGAGGAGTATTTCGGCCCCCTGTTGCAGATCCTGCGTGTGACGGATTTCGACGCTGCGATGGCGGTAGCCAATGATACTAGGTTCGGCCTCGCTGCGAGCCTCGTCGGCGGCGATGAAGCGCTCTATCGGCGATTCTGGCAGAATAGCAGGGCAGGCGTGGTAAACTGGAACCGCCCGACCAACGGAGCTGCCTCCAGCGCACCGTTCGGCGGAATCGGCGCCTCGGGAATCACCGTCCCAGTGCCTTCTATGCAGCGGACTATGTCGCCTGGCCGGTCGCCAGCCTCGAGACGTCGGACCTTGTTCCGATCGAAATGAAGGGACTCAATCGCCCATGAGGGGGTTTTTCGAGATCAACTTCGATGGGCTGATTGGTCCATCCCACAACTACGGCGGCCTCAGCTTCGGCAATCTTGCCAGCCACCAAAACTCAGGGTTGGTTTCCTTTCCTCGTCAGGCCGCCTTGCAAGGCCTAAACAAGATGCGCAGGCTCATGGATCTTGGCTTGCATCAGGGGTTTCTGCCTCCTCAGAGGCGTCCCGACACCTGGTTCCTCCGTCGGCTAGGCTTCAAGGGAACTGACGAAAAAGTTTGCGCAGCGGCGTGGGCAGAGGATCCAGCCTTGCTGGCCAATGCCATGTCCGCTTCCGCCATGTGGACGGCCAATGCCGCGACTGTCTCGCCCGCACCGGACACCTCCGATGGCCGTTGCCACCTGACCGTGGCGAATCTCGCGACGATGCCGCACCGTTCGATGGAGTGGCGAGAAACCTTGGACACGCTGCGCCACATCTTTGTCGATCAGCGCCATTTCGCAGTTCACGAGCCCATCCCAGCCTGCTTCGGCGACGAAGGGGCAGCCAATCACATGCGGATGGCGCCGCAGCACGGGGCCCCAGGGATTGAGATCCTCGTCTTTGGTGAACGCAAGGCTCATGGCTTTCCGGCAAGGCAGGACCGCCGTGCATCTCAGGCAATCGCGCGCCTTCACGGGCTCGATAGCCGGCGGACTTTGCTGGCCCGCCAGAGTGCATTGGCAATCGAGGCTGGGGCCTTCCACAATGACGTAGTGGCTGTAGCAAATGAACATGTGCTTCTCGCACATGAACAGGCCTTCGAGGACAAGGAGAGCGTCTACGCGTTCATCCAGGAGAACATTCCTGGCTGCGTAATCATAGAGGTGCCAGCTGATCAGGTGTCGCTGGGGACGCTGTCGGTTCCTATCTGTTTAACTCGCAATTGGTCACTTTGCCCGCAGGGGGAATGGCGCTCATTGTCCCGACCGAAACCCAGGAATGCGATTCGGTGCGACGATGGCTCCGTCGCTTTGTGTCTGGCGGAGGACCGGTCGAAAAACTGGAAGTGATCGATGTACGCGAGTCGATGCGAAACGGCGGAGGGCCTGCTTGTTTGCGGCTGCGCGTGCAAACGGAGGCAGTGGGATTGGCGGCGATCGACTCTCGATTCCTGCTTGATGATGGTAGATGGGAAAGCTTGCATCGCCTGATTGAGGACCGGTGGCCCGAACGCATCGAGGCAGCTGACCTCGGCAGGGTAGAAACTTGGCAAGCAATTTGGACTGCGGATGCCATTCTTCGAGAGCACTTGCAGTTGCCTCGCTGACGCTCCCTCCAGCCAGTAGGGCTTCAACACCTCTGCGCAACAGCATGATTGCCACCACACGCGACAGGATCTTGGGCGCGGGATGTTTGGTAACGTTTTCAGTTCTTAAGAACCGTCTGCCTGAACAGCCCCTAGTTTTCTAGACGCTTTTCGCTTTAAAAATTTGCTGTCGTTCGAACTCAACGGGTAACATCAAGCCACAGCTACGCTGGTGCGGAGGTCGTCCACGACATCACGTCACCGCCCACTCAGCAATCAACTAAACATTCAACCTGCAGCGTCACCGGGTCTCCAGACAAGCCATGCGAACCTTCTGACCCGCTGCCATGGCGGAATGGAATGTTGCGACCTCCGCTGCAGCATCAAATCGCGACCTGAGGGCTCGGCGTGCTTTCGTGAAGCTACCCTCACAGTACCAAAGCGAACTATCGCCTCGCCCTACCTTTCAAACCCTAGCCGTCAACGCGGTGCGTATGCATTGACATTACCGTGCTGCGACTTGACCTTGCCGCCTGAACGCTTAGTCGGGATAGGAGCACACTTGATAAGCAGGAAGAGCCCGCCAATGGCCAGAACCCAGGCCGCTGATTTCGAAGACCGCAAGGAAGCGATCCTCGATCACGCTTCCGCCCTGTTCGCGCAAAAGGGATTCCTGGGCACGTCGGTGATGGACATCGCCCGCGCCTGCGGCGCATCGAAGTCTCTGCTCTATCATTATTACCCGTCGAAGGAAGACGTGCTATTCGCGGTAATGTCCTCGCACGTCGACCTGCTACTGGAAGACGTCGCGGCGGTAACCGCCACTGGCTTGCCGCCGCGTGAAAGCCTGCGCGCATTGTTACACCGCTTCTTGATGCATTACGTCGGCGCGGCCGACCGACAGAAGGTGTTGCTAAACGAACTCGACAACCTGCCCGCCGAGCGCCGCCGTGACATCGTGGAGACGCAGCGAAAAATCGTCGACGCGGTGCAATCGTTGCTTACCGCCGCCCTGCCCGGCAGGTTCGACGATCCGGTCGAGGCGCGAGCGCAGACCATGCTGCTGTTCGGCACAATCAACTGGACAAGCAACTGGTTCCGCGCCGACGGGGCGCTGACCTATGCCCAGATTGCGGATATGGCCTTTGACATGGTCATTCCGCCGGCCAACTGACTTTCATTCAGGCGTCGAAGTCGATCTCGACATCGTCGGACAACGGGATGGCCTGGCAAGTGAGGACATAGCCACGCTCCAACTCGTCGGCAGTAAGGCCGAAGTTGCGGATCATCTCAACCTGGCCCTCCACCACCCGCGCGCGGCATGTGGCGCAGACTCCAGCCTTGCACGAGAACGGCGCAGCAAGGCCAGCCGCCCGGGTGTTTTCCAGAATGGATTCGAGCGTCGGATCATAAGTCAGCGCGCGGCGCTTGCCGTTGATCGTGACCTTGATCGACTTGCCCGCGGCTTGCCGTTCAAGTCGTTCCACTTGCTCGCGCCGCGCTGCGCTCAATTCGTCCGCACTGAAGCGTTCGCTCCTGATCTGGCCAGCATCCAAGCCAGACTCAACCAGTGCCCCCTCGACCGCGTCCATCATCGCTCCGGGACCGCAGATGAAGGCGGCGTCAATGGCCGAGGCCGGCAACACGTGGGCGAGGATTTCGGCCATTTTCGCCCGGTCGATGCGCCCGTTCAGCAGCTCCAGCTCGTCGTCCTCGCGCGAGAGGAAGTGATGGATCTCGAACCGGTCAAGGTAGCGGTTCTTGAGCTGTGCCAGCTCTTCGAGGAAAAGAATCCCCGCCGTATCGCGGTTGCCGTAGAACAGCGCGAAATGGCTCGCGGGTTCGGCGGCAAGACCGGCTTTCAGCAGCGAAAGGATCGGGGTGATCCCCGATCCGCTGGCGAACATGGCATATTGCACTCGCCGCTGGCTATTGAAAGTCCAGCCGAAGGCACCAGCCGGGGCATGACTTCCAGCATTGCACCGGCCTTAAGGGCATCGGCCGCCCAGTTCGAAAACCGGCCGCCCGCAACGCGCTTGATCGCAATTTGCAGCTCCTTGTCGCCAGGGGTGGAGCAGAGCGAATAGCTACGGCGAAGATCCTCGCCTGCCACCTCCGCGCGCAGCGTCAGGTGCTGGCCGGGTATAAACCGGAAGCTGCCCGCCAGCGCGTCCGGCACGGCAAACCGTACAGTGATCGCATCGGCGGTTTCCTGGCGAACTTCGCTGATCGAAAGGCAGTGGAACGTGGTCGACATCGGCTATCCTAGTGACACTTGAAACGATCGAAAGGCTCAAGGCAGGCATCGCACTGCCACAGCGCCTTGCACGGGGTTGAGCCGAAGCGTGAGATTTCGTGGGTACTCAGCGAGCCGCAACGCGGGCAGGCGCAGGGGCCGCTCTCACCCGTCGCACTTGGCGGGGCGATGCCATAGCGGCGCAGCTTATCGTGACCCTGGGGCGTGATCATCGCAGTTGACCAGGCGGGTGAAAGCACGATGCGGATCGAGACCCCTTCCAGCCCCGCCGCATCGAGCGCATCCCGAGCCGCACGTCCGATCGCACTGGTTGCCGGGCAGCCGCTATAGGTCGGAGTCAGCGCGACCCATGCCGCGCCATCATCACCACCGACCTCGCGTACGATGCCCAGGTCGATAATCGACACAGCCGGTATCTCGGGATCAGGCACATCGGCGAGTATCGCGGCAATCCGCCCGGCAAGGTCGCTTGGCAGGGGCACGCGATCTACCAGACCGCTTCGGGATGAGCGCGGGGCAGGACCTGCATCGTCGCCAAGAGCACCGAAAGGTGCTCGCTATGCTGCCCGCTGCGTCCGCCAACGATAGGCCAGACCTTGCGCGGCAGCGCCAGTCCAGCCCGTTCAAGAATAGCCGAGACATCGCGTTCGAAGCCATAGCGCAAGGATTGACGCAGCGGCACCAGGCCGCGCGCAGCACAGGCCGCCCAATCCCGATCATCGTGGAACAGGTCATTGACGAAGCGCCAGTGCCAATCGAGCGCTTCTGCCATGCGCGCGCGGCTTTCCTCGGTGCCATCGCCCAATCGCTCCGCCCAGTCGGCGGCGAAATCAGCGTGATAGCGCAGTTCCTTTACCGCCTTTGCTGCGATTTCAGCCAGACGCGCATCGGGCGATGCCGCCAGCGCCTCGTACAGCGCGCTGGCATAGGTGGCGAAAAACAGGTGGCGCACCACCGTGCGGGCGAAATCGCCATTGGGCTGTTCGGCCAGCAGGCAGTTGGCAAACTGCTCGGCGTTGCGGTGGAAGGCCAGGGCATCGGCATCGCGGCCGCCGCCTTCTACTTCACCGGCATAGTCCAGCAACAACGTCGCCTGCCCGATCAGGTCAAGCGCAAGGTTCGACAGGCCAAGGTCCACCTCGATCGTGGGGCGTGGCCGCACCACTCGCACAGGCGCTGGCCCAGGATCAGGCTGTCATCGCCAAGCTGCGTCAATGCGCGGAACAGGGAATGGTCCATCGCCGCGCCTCACATATGGTCCACGGCTTCAGGAAGCACGTAGAATGTCGGGTGGCGGTAGATCTTGCTGGCGGCGGGTTCGAACATCGCACCGTCCTGCGCCGGATCGGAGGCGACGATATCGCTGGAACGCACGACCCAGATGCTCACCCCTTCGAGCCTGCGGGTATAGGTGTCGCGTGCATGGCGCAGCGCCATGTGCGCATCAGGCGCGTGTACTGATCCCGCGTGGCGATGGTCAAGCCCACCGCGGGCACGAATGAAAACTTCCCAGAGCGGCCAATCGTACATTCTATCCTCCCGATAATCAGGCGGCGACACGCGCGGCCCGCTTTGCCTCGAATGCGGCAGCAGCCTCACGCACCCAGGCGCCATTGGCCCAAGCGTCGCGGCGCGCAGTGATGCGTTCCTTGGCGGTCGGCCCTTCGCCGCGCACGACGGCGTAGAACTCGTCCCATTCGATCGCGCCAAAGTCGTAGTGGCCGCGCTGCTCGTTCCAGTTGAGATCAGGATCAGGGATAGTGAGGCCGAGCAATTCGGCCTGCGGGACCGTCGCATCGACAAACTTCTGGCGCAGTTGGTCGTTGGTCTCACGCTTGATTCGCCAGCGGATCGACTGGGCGCTGTTGGGCGAGTTTTCATCCGGCGGACCAAACATCATCAAGGCTGGCCACCACCAGCGATTGAGCGCATCCTGCGACATCGCCTTTTGCGCCGCCGTGCCTTTCGCCAGTGCCAGCAACAGGTCATAGCCCTGACGCTGGTGGAAGCTTTCCTCCTTGCATATCCGCACCATCGCGCGGGCATAAGGGCCATAGGAGGTGCGCTGCAGCGGCACCTGATTCATGATCGCCGCGCCATCGACCAGCCAGCCGATCGCGCCAATATCCGCCCAGTTAAGTGTCGGATAGTTGAAGATGGTTGAATACTTGGCGCGCCCCGAATGCAGTGCGTCGATCATTTCCTCGCGGCTGGTGCCAAGCGTTTCGGCCGCGCAGTAGAGGTACAAGCCGTGGCCGCCTTCGTCCTGAATCTTTGCCAGCAGGATCGCCTTGCGCTGCAGGCTCGGCGCACGGGTCAGCCAGTTGCCTTCGGGGAGCATTCCCACAATCTCGCTATGTGCGTGCTGCGAGATCTGGCGCACCAGGGTGCGGCGATAGGCCTGGGGCATCCAGTCTTTCGGCTCAACGAATTCATCGGCGGCAACGCGCGCCTCGAACGCAGCGAGGCGCTCAGGATCTTCCTGCGCGCCGTCCTGAAGCGGCGAAACCTTGCCAAGTTCAGTCGTGTACATCTGCTGATTCCCTCTGATCACGTTGGCTAACTTTCATTGACCGACTGGTCAATGAACATATTCCAGCCCCGCAATTACCTCCCTGCCGCCCGTGCGCGAAGGGCCTTAGACTGCGCGATAACGTGCTGGTGGTCTTTCGCGCGCACCGTCACGCGGTAGATCCCGCTGCGCCCGCTAGTCGCGTCTTCCTGCGCCTAGGCCAGCAGAACCTCGACGGCGCTTGCCGGAACGAGGAAAATGATCCACGCCGATTGCGCGATGCTGGCCGCGTTACGGCTGTTGCAGGCATAGGCAAGGGCGTTGTCGCCGATCTGGGAATAGCCGGACCGGGCGGCGCCACGACCCGCAAACCCCACGCCGGTCCGGTGCCTTCACGCGAGAACAGGGCCTGCGCTACATTCAGTGCGAGCGCGGCATTGCCCCCATCACTCGCTTGGGCGTCCGCCTCCATCTCTTACTCCCAGTTCCAATCTCGATTCATCGCCACAGCTATCGGCAAAAAAGCCGCTTGCCAATAATTAACCGTCTGGGCAGTTAATTTAACTCAAGCGATTCGAGAGTGGGAGAGACGGATGGAATTCGAGACCATCGCGCTGGCGATCGAAGGAGGCGTGGCACGCATCACGCTGAACCGTCCGGACCGGCTCAACAGCTTTACGGTCCAGATGCATGAGGAACTGAGCGCAGCGCTCGACTGGATCGATGGCGACAAATCAGTGCGCTGCCTGCTGCTCAACGGAGCCGGGCGCGGGTTTTGCGCAGGCCAGGACTTGTCAGATCCGGCAGTGGCGCCGGGCGGCGAGGCGGTCGATCTCGGTATCGCGGTAGAACGCCATTACTCCCCACTGGTGCGCCGTCTTGCGACGATGGAATTGCCGGTGATCTGCGCGGTCAACGGCGTGGCAGCCGGTGCCGGCGCGAATATCGCCTTCGCCTGCGACATCGTGATTGCTGCGCGCAGTGCGAAGTTCATCCAGTCGTTCGCCAATATCGGTCTGATCCCGGATTCAGGCGGCACTTGGGTGCTGCCCCGCCTTGCCGGACAGGCGCGGGCCCTAGGCTTGGCCCTCACCGGCGATCCCCTCCCCGCCGAGCGCGCAGAGGCTTGGGGCATGATCTGGAAATGCGTCGATGATGAAGCGCTGATGGACGAGGCGGGCACGCTGGCCGCGCGCTTTGCCCAAGGGGCGACCCGCGGCCTCGCTGCCACAAAGCAGGCGCTGCGCAGTTCGTTTGGGCGTTCGCTCGGCGAGGCGCTCGATCTCGAGCGCGACCTGATGCGCGAGCTTGGCCAAAGCGTCGACTATCAGGAAGGCGTCGCCGCCTTCACCGAAAAGCGCCGCCCGGTTTTCGCCGGCCGCTGACCGTCACAAATTCCAGCTTTCGGAGCTACCATGACCACACGACTGCAGAACTACTTCGCTGACCGGTGGGTCGATGGCACCGGCGCCGGTCAGCCCGTGCGCTCAGCGCTCGACGGGCAAGCAGTAGCCCTTGCGGGCAGCGAGGGGATCGATTTTGCAGCCATGCTCGATCACGCCCGCAGTATCGGTAGCCCGGCGCTGCGCGCCATGAACTTTCACCAGCGCGCCGGGATCATTAAGGCGTTGGGGCAGGCAATCATCGAGCGCAAGGAAGAACTTTACGCTCTGTCCGCGCAGACTGGTGCCACCCGCGCCGATAGTTGGATCGACATCGAAGGCGGCGCGGGCACCCTCTTCACCACGGCCTCCAAGGGGCGGCGCGAGCTGCCGGATGATGTCATCATCGTCGATGGCGATTTGGAAGCGATCGGCAAGACCGGAAGCTTTGCCGGGCAGCACATCTACACCTCGCTGCAGGGTGCGGCGCTACACATCAATGCTTTCAACTTCCCCGTTTGGGGAATGCTCGAAAAGCTGGGACCGGCTCTGATGGCAGGCATGGCGGTGATCGTGAAGCCCGCCACGGCCACCGCGCCGCTGGCAGAGCACGCGGTGCGGATCATGATCGAGGCAGGTGTGCTGCCTGCGGGCGCATTGCAGCTGGTTGTCGGCGCTATCGGTGACATTTTCGATCACTTGACATGTCAAGACGTGGTCTCGTTCACCGGTTCTGCGGAGACGGCGATCAAGCTGCAGAGTCACCCCGTTATGGCGCGCAATGCGGTGCGGTTTGTGGCGGAGCGGGATTCGCTCAACGCCTCGATCCTTGCTCCGGACGCTGCCGTGGGTAGCCCGGAATTCGACCTCTTCGTCAAGGAAGTGGTCAAGGAAATGACCGTCAAGGCCGGGCAGAAATGCACCGCGATTCGGCGCGCCTTCGTGCCGCGCGCGCTGCTGGATGCCGCGCAGGCTGCACTGACCGAACGCCTTTCCGGCGTGATCGTGGGTGATCCGGCGCGCGAAGGCGTGCACATGGGTGCACTCGTCAGCCTGGCCCAGCGCGAGGACGTGCGCGCAAAGGCCCGCGCCCTGGCGCAGGAATGCGATCTGGTGTTCGGCGCAATCGACGACGTCGAGGCGCTCGGCGACGCACAAAATGGCGCGTTCCAGTCTCCCTTGCTGTTCCGGCATGACCGGCCGTGGGAGGCGCAGGCCGTCCACGATGTCGAGGCCTTCGGCCCGGTCTGTACGCTGATGCCCTATGATACCGAGCAAGACGCGATCGCGCTCGCTAATCGCGGGCTTGGCTCGCTGGCGCTATCGGTATTCACCCACGATGCCGAAATGGTGCGCCGCTTCGTGCTTGGTGCTGGTGCCTTCCACGGCCGTATGGTGTTCGTGGACCGCGACAGCGCGCGGGAATCGACCGGTCACGGCTCGCCCCTGCCGATGCTGATCCACGGCGGCCCCGGCCGGGCTGGCGGCGGCGAGGAACTGGGCGGGGTGCGTAACGTGAAGCACTATATGCAGCGCAGCGCCGTGCAGGGCCATCCGCGCGTGCTTTCCGCACTGATCCGGCAATGGCTGCCCGGCGCACCGCAGCCGGTCGGCGCTGATCACCCCTTCCGCAAGCGACTGGGCGAACTGGAACTGGGCTACACCCTGCACACCGCCTCGCGCACGATCACGCTGGAGGATATCGAGCATTTCGCCGCCTATACCGGCGACAACTTCTACGCCCACATGGACGAGGTGGCCGCCGCCGCCAGCCCGATCTTCGGCGGGCGCGTAGCCCATGGCTACCTGATCCTGTCGTTCGCGGCCGGGCTGTTCGTCGATCCCGCGCCAGGTCCGGTGCTCGCCAATTTCGGACTGGAGCACCTGCGCTTCATCAAGCCGGTGAAACCGGGCACCAGCATCAAGGTGGCCCTTACCGCCAAGGCCAAGTCGCTGCGCACGCCAACCATGGGCGAAATGCGCTGGGCGGTGGCAGTCACCAACGGCGATGACGAACTGGTCGCAACCTACGACCTTCTGACCATGAACGCCGTTTGAGGAGAACCCAGCATGACAATGACCCTGATGGCGCTTTACGCCCAGCCCGCCGATCCCGAAGCCTTCGACCGTCACTACACCGAAGTGCACACGCCGTTGGTGGAGAAAATCCCCGGGCTTGAGGCCCTGCGCGTCAACAAGGTGCGCCGCAAACTGATGGGCGATACCGAACTCTACCAGATCGCTGAAATGGACTTTGCCGACAAGGCGGCCTTTGGCGGGGCCATGAGCTCGGCCGAAAACCAGGCTGCAGGCGCCGACCTTGCGGGCTTTGCCAAGGGCATCGTCACGCTGCTGGTAGTTGAACGCTAGGTCCGGCCGCGTCCGGGGCGCGGCGCGCCCGCCAGCGCCCCGGGCTTTCTCCGCAGTAGCGCACGAAGGCCCGGTTGAAGGCTGCTTCGGAACCATAGCCGACCGGCACAGCAATGATCTTGACCGTGTAATCCTCGCGCTCGCGTATTTCCGCCGCCATATCTATTCGCAGCGCGGTCAGGCATAGCAGCGGCGGCACGCCGACCAGATCGGCATGCGTTTGCCGCACGGCGGATTGATCAAGGTGTTCTGACGCGTCAGCCACTTCCAGCACGAGCAAGTCTCCCCGACGCGCAATCCACCGCGACGTTGCATCAGACTCGTCATGCGCAACTTGGGCGACCGCCCAGAACGATTAAGGCAGGACGTTGGCCAAAAGCGGCACACAGCCGACCAGGAATTACAGCTAATCGGGCATCTCCCGAACCTACATGTCCAGCGCAAGAAGAGTGCGAGTTCCGCCGGGAGTTCGCGATATCTCCTCGAAGGCGAAGGCCTTGCGGCCGTCGATTCCGATGCAGCTGCCAGTTGTCACCAGGGCCGGCGGCCAGTCCGCGATCCGCACTCACATCGGCCCTTACGAACCAGAAAGAACCACCTGAGCACAAAATGCTTGAAGTGCGCGCGCTCCCAACTACGCGACAACAACCTGGTCGAGAACTCGAATCTTCCTGTGCGACGAGGCAAGCGGGAAATTCAGCGCTTCAAGTCCCAGGGACAAGCCCAGCGTTTCATTTCCATCCACTCAGCAAACAACTACAAATTCAACATGCTGTGTTACCTGAGCTCCAGACAGGCCATCCGGACCTTCCAATGCGCTTCCATGGCGGAATGGAATGTTGCGACCTCCGCTGCAGCGTGAAATCGAGACCTGCTGGCTCGGCGCGCATTCGCGAAGTTACCCTCACAGTAACACCGACAGATCTTCTGACTAGTTTTACTGCTGCGCGAATGGGGTGGCTCTCAATCCCTAGCTCAGCGATGCCCAAGTTTAGTTCAGGTTATCAGGCCAGTTCACCGAGTTCCGATAACCGCCCCATCGAGTGTCCATCAATCGACATCAACGGTTTGGATGCCGCCAAGCACGAAATCACGTACAAGATCGGCAAGTTGCTCTAACTTAAGCTTCCCGTCTGGATTGTACCAAGTGTAGGTCCAGTTGATTGTACCGTAGATGAGCAATGTTATAGGTGTCCGAAAATCTGCAGCCTCGGCAATGTCCGGTCTGATCTTGACGACGATTGCCGTCAGAAGTTTAACCGGCACGTCTTCAATCGCGCGCAACTCTTTTTGCTGATCGCCGGTCAAAACTGTCATTTCATTGAACAAAATCGGGTAGTTTATGCGATAGTCATCATAGATACGCAAGCATTCGAGAATAAATTTGTACAGCGAGACCTCAGGAGCGAGCCCCTCGATATCGATCGCTCCAAGGCGAGCTCGAACCTCCACCAGAAAGTCCCGCAGCAGTGTGAAGAGAATGTCTTCTTTGGTCGGGAAATAATGATAGATCCAAGCCTTGGAGGCGCCACAGGCTGAAGAAAGCTCAGAGATCGAGGTTTTCGCAAAGCCCTGCCTTGCGAAGAGGCCCGAAGCAGTATCAAGGATCAAGCGCTTCTTATCTTCATGATCCTTAGCGCGCACTCCGACCATAGCCTGTCATCTCCGCCGCTGCATCGCATCGACCTTAAGCCGGGTAGATCGGATATCAAGCGGGGATCCCAGCCTTATCCCCGGTACCGGGGATGATATCCGCGCCCGTGGCAATCAGAAACGACCAGCAAGCCGCAGACCCCATGTACGCCCCAGTTGCCTGGCAACTAGCGTGTTCAGCCCGACACCCAGCGGAGCCGGAAAGCCCCCATCGGAGATCAGGATGACGTCCTGTTTGTCCGCGAGGTTGTTGACAAAGCCAACCAGGTCGAAATGCTTTCCGTAGATGCCAGCCGAGAGGTTGATCGAAGCATATGACGGCGTTGTACGAGCCGCCGAGTTCTCGCGATCGCCGAATGTTCTCGAGCGATAGAGATATTCTCCTCTCGTCCCCAGCGACCAGTCATCACTAACCGGAACCCGCAAGGTCGCCGAGAGGTTGCCAGTCCACTTTGGCGCTCCGGGCAGCCGGTTTCCGGAAAAGTTGAGGGCCCCGTCGGTGTACCTGCTATATCTAGCGTCGGTGTAGCCAAGGACCCCGTTCACCGTCAGAATGCTAGTCGGCCGCACGGTCAGTTCGGCTTCCACCCCCTGCAACCGGGCCGATGCGGCGTTGGTTACGATAGCTACGACTGCCCCGCCACCGCCGAGGACCTGCGTAAGCTGCGGTGTCTGAATGTCAGAATAATCCTGACGGAAGACGTCAGCGTTAAACGTGATGCGGTTATCGAGGAACTGCGCCTTTATACCCAGTTCATAATTCCAGAGGCTCTCGTCACCAAACCGCAAGGCTTTAAAAGTCGTAATGCGCGGCGAGGTAATATTGTCGACGTTCCAGCCGCCCGACTTGAAGCCTTTCGACGCCGTGCCGTATACCATGATGGCACGTGAGGGCTGGTAGCGCAGGGTAAACGTGGGCGAGACATCCGTCGCGCTGATCCTGTCGAACTCCTGTGGGAGGTTCGGGGCGCCAATTATCGGGAAGCCATTCTGCTGGTAATTGAGACGCTTGGCTTCGTCGGTGTAGCGAATGCCGACAGTCGCGGTCAGCTTATCGACAAGCTCCCAATCGATACTTGCGAAAGCAGCCACTGCTTCGGTGTCTGCCTCGCCAAAGGTATCGCCGACCTTCCCCCTGAGCGGCGCAAATCTACTGTCGGGACCAAATGTGCTTTGTGCGAAGTTATCGGTATCCTGGCGGAATAGGTACGCGCCGATCAAATAGTTGATTCTATCTCCCAGCTTGCCGGACAAGCGCAACTCTTGCGAAAACTGCGTCTGTTTGGACGCAGACTCGCTTACGACGATCGAGAGTGGCCCGACGTCGGAGTCGTTTGTTCTCTGGTTTTCGGCCCATCGATAAGCTGTTATCGACGTCAGGGTCGCGCCAAAGCCTGTCTCGATGTCAGCTGTTAGCGAAATCCCCTTGGATTTGCGCAGAGCGAGCGTCGGAGTGTTTACATTGCTTTCGTAGCGTCCCGTCGGCCCACCGTAACCGGCCAAAATCTCTTCGACGTAGCCGTAATTGTTCTCGTTCAGGTAGTCGGCCGAGAACACCAGCTTGACCACGTCCGAGGGTTTCCAGAGAACCTTTGCACGACCGCCGTAGCTATCGTCGTTTCCAAAGCGGCGATTGTCGAGCAGGTTATGAACGTAGCCATCCCGCTTGACCCGAAATCCACCGACACTTACCGCAAGCGTATTGGAAAGCGGCGCCGAAACAAAACCCTGTGCTTCAAAACGGTTGAAGCTGCCGATTCCAAGTTCGAATTGACCGGTCGGCGTAAAGCTCGGGTTGCGCGTGACGATACTGATCGCGCCGCCGATAGCGTTCTTGCCGAAGAGCGTACCTTGCGGTCCGCGAAGGAATTCGACCCGCTCGACGTCAAAGAGTGGGGAGTCAAAAGTATAGCTTTTCCCCTGCACCACTCCGTCGATGTAGATCCCAATCCCGCTGTCGAAGCCCGGATTGTATCGTGACTGGCTAGAGACGCCCCGCACCGTAACAGTGGCCAGCGGACCACCACTAAATGTCACATTCGGAACAGCAGCAGCCAATTCGGAGACCCGAACATTGTCGCGTTCCGCAATCTTGTCGGCCGAGACTGCTGAGATCGAGATCGGAACGTCCTGGAGGCGCTCAGTGATCTTCCGGGCCGTGACCACGATCTCACCAGGCGCCTTGTCGGCTTGCGCTTCATCCACTGCTGTTGGTGCATTCTGCGCGAACGCAGCAGGCGCACTTGAGGCCATCAAAGTGACCAATGTCGCACAAACAATCGATCGACGAATCATTTCGTTCCTCCCCGAAGTTAGTCCGGTGAAATTGGCATTAACCGGCCAGCCGGTCAATATATGATTGTAACCTGACTTTAGACGGATATAAGAGAGGGGTCGTGTCCCTTGCGGTGGAGAATCAGGAATGGGGATTGATTTAGGCGGGTCTCTGGGATCCCTGATCGCGAGAGCCTGTCAACGCTGGCATCCTCGTATTGCACTCGAGTGGCCAGAAGGTGCACTCACTTACGCGGAGCTGGGGGATCGCATTTCTCAGTTCGTCGCGGCCTTTGGCTCACTCGGGCTTGCCCGTGGCGGGGCTCTGGCAATCATGGCGCCAAACCTCCCCGAGACCGCTATTGCCAATGCTGCAGCAATGGTTGCTGCCATCCGTGTAACGCCGGTTTCGCTGTTCATGTCCGACGAGGATCTGGCTTATATTCTAAGCGATGCCGAAATTGATGTCGTACTGGTGGCGCAAGAGCAAGCCGAACGAGTGGAATTGCTGGTGACCAACCTGGGCCGCAGTATCCAGGTCGCGACTCTCGGTGCAGCCGAACGAGGTATCGATCTTGTGGCGCGGGCTGATTCATTCGCCCCGTCGCCGTTGGAGCCAGTTGCTCAATGTGGTGATATCGCGGTGATTGGTTACACTGGAGGGACCACTGGCCGGCCCAAAGGCGTCGTCCATACTCACAATTCGGCGTTGGCAACGGTTTTGATGGCTGCGAGTGAATGGGAATGGCCGAGCCCCACGAACGTCGTCGCTGTCACACCGGTGTCGCATGCAGCGGGAATACTATGTTACCCCGCGTGGCTGAAAGGCGGAACCTTTCACCTGCTACCATCATTCGATCCAGCGGGCTTGGCGGACTATGCGCGCAAGCACAACGTTACCGCTACGTTCCTCGTCCCCACGATGATCTACCGGCTAATCGACCTAGCAAAGGAAACTGCGCTCGATCTTGGACCGCTCGAAACGATCATATACGGCGGCGCACCAATTGCCATTCCGCGTCTTGTCGAAGCCATAGAGCTTTTTGGGCCGTTGTTCATGCAGCTCTACGGTCAGACTGAGGCGCCAACCTGCATCGCTTACCTGGCACGAGGCCAGCATGTGCTGGATCGGCCAGATCGACTGGGATCGTGTGGAGTGCCACTGGCCAGCGTGGATATCCAACTCATTGATGCCAATGGCGCGCCTGTCGCCACCGGGGAATGCGGGGAAATCTGTGTTCGTGGGGCCTTTGTGATGCAGGGCTATTGGCGTCGTGAATCAGACACCGCAGAAGCTATACGTGATGGCTGGCTTCGCACCGGCGACGTGGGACGCTTTGATGACGACGGCTACCTGAGCATCGTCGATCGCACAAAGGACATGATCATCACGGGCGGCTTCAATGTCTACCCAAATGAAATTGAGCAGGTGATCGCAGATGTTCCCGGGGTTCTCGCCTGCGGCGTGGTAGGCATCGACGATCCGTATTGGGGTGAGGCCGTGACGGCATTCGTTGTCTCCACTGACCCGGCCAATCCACCTGATCGAGCCCAGATCACGCGCGTTGTCAGAGAGCGCCGCGGTGTAGCCGCCGTTCCCAAGCGCATTGAATTCATCGACGCCTTGCCGATGACCCCGATCGGCAAGATCGACAAGAAAGTGCTGCGGCTATGGCGGCCAGAAGCCGTGGAGTCGCATTCGTGACGACCTCGACCGAAGCCGGAGCGACTGTCTCCGCCCGAGCTGGCTGGTGGGCCGCTGTGCTGTTCACCGTCGCAGCCATGGTTTCCTACACTGACCGCTTCATATTATCGCTGCTCGTTGATCCGATCGAGCGCGAACTCGGCATGAGCGACGCTCAGTTCAGCATTATCGTGGGAGCAGCATTTGCGATCTTCTACACTGCCATGGGTGTTGCCGCAGGTTGGCTGGCAGACCGCCATAATCGCAAACGCATGATCATCATCGGAATACTCATCTGGAGCGCCGCAACGATTGCAACTGGCTTCGCTCGAGATTTCGGCACGATGGCCATCTTGCGCGTTGCCGTTGGCACAGGCGAGGCAATGCTCATGCCTGCAGCGGTATCGATGCTCGCCAATATGTTTCCGCCCGAGCGGCGGAGCATGCCGTTGGCGCTGCTGATGTTGGGCATGATCGCCGGCAATGGTTTTGCCTTCCTCTTAGGCGGAGCACTGGTTGAGCTGGTCAGTCACCAGGCCTTCATCGGGCTGCCTGTGCTGGGCGACCTTTCTGGGTGGCGCGTCGTCATGGTGATTGCTGGCACGCCCGGAATCTTCCTTGCCGCAGCGATGGCCTCCTCCATCCGCGAACCAGTGCGC
The DNA here is from genome assembly GCF_003454795.1 of Novosphingobium sp. THN1. GTDB lineage: Bacteria > Pseudomonadota > Alphaproteobacteria > Sphingomonadales > Sphingomonadaceae > Novosphingobium. The sequence goes on from NZ_CP028347.1 coordinate 3,240,949, forward strand.
GCTGTCAGCCGACCGCCCAACTCGCTGGCAGAGCCGCTGGCGTGGCTTTGGCGGCACCGAAGACAACTCGGCCCCATCTATCTCGGATGTGCAGCTCTCTCGCTCGGCGATTTCGCGCTGGTCAGCTGGGCGCCTTCGCTGATGATCCGCAGCTATGGTGTCTCGACCTCTTCGACCGGGTTCACCTTTGGTCTCCTTGCCATCCTTGCCGGATCGCTAAGCGCGCTAGCCGGGGGGCTGTCGCCGGTCGACTGAGAGCCACAGGCAAGGGAGACCGCCGACCTGCCGCGATTATCGCCGCAACGATCGTGGGACTGGCCGGTACCGGATTGCTGCTAGTTCCAAGCGCTTACGGAGTCATTGGCGCGATCTCGGTCTGGGGTTTCTCGAGCGCCTTTGCACAAACAGTTTCGCTGCCCCTATTCCAAGAGCGTCTCATCGACGAGGTGCGCGGAATTGGCTCATCGTTGGGCGGCGTATTCAATATCATGCTCGGGCTCAGCATTGGTCCAATCTTGGTTCCCGTTTTCAAGGAAACGGGAATGGCTCAGGCCGAAGCGTTACTCGTGGCAATGGCAATTGCGGGCGCGGCTGCAGCGGCACTGTTTGCGATGCTGTTGGTCCGTCTTCCGGTCTCAACCGCCAAGCCCGGCTCTTAATGGATCTGCTCATGTCAGAACAAAATACGATCCGACTTCTGGATCCGGTAATTCGCCAATTGGAACGATTCAACGCCCATGATGCGGACGGCTTTGCGGCCTGTTTCACAATCGATGCGCGTTTCGAACAATTGACGGGCCCGCCGGTGGCCGTGGGCCGCGCGGAGATCGTACAGGTCTATAAGCAGTTGTTTGCCAGGGTCCCCAGCCTTCGGATGGAGCTCATCGGGCGGATGATCCGCGACAACTACGTCGTTGATCATGAACTTGGCGAAGGTGACCCGACGCGCGGCCCGGATGGTCGCTTCGAGACCATAGTCGCCTATCGTGTCGCTGGCGATTACATCGATAGGGTCTGGTTTATCCGCTAGGCTGAAAAGTCGACAGGCTCGAATGGCCACATCGGTCGGGAGCGCTTGTGATAGTGACGGATGGACGACTGCTGGCTTGAAGCGACGTAGATCACACTGCGCCCCATGTCCCCGAAACCGATTCTCCATTGCTCGGACGACTTTACGGCAACATAGCGCTTGTTCGCAGGTTCAACACCGAGCGCCCGGAACATATCGGGGCCGTAGCACTGGTCGCGAATTTCGCTGACGATGATGTCGAGACCACCTGTACTGATGCAGACGACGCGCCCCAGAGGCGGCCGAGAGCCCTGAAGGTTTTGGGTGACATTCTCGGCAAGCCCTGTGATTTTGCCGCGAACGTCGAGAGGTAGCCCGGATGCCTCGCCGACCTTGCCGCCAACGCGCAGGGAAAAATCGGCACCAAGGCCGGCTTCAAAGCCCAATTGTACTGCCAGGGGATCCCATATCGGCCCAATGCACGACGGGACGAGGTCATTGTCCAGCATCGCTCGGGCCAATGCCATATTGTCACCCGAAGCCCCACCGCCGGGGTTGTCCGAACTATCGACCAGGATTACCGGGTATGCGGTGGCCGCCTTGGCTAGCTCGATGTCGGCCGCAAAGCTTCGCTCGGGGCCGTTGCCTTTCATGATCGAAGCCATGGCTTGGTAGCGCCGACCGAAGTCTTGTGCGATAGAGGCAGCAGCTGGCTGATCGTTGTTGGTATAGATCAGCACTTTCGACCCCATCCGCGCTACATCGCCCGCACGAAAGCCTTGGATCAGTGAGCCGGAGAGGACTTCCCCTCGCCGCTCGAGCTCAAACAGGTCTGCGACCAATTCCTTCATCGGTGACGACTGCGTCGCCAGTCCGGCAACCATCTGGCAATTGAACAGGCTCGACGTCGGCATGATCTCACCCGCACGGATTCTCTCGAGTAGATCGAGAAGGTCACGCGCACGCTCGACGTAGTCGATATGCGGATAGTACTTGAATGCCACGAGTACGTCAGCAGCTCTGACCAATCGCTGCGACAAGTGAGCGTGAAGATCAAGTTCGGCCCCTAGCGCAACATCCGGCCCGACAATCGCCCGGGCACGCTCCAGAAGGTCCGCCTCGCACTCGTCCTCGCCAAAGGCAAGCATTGCGCCGTGTAAACCGAAAGCCACGATATCCACCGGCATTGCCCGTCGCAGTTGATCGAGGATCTCGTCGCGCAGTAGTTGGTAGGCTTGCGCGCTGACTGGACCACCCGGCATGGCGAAGGCACAGGTTCCCTCGATGACCTCGTAGCGTCCCTCGCGGGCACGCTCTCGAGCGGCCCACAGCGGTCCGGTCGCCTCGGTTGCGAAATCCGGGTGCTCTCCGGGGCGCCAGAGCATCGTCGCCCGGAACGCATCCAGTCCGGTTGGCAGAGGTGAGAATGAATTCGTCTCAGTACCCAAGGTCGCCACAAACACGCGCAACCGTCGCCCCGGCAGCGCTGCACCTGTCGCCTTCGATCCAGCCATCGACAAAATGCCTCCCATCAATGTTCGACGATCAAGCATAACACGAGTCTTCGGTTTGCTGTTGTTTGCACCAGCTGCTGCATCTTCACCCCATAAATCAACCGAACGGACAGTCAATTCTTGTTGACCATCCTGGGCCTATCTGAAATGTTCTGCTGACAGAACGGGAGAATTGAACCATGCGGGAGTTTGTCCGACAGCGGCCTTTGCTGTGCTTCTATGTGTTGGCGATACTGATCGCTCTCGCGGCCCATGCGCTACGCGCGATGAGCCCGACGCCGCTCGACCCGATGTTCAAGATGCTGCAGGAGACGCACGCTCACCTCAACATTATTACCGCTGTCAGGTCTACGTTCGAGTATCCGGGAGCCTATACGCTCTTACTGTTTCCGGCCGCCCCAATGTTCGCGGCCCTGATCGCAACCGGGATCGGCTATGGGCAAGCAGGATTTCGTGAACTGCTCAGCCGCTGCGCCCCGTGGCGGTCGCCTGTTTCCTGGCGTCAGGGCGTTACTGTCATAGCCGTGTGTTTCCTTGCATTCTTCGCGCTCACAGGAATCATGTGGGTTCAGACATACCTCTACGCTCCGCCTGGTACGCTTGATCGTACCTTCCTGCGCTATGGGTCAGATCCGGTCGCCATTTATGTGATGCTGGCAGCATCGCTGCTACTCAGCCCTGGCCCGCTGCTCGAAGAACTGGGCTGGCGCGGCTTTGCGCTGCCGCAGCTCCTCAAGAAGTTTGACCCCCTTACCGCAGCGGTGATCCTCGGCATCATGTGGTGGGCCTGGCATTTGCCACGCGACCTGCCAACACTGTTCTCCGGCGCCCCTGGCGCGGCCTGGAGCGTTATTGTCAAACAACTCGTCATCGCTCCTGGGTTCATTGCGAGCACCATCATCGCTGTCTTCGTATGCAACAAGCTCGGTGGATCAATGTGGGGGGCGTGCTCACTCACGCCATCCATAACGAGCTGGGAGTAAACGTCACTGCCGAATGGGCCCCAACGGTCGCAGGCATCGGGTGGCGCCCATGGGATCTCATCGAATTTGCCGTGGCCATTGGACTCGTCCTGATTTGTGGGAGGAGCCTTGGTGCCGCATCTCCTGACAATGCGCGTTTGGCCTGGGGCAACGTGCCGCCAAAGCTTCCGGGCGGAGTGGGTGACAAGTCCGGCTCGAACGCGTGAGCGTCATGTCCCGGTGGCTTCCGAAAACGTTTCGGGATCACCCAGCGGTATTGCTGCTGGCTGCGACGGAAATGTGGGAGGCCTTCTCCTATGTCGGGCTCAGAACCGTACTGGTCTACTACCTTACGCAAGACCTGGGCTATTCGACCGAGGACGCCTCACTTATCTATGGGACGTTCCTCGGCGTAGCCTATGTAACGCCAATCCTGGGAGGGTGGATCGCCGATAGGTTTATTGGCCGATCTGCGGCAATTGTCGGTGGCGCATTGCTGAAGATGGCCGGTTACATCGGCCTTGTGATTGGCGCGAACGTCACGGGTTGCCTCGCCGCAATTGTCATTGGCAATGGCCTGTTTCTTCCCACTCTGCCCGCTACTCTGGGTGCACTTTTTTCGCCGAACGCCCCCGATCGCCAGCGCAGTTTCAGCTTCTACTATCTCGCAGTGAGCGCTGGTGCGCTGCTGGCACCGCTGATCTGCGGCACGCTTGGAGAGAATTTCGGCTGGCGCTACAGCTTCCTCGCTTCCGCTAGCGGGCTTGCGGCTGCCATTGTTATCTTTCTCGCCGGACGCCATCTGCTGCCGCCAGACCGACCTGCAGCAGCGTCCCATCCGGTCGACGAAGCGCCGGTCGCGGCTACGAGCCTGTCCGTCATCCCGCTTCTGGCAGGTGTCCTCGCAGCAGTCATCGTCTTGCGGGTCGCTTACGAGCAGCTCGGCAACACTGTCGCGCTTTTCGCCGCCAGCCAGGTCGATCGTTCGTTGGGGGCAGATATCACCATCCCCTATACCTGGTTTCAGTCGCTCAATCCCCTGGGAGTCATTCTGTTCACCCCTCTGCTCGTCTGGGGCTGGCGTAAGGCCGCCGCGAGAGGTGGCGCGCAGAACGACTACTTCAGAATGGCCATTGGTAGCTGCATCATGGCCGCGGCCTTTGTTGGGCTCGCACTGATCATCAAGCTAGGGCAACCTGGTGAGATTTCCTGGCCTGTTCTTGCAGCATTCTTCTTGATGGTAACCTTTGGCGAGTTGTGGGTGCTTCCGGTTGGACTCAGTCTGTTTGCGCGCCTGGCGCCCGCAGGACGAGGTGCAATCACCATCGCGTTCTGGTACAGTGCGCGTGCGGCTGGCAATTTTCTTGCTGGATTGATGGGCCGCGCCGAACCTGCGCTCGGATATGGTAACTTCTTCCTGCTTTGCGCAGTATTTCCTCTGCTAGCAGCAACGATCTTCGTCGCGATAGGCAGGCGCTCCCGTCGAATTATCGAAGCCGCCTGAACACTATCCCGTTCAGATTGACGGTGTGAAATGTAAAGATTTGAGGACCAACAGCATGTAATGAAAATGCGGCGTTCGGGCCCACAAGGTCATCTGCCATCGCAGCAGCTAACGGCACCGCACCTGCCGGAGTATCGAGCAACCATCCCTTCTGATCCCGTGACAGGGTTACGGTAATACCAAGCTCATCGCTGCGATATTGTCCGGGCCAAAACAATTTGGTTTCAGGTGCGCCAGTTCCAACATATTGGTACGGTATTGGTCCACTCTCAGTCCACTGAACGACGCGCTTGATTCCACTCTGTATGACTGCATAGCTCAGCAGAACACCTCGGCGCGCGCGGTAGATGCCGTCCTGGCGGCGCGTCACTTTCTCAGCTCGCATATTGTAGCTGACAATCGGCTCACCGTCACGGTGAGCGACGATGAGATACTGTCCATACAAGGGATCGCGATAATAGCCATCAGGCGCGGAGCGCAGGTCGCCAACTTTTCCCAGGCGTTTCATTTCGGCAGGATCAATTGCGCGGTCAAAAGCTGGATCGGGCGCCCCGGGCTTCACGAGCAAAGCAATTTTGCGCGCACGCTCAGCTGGCGAGATATCGTCGCGATTACACATCACGCTGATACCAATCCCGCTCTCCGGATAAAGTACGTCCATGGCGCGATTGCCCACAACCAAGCCCGAATGCGACACAACACGCTCGCTTTGCCGATCATCCACGAACAACCCACCGGCATAATCGACAGGTCTGCCAGAATGCAGTTTCCCGTTCGCGAGGCGCGCCACTTCGAGCGCCTGACCGCCGGTTGTCGCCGCGAGCGATGCACCATGCCAAAGAGCAAGATCGCCAACAGTAGTCCGCACGCCGCGGTCGCCATAGCCTTGCCAGGCCCAGGCTGCGGAGACAAAGCTACCGTTCTTGTCGATTTGATAGCCGCGCGCGTCACCTGCAATGAGACTGGTCGTATCAAGCGTTGCGCGAGTTTCCGTCATGCCCGCCGGCTTGAAGAGCCGTTCCCGCGCAGCATCCGGAAATGACTTTCCGGTTAGGCGTTCCACGATTTCTGCGAGCAGGAAGTAATTGGTGTTAACGTAGGAAAAACGACGGCCAGGTGGGCCGTCGAGTCCGCGTTGCGCCTTGACGAAGGCCAGCACTTCCTCGCGGGAATGGGGTTTGCTCTCATCGTCTCCGCGTGCCCTGAATGCATCGAAATACTCGCGAATGCCACTGGTGTGGTGCAACAAGTCCGCGACCGTGACCGGATCGTAGACCTTAGGGAGGTCAGGCAGATAGGTGCGGATAGATGCCGCCAATTTAAGTTGGCGTTCCTGTGCCAAGATCAGGATAAGAGCGGCCGTGAACTGCTTCGATGTTGACGCCAGTTCGAAGCGTGTTGCGGGTGTGATCGGCTCGCGGGTGGCTAGATCAGCAAGTCCAAAGCCGCCCTGATAGAGAACCTTGCCGCGCAGATCCACAGCATAGGCGCAGCCCGGTTGATCCGGCCGGATATCAGCAAATACCGCATCGAGCTCCTTCGGATCGACATGGGAAGTCGCCATTGGGATTGCGGCTGTCAGCGCCAGGAAAAGCTTTGTTGCAGTCATAAGATCTTGCCTCGCTCATTCAGCCAATCGAACCGCTGGATTTCCAGCGCATTTGATGGCAAAGCGATGTTTCATATTCCGCCCGGTCGGTCAATCAAAGAGAGGGATTTCCTGATGCGAAAGCGTGCAATCATCCTAGGCGCAGCTGCGCTGGTGGCATCCTCTGTCGTATTTGCTCGCAATGGAGCCCCGATGCCGTCGGCACACCGCGACGCAATCGTGCTCGATACTCATATCGACACACCTGCATTGCTGCACGTTGTCGGCTGGTCGATTATGGATCGCCACTCGCTTTCGGTAGACGGAACACAGGTTGACCTCCCGCGCATGCGAGATGGCGGGCTTGATGGTGGCTTCTTCGTCGTCTTCACCGAGCAAGGCCCGAGAACCCCGACAGGTTACACCGTGGCGCGCGATGAAGCATTGATGCGCACCATTGAAATTCGGGACATGGTCGCGCGACACCATGAGGCCTTTCAACTTGCAACACGGGCAGACGACGCCGAGAAGATCGTCAAATCGGGCAAGCGGGCCGTCTTCATGAGTATGGAGAACAGTTATCCAATCGGCCAGGATTTGTCGTTGATGCGCACCTTCCGTGCGCTCGGTGTAACGATGATGGGCCCGGTCCACGTCGGCAACAATGATCTGGCGGACAGCTCAAATCCCGACAATGGGCCAGAATGGCATGGCCTTTCTCCGCTTGGGCGCCAGTGGGTAACAGAGGCCAATCGACTCGGCATCCTGATTGACGCTTCGCATGCATCGCCGGAAGCATTGGACGATATTCTTGCCCTGTCTAACGCACCGATCATCTTGTCCCACAGCAGTCTCAAGAGCCTTGCTGACAATCCTCGAAACATCGACGACACGAGGCTTCGTGCGCTTGCTGCGAAGCGCGGTGTCATTCAAATCAATGCCGTGTCGAGCCATCTCGGCGTGCCCAACAGTCCGGGACGCGCACCGGCCCGCACTTTGCTCGGGCAACCGGCCGCAACCATCGCCGAGCTTCGCGCGCAGCGCGCCACTGTGCTCAAGATCGAACGTGAAAATCCGGCAACGCGCGCCGATCTGGACCACCTGGTCGCTCAGATTCGGCACGCTGTCGCGCTAGTCGGTATCGATCATGTCGGATTATCGGGTGATTTCGATGGCGGCGGCGGCATCGATGGCTTCGATGAAGCAAGCGACTATCCAAAGATCAGCCAGCGCTTGCTGGCGGCCGGCTTCACGGCAGAAGACCTCCGAAAGTTCTGGGGAGGAAACGTACTGCGCGTTCTGCGCGAGGCCCAGGCCCGGGCCGAGCCTTCTGCTGTCGCTGGAATGTGATGATGCGTTCACCACAGTGCAACTTGCTGTTCCGCGGCGGGCTTGTAATCGACGGCACCGGAACGCCTGGCGTGATCCAGGATGTGGCTGTCGAAGACGGGACTATTGTCGCAACCGGAGATCTTTCTCGATGGCGTTCACGCGAGACGATCGACATAACAGGCCAAGCGCTTTGTCCTGGCTTCATCGACGTACATACCCATGACGATCACTTCGTGTTCGCCGACCCTTCGGCGCTGCCCCGGGTCAGTCAGGGGTAACCACGGTTGTCGTTGGAAATTGCGGCGTGAGCCTCGCCCCTTCGTCGCCTCCGGAGACCTCCCTGCCCCTTTCGCAGAAGTCGCCGCCAAGGCCGACTTCCGCTTTGCCCGTTTTCGCGACTACATCGACACGCTGGAAGCTGCACCGCCCGCGGTCAACGTCGCTGCGCTTGTCGGTCATACTACCCTTCGCGCCGCGGCGATGGACAGGCTTGATCGTCCAGCAACCGCAAGTGAGCGCATGGCGATGCGCTCGTTGGCCGCTGAGGCTATGGCCGCCGGAGCGATTGGTATGTCCTCAGGGCTCTTCTATCCTCCCGCAAGAGCTGCGCCCATGGACGAGGTAATGGCAATTGCCGAGGTCGTCGCCGAGTACGGCGGGATCTTCGCGACCCACTTGCGCGATGAGGCTGATGCCATCGATGCTGCAATCGATGAGGCACTGCTGATCGCCGAACGGGCGGGCATGCCGTTGATCATTTCGCATCACAAGCTCATGGGCGAGGCCAATTTCGGCCGCGCGCCTGAAACGCTGCGCAGGATTGTCGAGGCTTCCACTCGGCAGGAGGTCGGGTTCGATGTATACCCTTACGTTGCTGCTGCCAGCTCATTCAACCTGGACCTCTATCGCCTGTCGAAGCGCGTTGTGATCACCTGGAGCGCAGTCAAGCCTGACACTGCGGGCCGAGAACTTGATGAGGTCGCTGCCGAGTTAGGTTTGAGCGGCGAGGCGGCACTTACTGCGCTAGCACCCGGCGGCGCGGTCTACTACTGCATGGACGAAAATGATCTACGCCACATCCTTGCTTCTCCTGACGCGATGATTGGCTCGGACGGGACGACTACCAGCATTCGTCCTCACCCGCGTCTGTGGGGCACGTTCACTCGCGTTCTGGGACGTTACGTGCGTGATCAAGGTCTGTTCCCCTTCGAGGAAGCGATCCGCCGGATGACAAGTTTGCCAGCGCGGCGGTTCCGTTTGGCTGGTCGCGGCGTGATTGCAGCTGGCGCGGTGGCTGATCTGGTTGTGCTTGATCCAGCTACAGTTGCCGACGCAGCCGACTTCGAAAACCCGGTCCAACCAAGCAGAGGGGTTGAGAGCGTCTATGTCAGCGGATTGCCCGTCTATCACGACGGGGCGGCTACAGGTCTGCGCCCAGGTTGCGTTCTAAAAGGGCAACAGAAGAGCCTCAAGTAAGTCCCGCCCTTAGTGCTCTTCGATCGTGCGCGGTGAACTCAGCCGATCAGTTTTGGCAAGCCGGGCATCTCTCCCGTTGGAACGTCATGGTTGGTCTCTGCCAATCCATGCCCACCCCTGAACGCCTCGCCTGCGAGCAAGGCGGATGACAGATCATCCATTGACCGACCGTTCGATTAATGGGATAGTCCGACTCAGGGCGAAGGATATCGCTTCAGCGCTTTAGTGCAGTGAGGACAACTAGGTGGAGTTCGATTTTTCCGAAGATTACCGGCTCCTTGCTGACCAGTTGCGGCGCGCTCTCGAAGAAGCTGCACCGCTGGAGGCAGCACGGAAGACTGTCGATACTGGTCAGATCAATGTGACGGCCTGGGAACTGCTCGGTGAGATGGGGATCCTGGCCAGCGGCATATCTACTGATTTCGGTGGTAATGGCCTCGGGCCTCTCCCGGTTTGCCTGGCTGCAGAAGCAATTGGATGGTCGGTGGCCGCAATACCTACCGCATCATTGTATCATGCCACCCCGTTGATCCAATCGTGCGGGTCGCCTGAGCAACAGGATCGCTGGCTGCCAGCATTGGCCAGCGGTTCAGCGACAGCCTGTGTTGCGACAGATAGTGCCCTTGCTGTCGAGGACGATCACATTACGGGCGTTATTTCACCTGTTTCGGGCGGAACTGGTGCATCAGTAGCCATTGTCCGAGCCAACAATCAGCTGTGGCTTGTCGACATGGCTGAAAATGCTGTCGAACAGGAGGCGCTAGAAAGCCGGGACCCGGGTCGTCAGCTCTGCCGTATTACATTCCGCAATACTCCAGCCACCCGAATGACTGGCGACGATGCGGATCTCGCGCTCAATCATGCAGTTGTCTGTGTTGCCTTCGAACAGATTGGCGGAGCTTCTAGGGCTCTCAATGGCGCAATTGATTATTCGCGCGAACGCCGCGCATTTGGGCAAACCATTGGTTCGTATCAGGCCATCAAGCACAAGTTGGCCGACATCTGGACCAAGATTGAAATCGCACGTGCGCATGCGATGTATGCTGCGTGGTCGCTCGGCACCGGAGCAGTCGATTTACCGCTTGCCGCTGCCGCGGCTCGTGCCTCTGCCACCGAAGCCTATCTATTTGCCGCACAGGAAACGCTGCAGGTTCATGGCGGCTACGGCTTCACTTTCGAGTCAGACTCGCACCTATTCTACCGTCGAGCCCGAGCGCTGGCGGCCTGCTACGGACCAGCCGTCGAGTGGCGTTCGCGTTTGGCCGCCAGGCTGATCGCCGGCGAGACCACGAAGCATTGAAAGGCCAGCAGATGGACTTCGCCGATTCTCCCATCGATGCCCAGTTCCGCGCTCAAGCGCGGGAGTGGCTTGCCGCGCATGCACCGGTAACGCGCGGTCGAGGACGAGTTGCCTGGCCTGATGACGCGACACTCGTGGCGGCAGCCCGCGAATGGCAAAGCAAGAAGGCCGCCGCAGGTTACGCAGCTATCGCGCTTCCGCGCGAGTATGGTGGAGGCGGCGGGACAACCACCCAGCAGATAATCTTCCGCCAGGAAGAAGAACGATACGACGTTCCATTTGGCGTCTACGAAATTGGACTGGGAATGTGCGTGCCCACCTTGCTCGCACTTGGCAGCGATAAGGTCAAAGAGCGGTTCGTCGCCCGCGCGATCAGCGGTGCTGAGATCTGGTGTCAGCTATTCTCAGAACCCGCTGCAGGCTCTGACCTAGCAGCCTTGCGCACGAAGGCGGTGAAAACCGGAGAAAACTGGCTTGTAGACGGCCAAAAGGTCTGGACCACCGGAGCGCAGTTCTCAGACTATGGGCTCTTGCTGGCGAGGACTGATTCCAGTGCAACCAAGCACGCCGGGCTGACGCTCTTCATTATCGACATGCGTGCGCCCGGAGTCGAGGTGCGACCGATCCGGCAGCTCGATGGTGGTGTCGAATTCAACGAAGTTTTCCTATCCGGAGTTATGATCCCTGACGAGTTTCGCTTGACCGTGCCGGGCGGCGGTTGGGCAGGAGCGATGACGACGCTCATGTTCGAGCGGCTCAATGTCGGTGCAAACATCGGTCTGATTGATTCATCGACGTTGATCGATATCAGTAGACGCCTCGAGACATCAACCGGGCGTGCAAGCGATGATCCCCACGTTCGCGATATCATTGCCCAGGCGTACTTGAATGATCGCGGGCTCAAGCTGCTGACCTACCGGACTTTGACGAACCTAGGCCGAGGCCAGCTACCCGGACCTGAGCAGTCGATCACCAAGCTCGTGATAGCCAGCCAGGCGCAGTTGATTGCCAATTTGCTGCTTGACCTGCGCGGACAGGAAGGAGCGCTGGTCGGGAGTGCGCTGGGCGATGGCTGGGAAGCCGTTGAGAGATCGTGGAGTTTCGGCGCCGCGATGCGCATTGCTGGCGGTACAGACGAGATCCTTCGTAACGTGATTGCAGAGCGCGTGCTGGGTCTGCCGGCTGCTAAGCGTGACGATACCACCCGCCCGTTCAATGAGGACGCGGCGTGATTACGCTCAGAGGAGAGACCCTTGCTCACCTGACCGATTGCTGTGGCACATCGGGAGCCAGCCAATCAGGACCCTTGCATGGTTTCCATCCCAAGGCTCTCTTTGTTGCCGGTCGCAGCCATCTCCTGCAGCAGCCCGGTGCTTCAAGCCTGATGCGGGCTGGCCTCGCTTCGATGGCGTTGCCCGCCGCATATGGCTCCCGACCTTACGCGGCAGAAGCCCGGTGTTGCAAGATTGCTAATCATTTACGCGGGCCGGCAGGCGGTCGCACCGTTCGTTGCAGGGAACCAAACGGGGCAAATGATCGGACTTTGAATATCGCTACGGTGCTTAGAAATTTTTGATCCGAAGGGAAGACTGATGACTGATACACTTCGCTACGATGGACGGGTTGCCATTGTCACTGGTGCTGGCGGAGGCCTAGGCCGGGCACATGCTCTAATGCTCGCTAGCAGGGGCGCACGTGTGCTTGTCAACGACCTTGGATCGTCGGCGGCCGGCGCGGGGACTGACGCTGGCCCAGCGGCAAAGGTTGTCGAGGAGATTCGCGCGGCCGGAGGCGAAGCGGTCGTCAATACGGACTCGGTCATCGATGGTGCAAGGCTCGTTGAAGCGGCGCTCGATCAATTCGGGCAGATTGACATCATCATCAACAATGCCGGGTTCCTGCGTGATGTTGGGTTTCACAGGATGACCGAGCAGGACTGGAGCGATCTCTATGACGTCCATTTGCTGGGAGCATTCCGGATCGTCCATGCCGCCTGGCCGCGACTGCGCGACCAGAGCTACGGCAGGATCATCAATACTTCTTCGGCCGCTGGGATATATGGCAACTTCGGCCAGGTAAACTATGGTACTTTCAAGCTTGCGCTCCACGGTTTCACCCAGGCCCTCGCGGTTGAAGGACGCGCACGCAACATTCATGTCAACTCTATTGCACCGGCGGCGGATTCGCGCCTGACCCGAACAGTCATGACTCCTGAACAGCTCGCACCGATGCGCGCAGAACTTGTCAGCCCGCTTGTCGGTTGGCTGGCGCACGAAACCTGCAGCGAGACTGGCAGCTTGTTCGAAGTAGGCGGCGGGTGGGTCAGCAAGCTGCGCTGGCAACGTACCCGAGGCGAACGGATCGGAGGCGGTGAAGATTTCTCGCCGGAACAGGTTCGCGACGCATGGTCGACGATTGTCAATTTTGCTGGCGCAGAGGCACCAAGTGACTTTGCAGCAGGGATGGCACCCTTCCAGAAGATTATGGAAGGCGCATGAGCAAAGGGTATGCGATCGCGCTCGAGGTCGAACGCGACGGACCGATCGCGATCGCACGCCTTGCATCGCCGGAGCGGGGCAATTCGCTGGGGCCGGTTGACCTAGGTCGCATCGCCGACCTGATCAACGATCTGGCCGCAACCAACGATGTAGGGGTCATTGTCCTGACGGGGAAGGATGGAATCTTTTCGGCTGGAGCTGCGCTTGATGCTCTTGCTGACAGCTCTGCCGATGACATGGCCGCGATCGTCGCGGACCAGACTGGACGGCTAGCGGCAGCGATTTCGGGATCTCCGGTCGCCATCGTCGCTGCTGTTGACGGTGCAGCCGCAGGTTCGGGCGCGGGCATCGCATTGCTCGCGGATATCCTGGTCATGTCTTCAAACGCACGGCTGCTCTTCCCGTTTGCTCGGCTAGGTCTAGTTCCTGACACAGGTATCAACCGCAGCCTGATCGCGGCAGTGGGCATGGCGCGCGCGCGCGCCCTGCTAATGACTGGGGGCTCACTGTCTGCTGAGGAATGCCTTAGCTTGGGCCTTGCTGAAACTGTCGTGCCCGCGGATGGACTTCACGATGCCGTGCAGAAGCTGTCGATCAAGCTGGCTGGCGTTCCGCGCGGAACACATGGCGCTATCAGAGCTCTGCTGGCATCCGAGGAGGCTGAGGCGGGATTACTGGCAGAGGCCCGGGCTCAGGCTGAACGAATGCGGGACCCAGTAACCCAAGCTGCTCTGACTTCTGCAGTCGCCCTGCTCCAAGGCTCATAAGGTTGGTGCCGAAATCTACCGAGCAGCCGCTGCGGCGACGAATGCGTCAAACAGGCAACCGTCAGCTTCCGAAATATGGAACTCCGGGTGCCACTGCGTCGCGATCCAGAAGCGGCGGTCCCGTCGCTCAATCGCTTCAACAATACCATCCGGCGCAACTGCTGCTGTGCTCGCGTCGACTCCAGGCTCGATGACACCCTGCGAATGCAGACTGTTGACCGGGAAGCTGTCGCAACCAACAATTTCACTAAGAAGGCTCCCCGGCATGGTGACGACCTCGTGTGCAGCTTCCTCATAGGGTGCAGCGTCACGATGCATGTGCCATTCGGGACGCAGTGACTTGAGTGAAGGAACGATTGTGCCGCCCGCTGCGACATTCATGACTTGGAAGCCACCACAGATACCGAGAAGAGGGAGATCCCGCTCCGTCGCGCGCTGCACTAAAGCCAATTCAAACCGTGTCCGCGCGACTTTCTCCACTGGTTCCTGATCAACAGTTGCGGGATCGATAAGAAGGGGGTGAGGAAATTGATACCCGCCGCCGGAAATGAGCACACCGTCCAGCACGCCGAGATAGTCATCGATGAACTCGGCCTCGTGCGGGAGCATCACAGGCAACGCGCCCGCACTGGACAAGGCTCTCATCATGGCCTTGTTGGCGAAATAATGAAGTTGCCGGGCATCACTTCGTAATTCGACATCAGCCGTAACACCGATCAGTGGTCTGCGCATCAGGCCGTACCCGCAATTGCTTGGTCGATCGCCAACGCGAGCTTGTCAACGATTTCGCCCACCTGCGCTTCGGTGATGATGAACGGGGGAGCAAGCAAGATGTGGTCACCTCGCGTGCCATCCACTGTCCCGAACCCCGGATAGCACAGCAGACCGCTGTCCATCGCCGCGCTCTGGATAGCGTTCCAAACCATTCGCTCAGGAGCGAATGGTTCCTTGCTCTCCCGATCGGCGACAAGTTCAATTCCGAGCAGCAGCCCACGCCCGCGCACATCGCCAATATGGGGATGCTGGTTGAACTTATCAGTCAAGGATTGCCGCAAGAGTTTCCCTTGGCGGCGCACATTGGCAAGGAGGTCCTGTTCTTCGATTTCCTGCAGTACAGCGCAGCCCGCCGCAGCGGCGGTCGCGTGACAGTTATAGGTATGGCCATGGAAAAAGAATCCTCGCCCCCAGCCAAGGTTGCCACGATCCGATCGCTGACGAGGATTGCGCTAAGCGGCTGATAACCGGCGCCAAGGCCTTTCGCCACCACGGCGATGTCAGGAACCACCCCATCCTGTTCGCATGCAAGGTAGGTTCCGCAGCGTCCGGCGCCTGCCAGGATTTCGTCGAGGATAAGAAGGACACCATACTTTTGACAGACCGCCTGGATCGCCTGGAAATAACCAGGAACTGGCGGAATACATCCCGCAGTGGCGCCAACGACAGTTTCCGCAACGAATCCGGCGACGTTCTCCGGACCAAGTTGAATGATGGCGTGTTCCAGCTCGTCTGCGAGCCGGCGGACATATTCAGCTTCAGTTTCGCTACTGCTCTGCTCGCGGTAGGCATAGCAAGGCGAGACAAAATGATGCGGGGGTAGAAAACCCTCGAAGAGCGATCTGCGGATCAGGTTCCCGCTAACGCCGAGTGCTCCGATAGTACATCCATGATAGCTTTGGCGCCGGGAGATAAAGCGGGTCCGACCGGGTTCACCGTTTTCATTATGAAACTGAAGCGCGAGCTTGAGTGCGCCATCCATCGATTCCGACCCGCCTGAACCGGGATAGACCCAGTCGAGCCCGGCCGGCGTCGCGGCAACCAGCGCTTCTGCGAAACGTTCGACTGCATCCGTCGTGAAGTAGGCGTTGTAGAGATAGGGCATGATATGCGCCTGGGCGGATACAGCATCCGCAACCCGGGTGGCGCTGTGCCCGAGGCACGAGACCCCAGCCCCCGACGCGGCATCGAGATATCGCCGGCCCGAACCATCGATGACATAGGGGCCATCGCCCCCAACGGCGACAGGATAATCACGGCCGAGCAGCCGGCGCATTACATTGGTCATAGCGAGACCTCCCCACCCACCAGACGATCCGGCAAGACCTGATCCGGTGTCAAACCTAGGGAGGCTAAGCCTTCCGGCCACGGCCCGCCCGTTACGAGCGCAGAGACAATTGCTGCCATTGCAGGCGCTGTCTGCAATCCGTATCCACCTTGCCCAGCCAGCCAGAAGAACCCATCGGCGTCGGGCGCGAAACCGGCCGTTGGCACGCGGTCGGATACGAAGGATCGCAGCCCTGCCCAACGATGTTGAATCCTCGGCACCGTCATCGTCGTATATTCCTCGACTTTCCACGCGGCCAAAGCGAGATCATATTCCTCAGGCTGGGCGTCGGTGGGAGGACTATCGACTTCGTCCACTGGCGACGCCAGAATCCGTCCGGATTCCGGGATCATGTAGAAATCGTCCACCGCGGCCTTGACGAACGGCCATTCGCTGGCCCCGATTCCATGGGGAGGGTCAAACATGATGACCGTTCGCCGCTTGGGCTCAAGGCCAAGTTGCCGCACGCCTGCCAGTCGTCCCACATGATCAGCCCAAGCTCCGGCCGCATTGATCAGCACGGGCGCAGCATATTGCTGTCCGCGTTCGGTTGTCACCTGCCACAAGCCTGCCTTGTACTCGATGCACACGACGCGGGCTCCGGTAACGGTTTCACCCTTGCCATGCTTGACCCTTCGGGCATAAGCTTGCAGCAATCGGTCGGCATCGAGCCGGCGACCGCCGTAATCGACCACTCCTTCGACTATGCCCTCTCCGCCAGTCTTCAGTACTGGCACCATTGCCAGCATACCTTTTTCGTCGATCCGCTCGATCGTGTTGGTGAACAGCCGCATCTCGGTTTCGAGCCCAGCCAGCGCCTCCACCATTGTCGGGCGAGCTACGAACAACGCTGGAGTCGGCCTGCAAAATGGTTGGTCCGAGAAGTCGCCTGGCGGTTGCTCGAAAAACTCCCGGCTATAGGCGGTCATGGCGCGCACTGCACGGTTGCCAATGCCGAAATGGTAATATGTCGCGCTACGCCCGGAAGAATGATAACCCAGCGCTAGTTCAGCTTCAAGCACCACCACGCGGGCGTTTCTTGACAGCCCCGCGGCAGCTGACATGCCGGCGATCCCGCCTCCGATTACTAGTACATCGGCGCAATTCATGACGTGCTCTCGGGCCCGCGGCCATAGCGTTGCATAACTTCGACGAGCTTGTCAGTCGGCAGAGCGTGCACAGTTGTCCCATCCACTCCAGTCATTGAATCCGACATGGTCATGGAATTGACGATCGCCTCTTCGACCGCTTCAGAGGCTGCGCGAAAGAGCGGATTCATGGCCTCATTGGGCAGCATGCGAAGACCCTCTGCAATAGCGACATCATTAAAGGGTACGCGATTACCGGTCGAAAAGGCGACTATGAAATCGCCCGATCTATTTGAACCGAAACCACCGACGCGGCCCAGGCCGATGCCGCCGCGCCGCGCCAGTCTTGCGCATTGCGGCGGCAACAGCGGCGCATCTGTTGCGAGCACAATCACGATCGAGCCCTGGTCGCGTCGTTGGGGCTATCCACGACTTCATAACCGATATGCCGACCGACCGGAACACCATCGACGGTAAGCTCGGACCGGTTGCCAAAATTGGACTGGACCAGAGCGCCGACGGTAAAGCTACCGCATGGGGTGGCCGCTACTCTCGAAGAAGTCCCGATTCCGCTCTTGAATTCGAACGTCATCATGCCGGTTCCGCCACCAATCGATCCTTCGGCAACCCGGCCGCCACTGGCCCCATCGAGCGCAGCGGTGACGTCTGCCCGGGTAATCGGCCCTTCCCAGCCGTCATTGAGTACGCCATCGAAGGTTTCTCCGGCCATTGGCTGATGCCAGCGGTCATCAATCCCATTCTGCTTGGGATGGGCCAGCAGCGTATCACGCAGCACCCCGATCGAAAAAGCCGAGCTCATACAGATTGGCGAGGTGAGCACACCAGTTTCAGCAATCCAATGACTACCGGTAACTTCACCGAATCCGTTGAAGGAATGGAAGCCGGCAAAGACGGATTCCTGCCAATAGGGCACGTTCAGCGGCTGGATGGCAGTGACTCCGGTCCGCAAGACGTGCGGTGCGTCGGCAATCCGCGTTACGTGCCCAACGCGGACCCCGGCCACATCGGTAATCGCATTCAAGGGCCCCGTCGGCAGCGTGCCGATCGTTAACCCAAGGTCGCGAAATCTGCATTTCGTCTTTTGGCTTGTCATTTGGCCCCTAGAAAATCGAGTGATCAGAGCGTGGGTTCATGCTTTAACCGTCCGGACGGATAATGCAACCGGAATTGCGGATCCCTGGCAGTCGACTCCGCCAGCTCACCTGATCGCGTTTGCCCGGCCAAGTATGCCGCAGGACCCTTGGGTCTTGTGGTCGAAATGCCCAACCATCTAAGCGGACCGATCCCATCCACGGCAAAGGTTCGGCCCAGTTCACCAGGGCAAAGCGACCTCACGAGACTCCAGTTGTGCTCATGCGTCACATTCATCCGATCCATACCCCTGAAGGTGTTTATCGACCGGTCGGATTATATAAATTGCCCGACCGGTCGATTAATGATACACCGCGCCGACAATGAGGTAATCAAGGGGAGAGGGGCCGATGCGTAAGTTCCCGTTTTTTCTTAGTGCTATGCTGATCAGCATGCCTGCCTTCGCGCAGGAGGCCGATTCGCCTTCAGCCGAGCCGGAGGTTAAAGACAACGCGATCGTCGTGACAGCCCGCAAGCGGGATGAGCGAATTGTCGATGTGCCGCTGTCAATCAGCGCTCTGGGAGCCGGCGATATCGATGCGAAGGCGTCCCTGCGACTGCTCGACCTGGCCAATTCGGTCCCGAATCTGGTCAACATCAGTAACGGGAATGACTCTCTATCGCTGATCGTCGTGCGCGGGGTCGCCAGCCAGTCACGGGTGAACGCAGGATTTGATTCCGGTGTTGGTGTTTACGTCGACGGCGTGGTTCAAGGTAAGCTTTACAGCTTCAACCAGGAACTGTTCGACACCGAGCGGGTCGAGTTCCTCAGAGGCCCACAAGGGACTTTGTTCGGACGCAATTCCATTGCTGGTGCGATCAGCATCACCACTCGCAAGCCCGAATTCGAATTCGGCAGCGACGCAACAGTGCAGCTTGGCAGTTATGACGAACGCCGGTTTTCTGCCTTCCTGACCGGCCCCGTTGCCGAAGACAATCTTGCAATCAGCATCGGTGGCTTCCGGACCACTCGGCGCGGCTATATCACCAACGTCTTCGACGGACAGGATATCGGCGACATCGATTCCGTCGGCGGGCGGATCAAGGCCCTGTGGCGGCCAAACAACGATGTATCGGTCTTGCTGTCAGCAGATTATACGAACGAGGACCAGCTTGCTCCTGTACCGCAGCCGATCAGCGGATATGGCGCTGTCACTGGCACCTACAAGACCAACACTAACCTCCCCCCGATTGCGAAGCGCGAGCTATTCGGTGTTTCGGGTCAGATAGACTGGTCAACCTCAACTGATCTGACCCTGACTTCGATTACCGCCTACCGGACTGCCTCCTCGTTGCGCAATAATGACCCCGACTTCGGCCCATTGGCAGTCGTGGACAGCCAGAAGAAGCAGGATCAATGGCAATTCTCCCAAGAGTTGCGCCTTGCTGGCAAGATGGGGTCTCGATTTTCCTTTGTCAGCGGTCTTTACTATTTCAAGCAGGACGTTGACGGTTACGCCTCGAGCACTTTTGGCAATATTGCCAACGTCCCGGGATTCTTGAGAGGGCTGACCGGTTCTACGAGCGGGATGGTGGGATCGGAATCCTTCGCCGGCTTCGTCAATGCTGATTGGGAGGCGCTACCGCGCCTGACGCTGACGCTCGGGGCACGACTGACCTATGAGAAGCAGACCCTAGACTTCCGTCAGCAAGGCTTCCCGTTCGTTGCACCCACCCTGCCACGTGAAACCGATGCTGGTTCCGACACCGATTTCTCGCCCTTGGTTACCTTGCGCTACAAGCTTGCGCCAAGCGTATCGATCTACGGTACGGTGTCGCGCGGATACAAGAGCGGGGGCTGGAACCTCGACAATGTCACAAGCTTCTTGATCACCTCGTTCAAACAATTGCGGTTCAATCGCGAGCAGCTGACCAACTACGAAGTTGGTTTGAAGGGTGACGTGCTTAACGGTGATCTGGGCTTTGCATTCTCAGGCTTCCAGCAAAATTATGGCGACATCCAGACCGCGAAACTTGTGGCAGTGCTGGGCGGCGGCGGGGCGCTGATCGCGGTTGTCTCGAATGCTGCGAGCGCGAGAATCCGTGGGTTCGAAGGGGAAGTTAAGGTTCGTCCCTTCAAGCCGTTCACGGTTGTCGGAACCCTCGGCTACGCTGACGCGCGATTCAAGGACTACCGCGATACTACGGCCGGCGGCGCACCGTTGATCTTCGACGGCAACCGTATTCCGAATTCTCCCAAACTGACGACCAGCCTAACCGCCACATTGCGAGTGCCTGTGAATGACAGGCTCACCTTGGGCGGGCGCGCGCAATACAGCTATGTCGATGGCTTCTTCCAGGATCGCGATAACAGCGCCGCGTTGCGGATCCCGTCTCGCGACACCGTCGACATGTCGATCGAAGCCGAGATCGACAAAAACTTCCGGCTGGCGTTCAATGTCAGCAACCTGTTCAACAACCAGGTTCCGGTCTCTATCGGTCCGGGCGGTTTCGGCTTTCCGGGTGTAGGGGCAAATCAAAACGTTCAGTTGTCCCTGCCGCGGATGTGGAATGTTCGAGCAAGCCTGAAGTTCTAGTAATCCCGAATCCTAGGTTAGCGATTCTGGACGGAAGTCCTGAAGGGATCGGATAGAGGCGGTGCGGTTTTCAGACCTACCGAGGCCGCCCGCCTCTTCAACTCTGCTGCGCCGATCACCTCGTTCACTTCTGCTCACAGCCTTGAATTAGGATCAGTCGGGCCCAGGGCTGCGTGTCGAGACATGGTCATGATGCATTTTCTGGAACTGCAGGCTCATTCCAAGGCTCGATAACTATGCATAGCCATGACGCGGCGCGACCGGGCAGCTTTTGATACCAGGCAAGCTGCTTCAATCGCCCAGCAGCGAAATCACGAACGCTATCCTAAATTCAAAGCATGACCATAATGGCGGTGGAATTCGGATAATCCAACGATGATAGCATTTTGATTCTGCGAGGCTCAATGACTGCCCCTGTATCGCTTGTTCAGCGTGGCCCCGTGGCCTACATCGAGATCGACAATCCACCGGTCAATGCCTTGTCGCACGCAGCGCGCAGTCAGCTCATTGCCGCAGTTGCCGAAGCTGGACGCAGTGAGGCGCAGGCAATTGCGATAGTTGGCAAGGGACGTAACTTCATCGCTGGAGCAGACATTGCCGAACTAGAACATCCGGTACGAGCGCCCGGACTGCTCGAGCTCGAGGAAGCCTGCCGGCTCGCACCGCAACCAGTGATCGCCGTGATGCACGGTATGGTGCTGGGTGGCGGCATGGTTGTTGCCTATTGCGCCGACTTTCGGATTGCGGCGCCGGGCACACTTTTTGGCATGCCGGAAGTCAAGCTTGGGCTGTTGGCAACCTTTGGAGGTACGCAATTCTTGCCGCGACTGGTCGGCATGCCAGCCGCCCTCAAACTCCTGATCGGAGCCGAGCCAATTGACCTGAAGGAAGCGGAGGAAATCGGCTTCGTCGACGCGGTAGGCGATCTGCAGATGGCAGTGACGATGGCTCCTAGATTCTCAAAACGCCCGGTTCGCAACATCGCAGGCGAACCAGCCAAAGCGGCACTTGCCGCAATCAGTCGTTATGAAACTGCACTGGATCCCGAATGGCAGGCTCCGCAGGCAACCCTTGAGGCTGCACGCGCAGGTGTGGAACACGGACTTGAGGCTGGACTGGCCCTTGAAGCCACCTTGTTTGAGACTCTGAGAGCCTCGCGGCAGTCGCGTGTATTGCGTCGATACTTCTTTGCCAGCCGCGCGCTTGCCCGCCACCCTGAACGCGACATTGCGTTGGCGAGGTTTCGCAAAATCGGGCCTGATCGCGGCGAACTTCGCCGCGCAGCCCAAAACATGATCGATAAAGGCGAGCTAACCGATACCGCAGTCGCAGACGCGGCGATCGTCGAAGCGCTGGCGCTGCCAGCGTGGCGCGCTGACCTGTTGCTCGAGTGATACTACCGATAGGCGGCAATTCGCCATCCGCTTGGCGGCCTGTCCAAGGCAACAGAGCCACCAGTCGATTGCCGCGCCCAATTGACCTCGCGGAACTGGAATTGAATCAAAAGCAGAAGGAACCATCATGGCAAGCATTATACGTCTGAACAGCGGCCCCCGGATGAGCCAGGCCGTAATCCACAACGGTACGATATACCTTGCCGGTCAGATTGGGGTGCCTGGCGAATCTGCGGCCAACCAGACCCAAGACATTCTGACGAAGATCGATGCCCTGCTCGAGCAGAGTGGCAGCGACAGGTCGCACGTGCTTTCCGCGACCATCTGGCTCGCCGACATGGCGGACTTCGAGGAAATGAACGCCGTCTGGGACAACTGGATCGATCGCGACGCTCCCCCTGCGCGCGCTACAGGTCAGTCTCGGCTTGCACGGCCGGGTTGTAAGGTCGAGATCATCGTTGTCGCGGCTGTCAAGTAATCCGCCTTCGTTTCAAATTTGGCCGCGATGTAGCCTGATGGCTTTAGCTGAGTACAGCCCGCGATCGCCTGTACAGTTAGTCTAATTGGATTGAGCCCCCTTTCGTCAGGGCCTGTTCCCCGCACCATCTTAAGAATGAGCTCAGCATCGCTGGGCCTGCCGTGCGGCCACAAAAGGTGCTTGCATTTGACGACCGGTCGGTCAATAAATGTGCCGAAAGAACAGAGGAGAGTTCTCGTGTCGAAGGTTTACGTTGCCGGTGTCGCCATGGTCCCCTTCACCAAGCCTGGGCGAAGCGAAACATACAATCTGATGGGTGCTGAAGCGGTACGCGCGGCTCTTGCCGACGCGGGAATTGCCTATTCGAAGGTCGAACAGGCCTATGCCGGCTTTGTCTATGGCGATTCTACCTCGGGCCAGAAAGCGCTTTATTCGGTCGGTTTGACTGGCATTCCCATTATCAATGTCAACAATGCGTGCGCAACCGGCTCAACCGCGCTGTTCCTTGCGCGCCAGGCCGTGGAAAGCGGCGCGGTCGATGTGGCCTTGGCCGTTGGGTTTGAACAAATGATGCCCGGTGCGCTGGATGTAATGTTTACGGACCGGCCTTCGATCCTCGAAAACTACGTCAGGATTGCAGAGCAGGCACCAGGCGACGACAACACCAGGCCGCCTGCTGCTCGGTTGTTTGGCGGAGCCGGTGCCGAGTATCAACGGCGCACAGGCTTTGAGAGCCGAAGCTTTGCTCTCGTAGCGGAGAAAGCTCGCCGCCACGCCATCAACAATCCTCTCGCGATCTTCCGCGATCCGCTTACCGCCGATGAGATCATGGCCTCACCTACGATCTTTGGCCCCCTCACCCGTCTGCAGTGCTGCCCACCCACGTGCGGAGCGGCGGCTGCGATCATCGTTTCCGAGAAGTTCAAGCGAGCCAATCCGGGTCGCTATGTTGAGATCGCCGCGCAAGCTATGACTACAGACCCAGCGCAATCCTTCAGCGATGGCAGCCTGATCGATGCGGTCGGGTTCAACATGGCGCGCGACGCTGCCCTGCAGGTATACGACAAAGCAGGTATCGGCCCCCAGGATGTACCGGTGGTCGAGTTGCACGATTGCTTCACGACCAACGAGGTGCTCACTTACGAGGCTCTCGGGCTGGCGGCACCGGGAGAAGCGGAAAAGTTCATCCGCGACGGAGACAACACGTATGGCGGTCGGACTGTAACCAATCCTTCTGGCGGGCTGCTTTCCAAGGGACACCCGCTTGGTGCCACGGGCCTCGCGCAGTGTAGCGAGCTCGTCTGGCAATTGCGGGGCGATGCCGACAAACGTCAGGTTGCGGGAGCGAAGGTCGGGCTGCAACATAACCTCGGTTTAGGAGGCGCCTGCGTCGTTACCCTTTACAAGGCTGCTTGAGATGGTTGACCTGTCGGTAATCGGAAGAACATGGCCGAAACGAACGATTGTCGCCGAGGAAGGTGCCCTGCGGTTCTTCGCGAAGGCCACGGGCGAGACCAATCCGGTCTACAGCGACGTGTCCGCTGCCAAGGCTGCGGGACACCCCGGACTCCCCTTGCCCCCAACCTATTTGTTCACGCTCGATTTGCTTGCGCCATCTGAAACCTTCTGGCTCGATGACCTGAAGGTTCCCCTGGCTAAAGTGCTACATGCAGAACAAAGCTTTGAGTATCGGCGAATGGTCTATGCTGGCGAAGAGCTGACGATCGATACGAAGATCAGCGATGCCTATGAAAGAAAGGGCGGACTGCTGGAATTCATTGTGCGCGACATGACCATCACCGATGCGAAGGGAAGCGAATGTGCGTTGCTCAAGACAACCCTGGTGGTGCGACATGGCTAATGGAACCGAAGCGATCGCAGTCGGCACCCGGGTGCCAGAGCGCGTACTGCCGCCGATTTCCCGCACTACCCTTGCATTATTCGCGGGAGCCTCAGGCGATCACAACCCAATTCATGTTGATATAGATTTCGCCAGGTCCGCCGGTATGCAAGACGTCTTTGCACACGGCATGCTGTCGATGGCCTATCTTGCGCAATTGCTTACCAGTTGGCTACCCCAAGCCCAGTTGCGTTCCTGGAAGGCCCGGTTTGTATCCATTACCCCTGTGGGAGCGGTCGTTTCCTGCAGCGGTGAGGTCGTCGAGCTGTTCGAAGTGGATAATGAGCGACGGGCTCGCCTGAAGATCCTGGCCACGATCGGCGGCGACGTGCAAACTCTGGCCGGCGAAGCGGAGGTCGTGCTTCTATGACTGCAACCGTCATCAGTGGATCAACCATGGTCACCGGTAGTACCATCGACCAGCGCGCTGCCAAGGTGGCGACTGGATTGGCCGAGATGGGTATTGGAGCTGGTGACACTGTTGCAATCCTGCTCCGCAACGATCCGGTTTTCTTCGAAATTTCGTTTGGAGCAAACCTTATTGGGGCAAATGTCGTACCAGTAAACTGGCACTTCCGCAGCGAGGAAGCCTTGTTCGTGGTTGGCGACAGTGGTGCAAAAGTGATTGTAGCTCACGAGGATCTCCTTCCTATTCTCGGCGACCGTTCGTCGCTTTCATTGCCGATCCTGGTCTGTCCTGTCCCGCAAGAGGTCGCCAAAGCCTACGGCAGTCCGGTCTCGACAGTCGATGAATGGGCGAACTGGCGTGACAAGCATGCGGAATGGCGAGGCGAACCACAGATCACCCGCTTCGGAATGATTTACACGTCGGGAACCACAGGCAAACCAAAGGGTGTGAAACGAGAGCCAGCAGATGCTGAGATGGCCAGGCGCATGGCCGCGCTCATGGCGACGGCGCTCGGTCTTGTCCCTGGCCAGACAATCCGTACAGTCATAACTGGACCAATTTATCACGCCGCACCGAATACTTACGCATTGGTAGCGGGCCGGGTGGGTGAGTTGGTAGTAATGCAACCGCGTTTCGACGCGGAAGAGCTTCTAGCGCTCATCGAGCATCACCGGCTTACTCATGTCCACTTGGTTCCGACTATGTTCGTGCGCCTTCTGAAGCTTCCCGAGGAGGTGCGTTGGAAATACGATCTGTCATCGCTTCGGTTTGTGGCGCACGGTGCAGCGCCCTGCCCGCCTGAGATCAAACAAGCCATGATCGCATGGTGGGGGCCGATCATTCACGAATACTACGGCGGTAGCGAGACTGGTGGCGCCGTTTATCACAATTCCGAAGAAGCCTTGCGCAAACCCGGAACTGTCGGTCGTGCAATGGATGGCTGCGCGATCCGCATTCTCGACGACGAGGGCAATGAGATTCCGGCCGGGACTCCAGGTCATGTCTATATTCGTTCAACCAGTTTCCCGGACTTTACCTACCACGGTCGCGATGCTGACCGCCATGCAGTCGAGCAGGAAGGCTTCATCACGCTAGGTGATATCGGGTTTCTCGATGAAGATGGTTATCTATTCCTCTGCGATCGGGCAAACGACATGATCATTTCGGGGGGGTCAACATCTACCCAGCGGAGATCGAAGCCGTGCTGCTTTCACATCCGGGAATCGCCGACGCGGCCGTCTTCGGCGTACCCGACGCGGAGTTTGGAGAAGCTGTTTGCGCGGCGATTCAGCACGCCGACATTGGCGGACCCGATGCCTGGGAAGTTAGAGCCTTTGTCCGCAGCAAGCTCGCAGCTTTCAAGGCTCCTCGGCACGTGGAGTTCCACTCCACCCTGCCACGGGAAGACTCTGGCAAGATCCTGCGTCGGTTGCTGAAGGAACCACACTGGGCGGGAACCGGAAGGTCGATCTGATACTTGCGGACTGGGCTTTCATCGCAGTTGTCGGCGACAGCCAAGCGCAAGTTCAATAGGCTTGCACGACTTGCCCACAGAGGTGCTCCCCAGCATTCAATCGGTAACGCCTCTTCGGGACTTTTGGGCCGCCGGGCGATCTGGAGGCTCTCTGCCGCCAGGTCAGCAGACAACCGATACGGCTTCGACCTGCCGACCCGAGCTCACTTGTCTGATTGTAGTTCTGTGACCCAGCCGAAACATGCGTCATCATGAAGGAAGTGTGCATTCATGACATGTGATGGACCGCTCAAAGGCCTTCGCGTAATCGAATTTTCCGGAATCGGTCCTGCACCATTCGCAGCAATGCTGCTGGCCGACATGGGGGCTGATGTCATCAGAATCGATCGGCCAAACGCGCCAATTGAATATGTCTTGGCACGCGGCAAACGCTCAATCGCGCTAGACATGAAACAGGCAGCGGACCGCGAAATGGCCATTGAGCTGATCGGAGAGGCAGAGATTCTGATTGAAGGATTTCGACCTGGCGTGATGGAACGCCTTGGGCTTGGTCCGGAGCCCATGCTCGCGACCAATTCCAAGCTGGTCTACGGACGTATGACAGGCTGGGGACAATATGGACCATTGGCGCAGGCCGCAGGCCATGACCTCAATTATATTGCGATCTCGGGAGCGCTTCATGCGATAGGATTGGCCGAGGGTCCGCCGCTTCCACCTTTGAACCTCGTGGGCGATTTCGGTGGTGGATCACTCTATCTCGTCATGGGCCTGCTCGCGGCGCTAAGCCACGCGAGGGCGACTGGACAAGGCCAGGTAGTCGATGCCGCAATGAGCGACGGAGCGAGTTCACTGATGGGTTTGTTCTACGGGCTCAAAGCCCGCGGCGAGTGGAACGATGCGCGATCTGCAAACTTTCTCGACGGAGCAGCGCCTTACTATCGCTGCTACCGTTGTGCCGATGGGGGTTGGGTATCCATTGCCGCAATCGAACCTCAATTCTGGGCGCAGCTTCGGGAGCGGGTTGGGCTTATCGACCCGCTCTTTGACCGTCGAGATGACACCGCATCGTGGCCGGAGATGTCTCAGGCTCTTGAAAATATCTTTGCGACGCGAACCCGAGACCAATGGTGTGATTTACTCGAAGGGAGCGACGCTTGCTTTGCACCCGTTCTGTCTTTGAGCGAAGCTCCATTGCATCCCCACAATCAGGCACGCGGCACTTTTACCTCTGACGCGCAAGCGGCTCCGGCACCTCGCTTCTCTGTAACACCCGCGCGCAACGGCGACGACCCGCCCCTCACTGATGCCGACCGTGAGGCCATCATACGGGACTGGCTACAAAGATAATACTTTTAAAAACCACAGTAGATTTCATACAGTTCGAAATAAAATTCGATATTCTTATCCCTAATAAGGCTTGAATAAATGCTATTATTCCTGATATTATTCATTTCGCGATTGCGCAATCCGGGCAGTTTATAATGTCCATACTGTAGATTTATTTCCCTTAATCTCACCAATAATTATCCACATATTGGGGGATTCCGGAGGAATTTCCAGCCAGCAACACACAAGATGTTATCGCCACCAATCTCTTCCAAATCCCGCGCTTGTGTTACTCTCTGTAGCGCCAAGCCCACAGGCTTTTCTAACGCAGGGCGCTCTATGCAGACTCTTTCAGGCCGCACTAGTGAGATTCGCACCGGCATCGGTGTCAGCTACGGCTCTACGCAAAGCACTGGCGACCCTTTTCACGTCGTCACCAAGCTCATGGGCTATTCCAATGACGGGCCTCACCACGTCTTTATCCATGTCGCGGATGGTAATAGCGGTCACGGCGGTCCAATGATCTGCCGCTTGTCGATAGCAAGCGTCAGGCTCTCGCTCGATTTGAGTGAAATACCCGGATCCCTTTTAAAATGCGAGCCCACGGTCGAATCGATCGGCCCAACCCAGAGCGTAGATAATGTCGCTGCGAATGCCGGCAAAATTTCCTACTTGCTCCAAGCCTGTGTCGGACTCCGGTATCCGAGCGTCCTTAGAGGCCCACCACTGGCCCAACAAAGTAGGACGGCATGAAAATCGCCATTCTCGGCAGCGGCGTTATCGGTGTGACATCTGCGTGGTACCTGGTTCAAGCCGGCCATGAAGTCATCGTCATCGACCGTCAGAGCGGCCCCGCTCTTGAAACGAGTTTTGGCAATGCCGGTGAGGTCTCGCCAGGCTATGCCGCCCCTTGGGCCGCGCCCGGCATACCGATCAAGGCGCTGCGTTGGTTATTCATGAAGCATGCGCCGCTGATCTTGCGTCCGCAACCCAATATGGCGATGCTGCGGTGGATTGCTGAAATGCTAGGAAACTGCACCCATAGTGCCTACGCGACCAACAAAAAACGAATGGTTCGACTCGCAGAATACAGCCGCGAGAAGCTGATCGAACTACGCCACGAAACCGGCATTGCATATGACGAGCGCAGCCGGGGAACGCTGCAACTCTTTCGCGAACACGACCAGTTCGACGGGATCGCGAAGGACATCGCCGTGCTCAATTCGGATGGCGTTGCCTTCGAAGTGCTAGACCGACAGGGCTGCATCACCGCCGAACCAGGCCTTGCCTACAGCAGCGAGAGCATCGCGGGCGGTCTGCGCTTACCCAATGACGAGACGGGAGACTGCTTCAAATTTACCAATGCACTTGCCGATCTCGCGAAGGCAAAGGGCGTCACCTTTCTCACTGGTTGCACGATCCGTCGCCTCGCCACCGACATGGGTCGAATTACCCATGTCGAAACCGATAAGGACAATATCCGTGCCGACATCTATCTTGTCGCACTTGGCAGCTATTCGCCGTTGCTACTCTTGCCGCTCGGGCTACGTCTGCCGGTATATCCGGTGAAAGGCTATTCCACTACCATCCCAATTGTCGACGAAAGCCGCGCGCCAGTTTCGACTGTGATGGACGAGAGTTACAAGGTCGCTATAACGCGGTTGGGCGACCGTATCCGCGTCGGCGGCATGGCTGAGTTGTCAGGCTATTCTTCGAATCTGCCCCAAGCGCGGCGCAACACGCTAGACCTTTGCGTCGGCACGCTGTTTCCCAGTGCAGGCGACCTCAGACGTGCCAGCTTCTGGAGCGGCCTCCGGCCAATGACTCCGGACGGCACGCCGATCATCGGTCCGACCAAAATTCCAAATTTGTTCCTCAATACCGGCCACGGCACGCTTGGCTGGACGATGGCCTGTGGATCAGGGCAGATCATAGCCGACCTGATTAACGGCAAGCGCACCGCAATCCAAACCGACGACTTGGCTGTCAGCCGCTATCAGCGCGGTTTATCCCGGTCCTAGCTAGCTGCGGTCCCAGCCTTAGACTATCCCAATGGAACAAGCTCACCTTTGGTCCCACCCTATTGGGCGTCAAGCCGAGCGCCGAGCCTCAGCGCCCTGATTAGGTTGAGGTCGCTGGTGCTATGACGATGGCATGTGATGATGCTGGCGCTAGCCGGGTAGCGCGCCTCGACGTGTTCACCGGCTTGGGGCGGCGGTGCGATCGGCTGCCGGAGGTAAATGCGTCGATCGTGGCAGAGAGCCTCTCCGGGCAGGAGACCATCTGCTCGGTCGTGCGGCGCCATGGCATGAGCCCATCGCAGCTGTTCACCGGGCGTCGGCAACTCCGCAAGCAGATGGAGAGCCGGGGCGCATTTTTCCGGCACTCGTTTCTGCCGTGGTCGATACTGGTTCGGCCGCCAAGTCCGCGCCTGCGCCCAGTGGGCGAAGAGAGACCCACGCCCGAAGGTGAGAGCAGTGGAACTGGAGATCGCCGGCTTGGCGGTGAAGATTAGCCGCGGCGCCGATGCCGGAGTGATTGATGCGGCAATCGAAGCGCTCAGGCTACGCGATGATCGGGCCTGCTGCCGATGCGCGTGCTGAGCGCGCGCAGAAGCATATCTGGGAAGCTATTCCGGCATCTTGCAGGTCGGACGGGCACAGCGGCTACGCCGCGCTCGCCAGACTAAGCCAGCAACTCAGCCTCGCATTCTGCTGGTCGCACGTGATACGCAAGTTTTACGAAGTGGCTGACAGTTTGCCGGTCGCGACCGAGGTGCAGCGCCGCATCGCTATACTATACGAGCTTGATGACGAAGTTCGCGGCACCTCCGCCAGTAGCGACGCGCTATTCGCAGAGAGAAGGCCGGCATCATCGTCGATGAACGGCGCATCTCCTCCGAGGCGAGGCTCCGTCAGATCAGCGCCAAGAGCAAGTTCGCCGACACCATCCGCTACGCGCCGCCCCGCCGGACCGGACTGTCGCTGTTCCTGAATGAAGTCCGTGTCGAACTTGACTCTATTCCGTCGAGCGGCCGATCCGGCCGCTGGCCCTCAATCGTAAGAATGCACTCTTCGTAGGCTCCCACAAAGGCGGCAACAACTGGACTGTGATCGCCAAGCTCATTGAGAACTGCAAGATCTTGGGCGTAAACTCACACACTTGGTTGACTGAAACGCTCGCCAGGCTGGCCAGCGGCCATACAGCAAACGCCGTTGGTGAACTCATGACATAGACGGGCGCGGCGTGAGGAGAGCGCTTACGAGCGAGCGGCGGAGCTCGAAGGTTTGTCGGTCGACGAGGTGACGTTCTTCGGAAAAGTGATTGTGGCCGAAAGCCTGTACCTAAGCGACTTTCTGCAGCGACATCGTCTGTCGAAAGGGCAGCATAGCCCGCTGTCGTCGTCGGAACGGCGGGTGTAAGTTTTCCGCGCCGTAGTTAATGCTGACCGGCTTCGCGCAACTCCTCATTTCCCAGTCCTCGCGCAGGGGCAGAACGTAGGCCGTCGGTCATGACAACCTCGGCCTACCCCTGTTGCTTGAGACTCTTCATCATCAAGGTCAAACTAGGTTTCGTGGACAAAGGGTATCCACTGTAGGGCCGCGACAAGATTGACGAAGCCGAGGTATGATTCTTGGGTTTTGTCGTAGCGGGTGGCAATTCGGCGCCAGTTCTTGAGCTTGTTGAGCAGACGCTCCACGAGATTGCGCCAACGGTACTTCTCGCGGTCGTGTGGCACCGGGTTGCGTCGGTTGCTCTTGGCGGGAATGACGGCTTCGATGTCAGCTGCAGCCAGATCCTCCCGGATGGCATCGGCGTCATAGCCCTTGTCTGCGAGGAGGGCCTCGATCCTGTCGGCGATCATACGGAGCAAAGGCCCGAAGCCTTGAATATCGTGGCTTTGGCCAGGCGTCAGCACGAACCCGAGTGGGCGACCTTGGGCATCGCATCGCGCGTGGAGTTTGGTGCTGAAGCCCCCTCGCGATCGGCCAAGAGCCTCGGCTTCCTGAGTCCCTTTTTTATGCCGACTGCACAATGATGTGCCCGGACCACAGTGCTATCGATCATGTCGGCGGTGACGTCTCGCCCCACCATCTCTGCGAGTGTCTCCAGCATCGCGTCAAACACGCCGGTCGAAACCCAGCGCCGGTAGCGCCGGAACACGCTGTTCCATTTGCCATATTCGTCAGGCAGGTGACGCCACTGCGAGCCTGTCCGGGCGATCCACATCATACCTTCGAAGTACCGCCGATTGTCCTGCGCTGGACGGCAACCGCGCCCTGTCTCAGGCGGCAGCAATTCCGAGATTATCGACCACTCGTCGTCCTTCAATCCAACCCGCTCGCCCAATGCCGCCTCCAAAAGACAGCTTTGAATCAAACAGCGGGTCTGCTGTCAACCTTTGTCCACGAAACCTAATGATCGATGCTCGGGCTTGGCACTTTGCCTTGGCCACGGTCGACGACGAAATCTGTGAAGGCAATGAATCACTCGTCGAGCTTACTCGCGCTCTTCCAGGACTTGTAAATGCGGCCAATCGGTCGATGGCATCAAAGTTTCTCTAGTCACTGCTGCGCGATCTTGCGCGTTGCTGGCGAGACATTCTTCCTGCCGCGGGCGCCAAAGGCCCGCTTCCCCGTCCATGGCCTGACGGCGGGGTCTTGGACTCCCCAGAAGGGGGGTCTGACAATCCTGTCGCCGTCTTTAGGTCGCTCGGCGCGCAGCGCGAAGCGAGGTCTCGCGATGCATGCCGCATTTCATTGGCAATCTTGTGGCGGGGTTTGCCGACGGCTTCGCACGCATGGGCACGCACGCGAGCTAAGTTCTTGATAGCCGGTCTAACGGCAACAGGCTAAGAGCGAAGTTGGAGAAGTGCTGCGCGACGACCGTTGCAGCTGCATAGCAGATTTGCATACCGCCATCATCGCTGGTTCAAAGTGACGTAATTCCTACCAGATGTTGCTGATCTATTTTGTAACAAGGAAGGTCTTTGGATCGGTATAGGCCATCAATCCCTCGATCCCATTCTCCACCCCCATGCCCGATTGCTTGCGCCCGCCGAAGGCTGCGAAGGGTGACAGGGCGAGCCCCTCGTTGATCCAGACATTCCCAGTATCCATTCGCTCAGCGATCCGCATGGCGGCGTCCATGTCGGCGGACCAGACGGTTCCGGCCAGCCCCATGTCGGTGTTGTTGGCTTTGGCAATCGCATCTTCGACATCCGTAAAGCGCACGAGCGGCAAGATCGGCCCGAACTGTTCCTCCTGGACGATACGGCTGTCTTCGGGCGGATTGTCGACCAGCGTGACGGGAACAAAGAGGCCATCTCCCTCTGGGGCTTCCCCCTGGAGCAACTGGTAACCGTTCGCTTCGCAATCGGCGAGCAAGCCCTTGACGCGGTCGTACTGCGGCTTGTTCTGGATCGGCCCGAGCGCGGTGCCCTGCTGGCTGCCATCACCCATCGGCACAGCCAGCGCCAGCTTTGCCAGTTCATCGCGGAACGCATCGTAGATGTCATTGTGGACATAGGCCCGCTTGGTCGCGACGCAGACCTGCCCGCTGTTGGTGAAAGCCGACCAGAACAGCTTTTCCGCCGTTTCCGGGACGTTGACGTCCGGCATGACGATCGCCGCATCGTTGCCGCCCAGTTCCAGTGTCAACCGCTTCAGCGTCGATGCCGCGTTTGCCATCACCCTGCGTCCGGTGGCG
Organism: Novosphingobium sp. THN1; assembly: GCF_003454795.1. Taxonomy (GTDB): domain Bacteria; phylum Pseudomonadota; class Alphaproteobacteria; order Sphingomonadales; family Sphingomonadaceae; genus Novosphingobium. The sequence goes on from NZ_CP028347.1 coordinate 3,274,467, forward strand.
GTCGAGCCGGTGAAGCTGACCTTGTCGAAGCCCGGATGCGACGTCATCAGCGGCCCCAGTGCATCGCCGCCGGTGATAATGTTGAGCACCCCGGCAGGCACGAAGTCTCGCACCAGTTCGCCAATCCGCAGCACGGTCATCGGCGTGAACGGCGAAGGCTTCAGGACCAGGGTATTGCCGGCCAGCAAGGCAGGCGCGATCTTCCAGATCGACAGCACGACCGGAAAATTCCACGGCGAAATCCCGGCCACCACCCCGATCGGGACATAGCGGGTGACCTGGCGGCGGCCCGGCCCGGCCTCGATCTCGCGGTCGGGCAGGGTCAGGCTGGCGGTTGCCTGACACCACTGCGCGGCCGCCATGACCTCGAACTGGGCCTGCTCCGCCGGCTTGCCCTGCTCGCGGGTGAGCATCGCAGCCAGTTCCGCGGCGTTGGCAGCGATAGTCTCGCCGATCCGGTTGACGATTGCCGCGCGGTCGGCCCAGGCCGTGTCACGCCAGGCGGGGAAGGCGCTGCGGGCCGCGGTGATGGCCGATTCAAGCTCTGCCGCTCCGGCATCTGGCACAGCGGCGAAGACCTGTCCGGTCGCCGGGTTGCACACATCGAGGCTGTTAGCGGACGATGCAGCCTTGCCGCCGATCGTCATGGTCAGGATGTCTTGGGTCACAGTCAGGTTCCTTCAAGCCGGGAGTTCAAGGATTACCTTGACGCATTTGCCGGAATGGCTGTCGGCAATCGCCTGGTTGATCTGGTCGAACGGGTAGATGGTCGAGAACCGCTCGATCGGTAGCTTTCCGGCAGCGTGCAGCGCGATCAGTTCGGGCAGGAAGGTATCGGGATCGCTGTCGCCTTCGATGATCCCCTTGATCGTGTAGCCATAGGTAATGGCCGGCACGATCGGCAGTGGCAGCGCCGCATCGAGGCTGCCGGGCACTCCGACCAGGCCCAACGCGCCGTGCGGCGCCAGCATGCCTAGCGCGGCGGAAATCGCCCCGACATTGCCGCTGGTGTCGACCACGTTGTTCGCGCCTTGCGGGAGGATGGCCCTGACCTGTTCGGCAGTGTCGCCCGTAGCCGGATCGATGGCATGGTCCGCGCCGAGTTCGAGCGCCAGTTGCCTCCTGGCCTCCTGCGGTTCGATCATGATGATCTTCGAACAGCCCGCGATCTTGCCGCCCAGCACGGCGCTGAGGCCCACGGCGCCGGCCCCGAGGACGACCAGGTTCGATCCGGCCTGCGCCTTTAGTGAGCGCAGCACCGCACCTACACCGGTCTGGATCCCGCAGCCAAGCGGCGCAAGGCTGGCAAGATCGGCCTCGTCTGGCAAGGCCACCACATTGCGTTCGTCGGCAATGGCGTGCGAGGCGAACGACGACTGCCCGAAGAACCGGGCCGAAACCTGCCCTGTATCATCGTGGGCGCACGAGCTCCCGTCAGCCCGGACGCAGGCAAAGTTAAGCGCGACGAATTCCTGGCAATAAGCTGGATCGCCGCTGTGGCACTGGCTGCACCGCCCGCATGAATTGAAAGTCAGCAGAACCTTCTGGCCGGGCCGGACCTTGGTCACCCCTTCGCCAACCGCTTCGACCACACCCGCGCCTTCGTGCCCGAGGATCAGGGGAAAGGGTGATCCCATCGCGCCAGAGGCGAAAACCATGTCCGTATGGCAGATGCCTACCGCGCGGATCCGGATGAGCACTTCGCCAGCGCGCGGCGGATCGAATTGCACTGTTTCGATTGAAAAAGGCTGGTTCGGTTCGCGCAAGATTGCTGCCGTGCCTTGCATCACCACTCTCCTGGAATTGTCGTCACGCCTACTTTTCCAGTTCGACCGGCGTTCGGCCCCATACTTTTGTTTTGGCCGAACGCGCAAGCATGGACCTATTCACTCCGTCGAATGCTGCTCCGCCGGGCCACCTGGTGCCGAGACCGGCGACGGCCAGCGCATGTGAGGGACTAGAATGACCGAAGCCTATATCGTTGACGCTGTCCGCACGGCTGGTGGCAAGCGAAACGGGAAGCTCGCCAATTGGCATCCCGCTGACCTCGCTGCCGAAATGTTCAACGCTCTGATCGACCGCAATGCTTCGCTTGATCCGAAGGCGATCGACGATGTCATTCTTGGCTGCGTCATGCAAGCCGGCGAACAGTGCTTTGCTTTTCCGCGCAATGCGATCCTTGCCTCGCGATTGCCTTCGACGACACCTGGGGTGGCGGTCGACCGCCAGTGCGGATCATCGCAGCAATCGCTGCAGTTTGCGGCGCAGGCCGTAATGTCTGGAACCCAGGATGTGGTGATCGCGGCAGGTGTCGAGAGCATGACCCGGGTGCCGATGTTCTCGAACTTCTCCCTGCACGAGAAGGAAGGGATAGGCACCGGCCCGCTGAGCCCGCGCGGCAAGGAACGCTACAACCGTACAACGCAGTTCAGCCAATTCGAAGGGGCCGAACTGCTCGCGCACAAGCATGGATTCAACCGAGAGGCGCTTGACCGCTTTGCGCTGGAAAGCCACCACAAGGCTGCGGCCGCCATCGAGTCTGGCGCATTCGACGACGAAATCGTGCCCATCGATGTAGGTGGTGAATTGCACAGAGTCGACGAAGGCGTACGGATGGATGCGACGCTTGAGGCAATCTCGTCAGTCAAACCTATGCGCGAAGGTGGTGTTGTTTCAGCTGCCAATGCCAGCCAGGTTTGCGACGGGGCGAGCGCCGCGCTGGTAGTAAGTCAGCGTGCACTCAAGGAGTTCAACCTGACCCCAATTGCGCGTATCCATAACCTGACAGTGACCGCGGGCGATCCAGTCATCATGTTGGAAGAGCCGGTTAATGCGACCCGCAAGGCCTTGCTGCGTACTGGCATGTCAATCGGCGACATCGACCTCTATGAAGTCAATGAAGCCTTTGCACAAGTGCCACTGACGTGGCTGAAGGAGATCGGCGGCGATCCCGAAAAACTCAACGTCAATGGCGGCGCCATAGCTCTCGGCCACCCGCTGGGAGCGTCGGGAACAAAGCTGATGGCGACCCTGATCAACGCGCTTCATGCGAGAGGCAAGCGCTGGGGGTTGCAGACAATGTGCGAGGCGGGAGGTGTCGCCAATGTAACCATCGTTGAGGCGCTCTGATTGATGCCAATGCCACTATCAGTCACCCTTATGATCGCGTCCTCCAGTGATGCCATTAAGCAAGGCGCCTCTCGTGGTAGCATTTGCCACCCCGCCATGTCGAATTCATCAGCTTCGCCTCTCACCTTCTCTCCTCCCTTTTCAGGGGAGAAGCGATCCTTCGATCGATGCAGGGGGCACTTCGGCCGGGATAGCGTTCATCCAGATACAGCCTGGATAAGCCTCATCACTCAGCGCATCATGATTAGCAGTGGTCTTTCGCGAAGCTCCTGTCATTAAGGCTTCGATATCACGATGATTGGGGTCGAGCTTAGCGTATTCACACTCGGCTCACTAACCGATCTACACCGAGGCAAGACCGAGCGAGCGAGCGCGATGGATTGCTGCGGTCCGGTTGTTCACGCCAAGCTTGCTGTATAGATTGTAAAGGTGCCACTTAACCGTGGCTTCCGACATGGCGAGCCGCCCGGCAATTTCGCGATTGCGCAAGCCCGCTAGCAGAAGTTCCACCATCAGCTTTTCCCGGGCGGTCAGCGGCTCGAGCGGAGCGTACATCTCGTCGTTGGGCTTGGCGATCTGACTTTCAAGACCGAGGCGCGCTTGCAAATTCTGCAAGAACCCAAGTTCGTTCATCTGTCCGCCGAGACTTTGTTCTAATCTGGCCAATGTCGCCGCTACCAGCGGACGGCAAAGCTGGGCATCGTCGAGGAAGATCTGGTTGAGCCCCCGGTCACGCGCAACCGACACCGCGTCGAGGAAGGCACGGACCGCCTTCACGCTGTCACCCTGGTTGTAGTGGACCGCAGCCTTGAGGATCAACGCCTGAACCAACCGCAAGTTGCGCCCCCCGTGCCGCGCGGCGCTGATCAGGCCGGTCAGGATGCGCAGCGCCTCGTTCCAGGCCTGGTCCGCTATAGCCACCCGGGCCGAAACGATCTGGCGCAGTTCCTTGACGCTGGGCAGGTCGGGATCACCCTCGTCGGGGCGCCGTTCGCCCAGTGGCTGGACTTCTGTGATGCCGCTTGCCTCCTCGATCGCCTCTTCGCTGCGACCGGCCCGGAACAGCAGCAGGACCCGCTCGTACCGCAAGGTAAAGGCAAGGCGCGGGGCATAGGCCTTGGCCAGGCCGGCCTCCATCTTGCGGGCCAGCGTCAGTGCATCCGAAGCGCCAGCCCTGAGCGCGGTCACCCGCAGGCAGGCCGCGAGGCCAAAAGCGGCGGTTTCGCTGACCCCATGTTCGGCCAGCATGTGGAGGTTTTCATTCACCAGCGCTTCGGCACTGTCGATTTCGCCCAGATGATAATGGGCAGCTGCGGCAAGCAGAGCCAGGGTCGATGAGATGTTGCTTGGTGCCTTGGGAGTTTCAGACCAGCCCGCCCCCAGCGCTTCGAGCCGGGCGAGCACCTGGCGCGGTTCGCCCACGACCAGATCCATCGTCATCCCGATCCCGCAGACCCAGGCATTGCCATAGGCGCTGTCGCTGTCGGCAATCGCCCGTTGCGCCAGATCGAAAGCGCGCCTGGCGGCGGGAACATCAAGGAAGGCGAGCGACGAAAGCACTAGGCTGCAGGCAACGGTCGCGCGGTCGAACGGATCGGCACTTGGATTGCTGCTCAGCCAGTCGCTGGCCGCGCGCCGTGCCGAAAGCATGTCGTCCATGAAAGTCGCCGACAAGGTATCGAGCAGCCCGATCTGGTTCTGCAGGCCCGCATCAATTTCGCCCCCGCTACCGATCTGCGCATTGCGGTGAAGGCTTGCGACCAGGCTGGCGGCCTGGCGATAGCGGCGGGCGAAGAACATGGCCCAGGCTTGCCAGTAGAGCAGCGTCGAATCGTCTTCGATCATGCCCTTGGGAAAGCGCGACAACAGCTGCAGGAAGGTCGCAAGATCGCCGCGCACGGACACAAGTTCCGGCGCCAGCCTGGCAAGAAGCGACCGCGCCCGGCCGGCATCGCCCGAAAGCAGCGCCATATCGATCGCTTCGGCCAGCTGATCATTCGCCTCGTACCAGCGTCCGGCCGCGCTGCGCATCTCGGCCTGTTCCTGACGGGGCAAGCGATCGAACTGCGTCAGCAGGTACTGGCGGAAGATCGGATGATAGCGGAACCAGCCGCTGTCGCTTTCCAGTCTGACGATGAACAGGTTGTTGCGCTGCACCTGTTCGATCATCTGGGCGGCGTCGGCGCGGGGAGCAACCGCTTCACACAGCGCAAGGTTGAACTGTTCCAGAAAGCAGGTCGCCACCAGGAAATCCTGAACCTCGCGCGGCTGGCCGCGCAGGACTTCTTCCGAGAGATATTCGGCGACGTCGGCATCGCGTGAGGAAATCTCCTCAAGCAGGCGCTTGGTGTCGGCCCCTTCCTTCAGGGCGAGCAGGAACAAGCGGATGGCGACGGGCCACCCTTCGGTCCGCTCCAGCACGCCAGCCAGATCGGCGCCGCCGCCATCCGGCATGACCGTGCGGGCCAGCGTGCCAAGCTCGCTCTTGGTAAAGGCCAGGTCCCGGACGCGAAGTTCTGCGACCCGGCCGGCCAGCATCAGCTTGCGCGTGGCAAAGCCCGGCTTGACGCGCGAGGAGATCACCAGGTGCAGGTATGGCGATTCAGTCGCCAGCAGGGCTTCGATCAGCGCGTCGGTTTCCTGCGACTGCGCCAGATGATAGTTCTCGATGATGACGGTGAGATCGGCCTTGCGCCGATCGAGGCCAGCAGCGATCAGGCTGGCTGATAAGGCCCCGCTGGCTTCAAGGCCGAGGCTGTCGTCGGCGGCCAGACCGCCTTCAGCAGAACTCACGTCCATCAGGAATGCGGCAAGCTTGCGGGGTACCACGTCGGTGCGGTCGCAGTTGTACCAGTATGCGCCGCCCTTCGCCGCTCCAAGCGCCTCATGAAGCGAGGTCAGCAAGACAGTCTTGCCATAGCCAGCCGGGGCGACAGCTAGCACAAGATCCTTGGACTGAACGTCAAGAAGGAGCTGATCGATCAGGGCATCCCTGCGAATCAGGTCACCGCCCGACACCGGCGGCGCGGTTTTACCTCTGGGGTAATTCAAGCTGGCTACCCTGCGCTCCACATCCCGACCCTGATGGCGGATTATAGTCGCAGATGCACCCACCACCCATACTTTTGTATGGGTGGTGGGCAATGCGCTCCAGAGGATCTAGTGCCTCGCCAGTTCCTTCGTCCGCGGCGACAGCCCGAAGGTTGGCGGCATCAGCGGGTCTTTGGCCATGATCTCGTCGCCGCGCAGCTTCATGATCTTGATGTAGTTGTAGAACGGCGCGGTGGGATAGAGGTGGTGGATCAGGTGGTAATTGTGGTTGGCCATCAGCGGCGAGAGAATCCACTCCCCGCCCATCCGCAGCGCGGTCGCCTTGTATTCGTTTTCCTTGGCATAGGTCTCGAACGGCTGGTGGGTCAGGAAGCTGAACACCAGCACGAACAGGAAGGAACTGATCCGGGTCGGAATGAACCACAGCATCAGCAGTTCCAGCCCATAGCCCAGCCAAATGATCAGCGCGCAGGTCGCGAGGATGAAAGCAACATAGGCAAACAAGGCCGGGTACTTCCGGCGTGCAAAATCGCCGCCCTTCTGGAAGAACCACTTGGTATAATAGTAGTCGAAGTTGAGCCAGCGCAGCGGGAACCACAAATCCAGCTTGTGCGCGTAGCCATCCGGATCGCGCTCGGGATCATTGGCATATTTATGATGCGCCATGTGGATGTAGCGAGCCACGTCCATCGGCGCGAGCGGGGCGAAATAGACCAGGCCGATCCTGCCGAGCAGCTCATTGACGAACTTGTTCTTGCTCACCGCATTGTGCGAGGAATCATGGACAACGCTGAACAGGTAGTACGCGGTAACCCCGTTCACGATTGCACCCAGCCAGAGCGGAAACCCATGGGCGATGGCGGCGTACCAAACCCCGCCGATAATGCTGGTGCAAACGACGAACAGTGCCACGGTCGGCCATGCTACCTTGGGGCAGGACCGCAACGCATTGAACTGGGCAGCTGCATTCTGCGGTAACGTGGACATCAGACTCTCCTGGACCAAGTGTTTCCGCATCAATGCCTGCCCACGATGGGCAGCGCCTCGACGAAAGTTTGGCTTGTCGATTTTTCCGCGCGGCCTGGTCCTAGCCCACTGCCCTGTCCCGACCCTTCCAGAAGGGTTCGCGCAGTTCGGTCTTCAGGATCTTTCCGGCTCCGGACAGCGGCAGGCTGGGCCTGACTTCCATGCTGCGCGGCACCTTGTATCCGGCGATCAAGGCCCGGCAATGGGCCTGGAGTGCCTCAAGTGACAGCTCACTACCTGGCCGCAAGACCAGGGCGACATGCACGGCTTCACCCATCTGCTCGTGGGGAATCCCGATCACCGCATTGGCGGCAACGGCGGGGTGGCTGGCGACGGCATTCTCGACCTCGGCGGAATAAATGTTCTCGCCGCCCGATATGATCATGTCCTTCGCCCGGTCGACGATGAAGACATAGCCCTCCTCGTCCATCCAGGCCATGTCGCCGGTATGCAGCCAGCCGCCGCGCAAGGTTTCGGCGGTTGCTTCGGGCATGTTGTAATAGCCCTGCATTACATTCGGCCCCTTGACGATGATTTCGCCAATCTCGCCGCGCGGAAGCTCGCGGTCGTCGGGATCGACAATCTGGAGATGGACATCGAAAGTCGATCGCCCGGCCGCGCGCAGCCGGTTCGGGCCATCATTGTCCACGACATGCTGGTGCCAGGGCAGCGCGCAGATGAAGGCCGCGCTCTCGGTCATGCCATAACCCTGAGTCAGGCGCACGTCCGGGAAGGCCGCCATGGTGCGCCGCAGCAGTGTTTCGGAGGCGGGTGACGCGCCGTAGAGGATGTTACACAGGCTCGACGTGTCGAAATTCCCGATCGCAGGGTGATCGACGATCGCCTGAAGCATGGCCGGAACCACCAGCGTGTCGGTGACCCCAAACCGCGCGACATGGTCGAGCACAGCATCGGGACTGAAGGCGGGGAGCATGACATGGGTGCAGCCGCGCAGGACCAGACAGGTGGTGAGCAGCATGTCGGCAAGGTGGAACATCGGTGCCACGTGCAGCCCGACTGCGCCCTCGTTGAACACGCCCTCGGCCAGCATCGACAGGCCGGATGAGCACAGATTGGCATGGCTCAGCATCACGCCCTTGGGCCGTCCGGTGGTGCCGCCGGTGTAGAAGATGCCCAGCAGGTCATCGCCGCCAGCCCCTGCGTTCTGCAAAGGCTCCGCCGCTGCAATCAGCGCGTCAAGGCCAGGAAGGTCATCCGATTCCTCGGTCCCGCCCATCAGGAAGATATGCTGCAGACCGGGGCATTGCTCCCGCAATGTGGGAACCAGCGCGGCATGATGCTGGTCGACCATCAGCGCCACACAGCCAGCATCATTGAGAGAATAGGCTATCTCGGCGGGGCTCCAGCGGAAGTTGACGGGCACGATCACGCCGCCTGCCCAAGCCGTCGCCAGATAGACCTCAAGGTAATGATCGCTGTTGAGTGCCAGCACCGCGATGCGCGCACCTTTGGCAAGGCTCCGGGATGCCAGGCAACCGGCCAGCCCGGTGACCCTCTCATAGAGCTCCGCGAAAGTCTGACTGCGGGCACGGCAGATCGTCGCCGTCACGTCCGGATGGTGCTGGACGGCTCTTTCGAGACCTTGTGTGAATTGCATGGGTTGCCTCCTTCCTGTCCGCCGGCCGTAAATGCACTACTACAGTGCGCGAGGCGCTGCTGCCTGCTTGTCCGATGCCCAATCAGCTATCATTGCCTCCGCTGCCCGGTCCTCGGGGATTGTCGCCCGGGTTCGTGAAGACCGCGGCGCGGGCGCAGGATGAGCAAACCCGTCGCGATCGACGTAGGTGCCACGGGACTTCATATGGGGATGCTGTCCAGCCTCGCGGAAATCAAGGACGGGGGCGAAGCACGCGTCGATACCTTCGATCTGGTTTGCCCATTCATCCCTGGACTTGGTGAGAAACTTAGCCGCGAACCATGCACAACGGTCCGGCCAATTTGTGGTGTCGTGTTGGTCCTTGACCCATTCGGCAGGTGCGCCAACTGCTGCAAGCAAATGCGAATAGAATTGCGGCTCGATGGCTCCGACCGCGATTTCCTTACCATCCTTGCAAAGATAGCAACGATAAAATGGGGCCGCGCCACCCAGCATGTTGGCCTCGCGATCAAGCGAGATTCGTCCGGAAGGCACCAGCCCTGCAAACATACTCATGATCGATGCGACACCATCGACTATCGCGGCATCCACCACCTGTCCAAGACCAGACCGCTCGCGCTCCCACAAGGCAGCCATGATGCCGAAAGCAAGGAACACGGATCCACCGCCAAAATCGCCGATCAGATTGAGGGGCACTGTCGCCGGTTCGCCCGGCTTCCCAACCGCAGCCAGCGCGCCCGTCAGCGCGAGATAGTTGATGTCATGGCCTGCCATACGCGCCAACGGCCCATCCTGACCCCAGCCGGTCATCCGCGCATAAATCAACCGCTTGTTCAGCGAACAGGCGTCGTTGGGACCAAGACCAAGCCGTTCCATCACACCGGGTCGGCTCCCCTCAATGGACACGTCCGCCTGAGCGATCAACTCGAGACTCTTAGCCCGTCCAGCTTCCGACCGGATATCTAGGGTCAGGATTGCCCGCCCGCGATCTGCAACGGGATTGGGCTGATCGTTACCGTTAGGCCGATCAATACGCAGGACATCGGCTCCCAAATCTGCCAACAACATTGCACAGTGCGGACCTGGTCCGATGCTCGCAAATTCAACGACCCTCAGTCCAGCAAGGCGTCCGCTCGTCATGGCATGGCCCTTCCTGGCGAAGTCGCCGGCGCAATCGGGTTGAACTGATCAATCAGGACTTGATGATGAACCATCTTGCTAAGTCCAATACCTTCGGGGGTGGCCAAGGTAGTTTGAAATTGCGCATCCGCTTAATCGCGATAGACGGGCAGGCGCTTCTCTGCATAAGCCAGCAATGCCTCTCGGTGATTATGCGAAGCGAGAAGTCCTTGCTGCTCGGCAGCTTCGGCCAGGAGCAAGTCGGGGTCGGATGCTCCCGCGGTTGCTGCATTTGCCAGACGCTTTGCGGCTTTGACCGCGTCCGGGCTGGACGATGCAATTTCTTGCGCAAGTTCGCGGGCGGCCGTCAACGGGTCTGCCGCCAATCGGGTCGCCAAGCCAAGCTCCAACGCTTCCTCGCCCGAAACTATTTTCCCTGAGAACAGCAAGTCGCGCATCACATCCGTGCGGACGAGCTGACGTAGCAACACTGTGCCCGCCATGTCGGGGATCAGTCCCCATGCGATTTCCCGGATCGACAACCTGGCATCCGGCGCGACGATGCGGATATCCGCGCCCAAGGCCAGTTGCATTCCGCCGCCAAGCGCGTGCCCCTGGATCGCCGCGATGACCGGCACGGGTAATTCGCGCCATTGCATAGCGACATGCTGAAAAAGGTTTGCATCGCCATGGGTGCGCGCCGCCAGGTTTGACAGGATTTTTGTTCCGCCTTGGGCCAGCGCATCAAGGTCAATTCCAACTGAAAAGCTGCGTCCGTTCCCGCTCAGGACCACTGCCCTCAAACCCTCTTTTGCCGCGAGCGTGTGACCGGCTTTGACGATCAGGTCGAAAGTCTCGAAGTCAAGTGCGTTGAGTTTCTCGGGGCGGTTGAGCCGAACTTCGGCGACCCCATCAAGAACAACCAGTTCAACCCGATCCGCCAATGTTCCGCTCCCGATGTAGCTTTCAGGCTTCACGCCAGCGCCGGATGCCTGTGGTAGCGATTGATCGAAGCGCGTCGAGTTCTGGCCAACCAAAAGTATGGTGTGGCTCCATCCGATCCTACCCTAGTCGGGGTCACAGTTCTGATGGGAAGCCCTCGACGCATGATCACCGACACATTCAATCCCGAGGTTCTGCGCAGCCAGGTGGCTTTCATTACGGGAGGCGGCAGCGGCATCAATCTGGCGATTGGCAAGGCGCTCGCCCGGTTGGGAGCCAACGTCGGCATTTGTGGGCGAACGGCCGAGCGGCTCGACGCGGGGCGGAAGGAACTTGAAGCGGCCGGTGCCAAGGTCTTCGCGGCGGTTGCCGACGTCCGCGATGACCTGGCCGTGCAAGCTGCCGTTGCGGCTTGTGGCGAGGCGCTGGGGCCGATCAGCTTCGCGGTGTGCGGGGCCGCCGGCAACTTTGTCGCGCCGGCCGAAGCCATTTCGCCCAAGGGCTTCCGCACCGTGGTCGAGATCGACCTGCTCGGCGCATTCCACGCCGCACACGCCTGTTTCGAGCAGCTGCGGCAGACACGAGGGAGCCTGCTGTTTGTCTCGGGCGGGCAGTCCTATGTGCCCTTCGCCTATCAGGCCCATGTCGGCGCGGCCAAGGCCGGGATCGACAACCTCATGGCAAACCTCGCGCTTGAATGGGGGCGTTACGGGATCAGGGCGAACAGCATCGTGCCCGGACCGATCGAAGGCACCGAGGGCATGAACCGGTTGGGTGGGGACAACGCCGAAGCCATCTGGAAGGCGATGACGCCGCTTGGCCGGATGGGGACAATGGAAGATGTTGCCAATGTCGCGGCGTTCCTGGCCACGCCCCTCGCGTATTACATTTCAGGCGCGCGCATTGCCGTTGATGGCGGGCAGAACCTGACCGGTTCACACGTTTTCAACCGGGCAATTGGCGATGCGCTGGATGCAGCGAAGGGGGAAACGGCATGAACTTCGTAAAGATAACCACCGTCCTGCTCTCGTTGATTGCCTTGCTGACCGGAGCGATGGACGTGATCGTGGGAGTGGCCGGGCAAGCCAACATCGGTGTCGGCACAGCGGCAGTGGCTCCGTTCGATCCAGTGCTCGACAGCCAGGTCCGCTTCCTTGGCGCGGTCTGGCTTGGGCTCGGCGTGATCCAGCTGGTCTGCCTTGGTGACTTGCGCCGCTACGGTCTCATTCTCCAGCTTTGCTTCGCCTTCGTGGTGCTTGGCGGGATAGGACGGGCGCTGTCCCTGCTGCAGGCGGGTCATCCGTCGAGCGATATTGGCACCGCCTTCATCGCTGTCGCCTTGGCCATCGAACTCTTGCTGGTGCCACTTGCATGGCTGGCCTTCCGTCGCGGAACATTGGCCGCCGACGAGGGCTTCGTTCGATGACCAAATGGCAAGCAACCAACGGCAACAAAGAACGGAATGTTCGTCAACGCCATCAACGCCCGATCCAGAGGGAAATCGCTCTTTACCGCGCCAAAAACAAATGCGGAACATTGACTCAAAGGAAAAGGTCGTGAGCCGAGTTTTCAAAGACGCCCGCAAGGCAGCCTATTTCAATCCTGAGGGAGCCGATAAGCCGCTTCGCAGCCCCGTGCCTCTCGACACGCTCAGGGCTGCCCGCGCCTATCGCAAGCGGCGCTTGGTAGACCAGGTTATCAAGCATGATTGTGCGGCCATCCTGCTCTTCGATCCGGTCAACATTCGATATGCGCTGGATGTGTCGAACATGCAGTTGTGGGCGACGCACAACCCGTTCCACTATGCATTGGTCTTCGCTGATGGCCACGCGATTGATTTCGAGTATCCCGGTGCCGAGCATCTCGTGAACGGACTCGAGACAGTCGATGAGATCCGCAGCGCCAATCCGTTCTTCTATATGTATTCCGGTCCCTATCTTGAGGAACGGGCGGGGCAATGGGCTGCGGAAATCGCCTCGGCAGTGCGCGAGCGTGGTGGTGGCAACCTCAGGCTTGGCACCGACAAGCTCGAACTTCCGGGCGCCGATGCGCTGCGGCGGCAAGGGCTGACGTTGGTCGAAGGCCAGCAGATGACCGAGCAGGCCAGGCTGATCAAGAGCCTAGATGAAATCGAACTGATGCGCTGGACGATTCGAGTGTGCGAAGCAGGAATGGCGCGGATGTATGAGCACTCGCTCCCCGGCAAGACCGAGCAGGAAATCTGGGCGGAACTTCATTACGAGAATATCCGATCAGGTGGCGAATGGCTGGAAACGCGACTCCTGACTATCGGAGAGCGCACCAATCCTTGGTTTCAGGAATGTTCCGACCATGTCGGCAAGTTGGGGGATATGCTTGCTTTCGACACCGATATGATAGGACCCTATGGTTATTGCGCGGATCTTTCGCGATCCTGGACCATCGGCCACACACGGATGACCGATGAACAGAGCACGTTGTACAGCACCGCACTCGAACAATTGCTCCACAACACCAACTTGATCCATCCAGGCATGGAGTTCCGGGAGTATATGGAAAAGACTTGGCGAATTCCCGAACGCTTCATGGCCAACCGCTACTCCTGCGCATTGCACGGTGTCGGCATGGCTGATGAATATCCCGGCGTACCCTATGCTACCGACCCAGCCGACCTGTTGCCTGGCCGGTTTGAAGACGGCATGGTCTTTTGCGTTGAGAGCCTGATCGGCGAGCAGGGAGGACGTGAATGCGTCAAACTGGAAACCCAGGTTCTCGTGACACCCAACGGCACAGAACGGCTCGACAGTTTTCCATGGGAAACACGGTGAGCGGTCAGACTGCTCAGCTTTGCCCTGATTGCAGCCAATAGTATACCAACATGGGCACGGGATGGTGTGTTTGGTGATTTACATCGCGATAATTCGCAACTAGCAACTATTTTGGTATACTAGGACCAAGGGCAGCCATGGCAAACACCAACGCAGACTGGACGCATCGGGCAGCAAGAATATTGACTGGGCCACAGAGCAACCTCGCGCCCGCATTGCCGATCGCTCCCATTTTCGCACAGCGCGCGGCTGGCCACCGCATCTTCGATGTGGAGGGTCGAGATTATATCGACCTCGCCCTGACCATGGGGCCGCTGATATTCGGTCACGGACACCCCCAGTGGATCTCAGCCGTCGAGGCGCAGCTGCGAACGCTGCCCTCGCCCCTGCCCGGCCAGTTCTACTCCCCGCTCGAAGTTGAACTCGGCGAGCGGATGACCAGCGCGATCCCCTGCGCAGAACTGGTAAAGTATGGCCTGTCCGGTTCCGAAGTTGTCCAACTCGTGTTTCGTCTGGCCCGGGCCTTCACCAGCCGTCCCTATGTGCTCCGTTTCGACGGTCACTATCACGGCTGGATGGACAGTGTTCTCGGTGGATCAATCAACCCCGACCCAGACGCACCGCCACACCCAATCGATCTTCCGGGAACTGCGGGCGGCTTCAATACGTCTACCGAAGGTCGATCACCGGTGGCACTCCTCGACCAATACAAGATCAAATGGAACGATGCTGATGCTCTGGAAGCGGTACTGGAGCGATACGGCGACCAGATCGCTCTGGTACATATGGAACCGATCATGTGCAACTTCGGTGGTTGCCCGCCCCGCCCGGGCTATCTCGAAGCGGTTCGCAAGCTGTGCGACCGCTTCGGTGTTCTGCTGTGCTTCGACGAAGTGATTACCGGTTTCAGGGTCGATCTGGGCGGAGCGCAGAAAGTGTTCGGGGTCACTCCCGATCTGGCCACCTACGGCAAGGCGATTGCGGCCGGCCTGCCCTTCGCCGCCGTGGCCGGCCGCGCCGATGTCATGGAATTGCTCAGCGATCGCCGGGTCGTGGGAGCTGGCACGTTCAACTGCTTCCCGCTGGGCATGGCCGCCGCAATCGCAACCTTCGACCTGCTGGCCGAAGACGACGGAGCATGGTACCGCAATGTCGACCGCATCCAGGCCCGCTTCAGGGAGGGGCTGCGCGAAATGGCTGCCGCGCACGGCCACGACGACCTGTTCCTGCAAGGACCGCGCGGCCAGATCTACGTCGATTTCCTAAAGGCGGATGTTGCCTATTCCCCGACCGAACTGGAAGCCGCCGATGCAGCCCGACGCGCCGCCTTCCGCGTGATCTGCATGGAGGAAGGCCTGTCGATCGGCGCCGGCAGCCGGATCTACATTTCCGGGACAATGGCAGAGGATGACATCCGCGAAGCCCTTGCCCGCCTCGACAGGGTATTCGCACGCCTGCCCCGGCCGGCCGGCTGACTTTCCGGTTCCGAGCAGAGCGCAGCCCTGCGGCATCAACCGGCGATGGGGTGGATGTCGGTTTCCAGCTCGATGTCCGACGCCGGTCGGGCCGTGCACAGCAAGACAGTTCCGGGATCAGTGGGCGCAGTCACGCCGGGCAGATATTCGACCTTGCCTGCGACAAGCCTGGCCGCGCAGGCCCCACATGCCCCGTAGCGGCAACCGTTGGGGCCGCATAGCCTGCCGCTTCGATCCATTCCAGCAGATTGCTGGCATCGCCCCAGGCCCCTTCAAGTGTCGCATTGACCTTTACCCCAAAGGAGCCGGCCGAAGCGCTTCCGGCCTGGAAGTGAGCCTTGCCGGCGGGAATGAATAGCTCGCTGGTCCATCTGGCGTCAGCGACCCCGTGCGCGCGCAGCTGGCCGCCAAGACGTTCGACAAAACCGGGAGAGCCGCACAGCATGATTCTGGCGCCCGCGCCGAAAAGGGGACTTGAAACGAGCCTGACTGCATCCAGCCTGGCCTGGCTAAAGGCAAGGCGCTCCTCGCTGCAGCGCGGCGCCTTCGCCAGAACATCGATCTGAAGGTTGGGCAAGAGGCGCAACGCCGATTGCAACTCACCTTCGAAGGCGAAGCCTGCCGGAGTATCCGTGCAGTGAAACAGATGGATCGGACGCGTCGGCCGCAGCGCGATCGCGCTGCGCAGGATACTGAGGAACGGGGTTATCCCGACTCCCACACTGGCGAGAACAAGCGGGCTGGAATCGGCGGGATGGACCGCGAAACTGCCCATTGGCCCGTTTATCCTGAGAGCATCACCAACCTTGATCCGATCGACGAGCATAGCAGTGAAGCCCGCATCGCGCGATGGATCGCGGCGGACGCTGATCCGGCAGGCCGTGTCTGCGACCCCGCTCGATAGCGAATAGACCCGCGAATCCCCGCCGCCCGGCATTCGGACAATCACATGCTGGCCCGGCAGGAACGGCAACAGCGCGCCATCTTCGGGCTTCAACCAGAACGAGGTAATTTCCGCCGATTCCCGGATCACTTCTGTGACGCGCCACAACCGGTCGCCGCGGGGGCTGGGAGCGGACGCTTCACGACCCGGTTGTGCGAAGGCGGGGATATCATAATACCTTCGTTCTCCCAGGTTCGGTTCAACGCCGACTTCGGCCCCGCATTCCAGCATTCCGCCCCGGATCACGCGGGCATAGACCCCAAGCACATGGCCGGTCTTGTCGCGCAGCCTCGACGAAACCGCGGGATTGTCGGGCAGGTCGGGCTGTGCATAGCGCGGCATGGCGCAGCGAACGGTCGCCTGGGTTATCGCGATCACGGCATCGCCGATGCACAGGCGGTGCCCGATCCAGGCCCGTTCCGGCCAATCGGCCAGCGTGTCGCAGTCCAGCACCAGGTTTGCCCGATAGCGTTCCAGACGTGCGATATCGTCCGAACCGCCGGCCAGCTTCTCCAGCGATTGCCGGGTCACGACATGCAGGGGCGCAACATCGAAATGGCTGCCTGGCCAGGTGACATACTGGCGCAGGACCAACCCGACTTCGTCAGGAACATCGGCCTTGGGAAGTTCATCCTGGAGCGACAGTCCGAGCAGGCGCTTGACCCCGTCGGGATTGAGCGGCACCCGTCGCCGGTAGTGTGCGTCATCTTCCATCAGGGGCAGCAGGCTTACTACCCGGCCGAGCTGCGCGCCCAGCAGCGCGGAGGCAAATGGATCGGCCGAATCGATCAGGTCGCCCGCCGTGGTGACGATCATGACACCGCCGCTTTTCTCGTCATACCGGGCCTGCAGGCCCAACATCACGGGAAGGCGCTTGGCGCTCAATATTTCCCCATTTCCCTCGTCGCGCAGACACAGAATCCGGTCGCCGGGCAAGCCGGCCGTGTCGAGTCGCGAACGGATCAGGCGTTCGCCGCCGAGTGACTTGACCGGATAGCGCCACAAAGCATCAAGCGTTCCAACCTGCATACCCCCTCCATCAGGCCCCACTGCTCACCGCGCCGCTACCGGTTCTTCGACCCATTCAGTCCTCAGCAGGCGCCGACGTATTGCGCGGCATCTCCGATTGTCTTGCCGTCGGGAAAAGTCGGCGTGATTTTGCCTGCACAGTCCGGCTGTTCGGCAAGCGCCCAGCGACCGGTCAATGGGAACAGCAGGCTACGACCAGGCGAATTGCGCCTGGCGATACGCAGCCCCCAGTCAAACGGCATGATCCCGTCGCCCTCACCATCAAAGAAACATGCGGAGAACGCCACATGCGGCGGCTGACAAAGGAACCGATCGGCAGCGAAGTCAGCCACCGAGGCGTACCGCATGCCAGCCGATGTGATCGGCCACGAAGGTGGAGATGAAGTAGTACGAATGATCGTAACCCGGCTGCATCCGGATCGTCGCCGGGATACCGGCCTTGCGACAAGCCATGACCAGCAGCCCGGTCTTGAGCTGCTCGTGCAGAAAGTTGTCAGCATCGCCCTGGTCGACCAGCAGATCGGGCAGACGAGCACCATCCTCGATCAGGGCACAGGCATCGTACTCGCGCCAGGTCGACTTGTCGGGCCCCAGATAGCCGCCCAGCGCCTTCTCGCCCCAGGGGCAGTTCAGCGGGCTAACGATTGGGGAAAAGGCGCTGACCGAGCGGAAGCGATCGGGATTGCGCAAACCGATGGTCAATGCACCATGGCCACCCATCGAATGGCCTGTAATCCCCTGACGCGCCATATCGACCGGGAAATTCCCACCGATCAGCGCAGGCAATTCCTGCTCGATATAGCTGCGCATCCGGTAATTGGCCGACCACGGCGCCTGTGCCGCATCGACATAGAACCCGGCGCCCTTGCCGAAGTCATAGCCTTCGTCATCCGGCACCAGATCGCCGCGCGGGCTGGTATCCGGGGCTACGAAGATAACCCCATGCTCCGCGCATGCGGCGCGGAATTCGCCCTTTTCGGTCACATTGGCATGGGTGCAGGTCAGGCCCGACAGATACAACAGCACCGGCAGCTTCTGCCCCGGTGCGTGATCCGGCACGAAGACCGAAAAGGTCATCGGCGTGCCGGTCTCGGTCGACTGATGGGTATAGACGCCCTGCGTGCCGCCATGGCTCCGCCAGGCCGAGACCTGCTCCATCAGAACACCACGACCGAGCGGATCGACTTGCCCGCGTGCATCAGGTCGAAGGCGGTATTGATCTCTTCCGGCCCCATCACATGGGTGATCATCGGATCGATCTGGATGACGATCTTGGGCACATCGGTGCGGCCCTTGGCCCCGCCAAAGGCCGTGCCGCGCCAGTTGCGGCCCGTGACGAGCTGGAACGGCCGGGTGGCGATTTCCTTGCCGGCTTCGGCGACGCCGATGATGATCGAGGTGCCCCAGCCACGATGGTAGGCTTCCAGCGCGGTGCGCATCACTTCGGTATTGCCGGTGGCATCGAAGGTATAGTCCGCGCCGCCATCGGTCATCAGAACGATCTTGGCGACCACGTCCTCGCGGCTCATGCCCTTGGAGTTGAGGAAGTCGGTCATCCCGAACTTGCGGCCCCACTCCTCGCGGGTCTCGTTGATATCAACGCCGATGATCTTGTTCGCCCCGGCCAGCCGCGCGCCTTGGATCACGTTGAGGCCAATGCCGCCGAGGCCGAAGACCACGACATTGTCACCGACCTGGACCTTGGCCGTGTTGATCACGGCGCCAACGCCGGTGGTCACTCCGCAGCCAATGTAGCACGAGGTCTGGAAGGGCGCGTCCTCGCGGATCTTCGCGACGGCGATTTCGGGCAGGACGGTGAAGTTCGAGAAGGTGCTGAAACCCATGTAGTGGAAGATGGTCTGGCCCTTGTAGCTGAACCGGCTGGTTCCATCGGGCATAGTCCCTGGCCCTGGGTTGCGCGGATCGCGGTGCACAGGTTGGTCTTGCCCGAGAGGCACGACTTACACTGGCGGCATTCGGAGGTGTAAAGCGGGATCACGTGATCGCCTGGCTTGACCGAAGTCACCCCGGCACCAACCTCACGCACCACGCCGGCGCCTTAGTGGCCCAGGATCGAGGGGAATATCCCTTCGCTGTCGAACCCGTCGAGGGTGTAGGCATCGGTGTGGCACACCCCCGTCAACATGATCTCGACCAGCACTTCGCCCGCCTTCGGACCCTCCAGGTCGAGCTCGACAATCTCGAGCGGCTGTTTCGGCGCAAAGGCAACGGCGGCACGGGTCTTCATGTTGTACTCCTGAAACTTGAGAAGTCGAAACCAGATTGGCGGCGGCGATGATCACCATCGCGCTCGCTGTTATGTATTCCTGTCACTTACCGCTAATGCCCTGCAATAACGTCGCTTGTTTCGTGGCGTTCCCCTCTGACGAAGGTGAGTGCGGCAATGCTTATCAAGGGCACAGCAGCAATTGCGAAGAAGAGGCTGCTTGGCGTCCAGTCTCGAGCCATCAGAGCACCTGTCACCAACGGACTTAAAATAGATCCGAGCCGACCGAAACTGAGAGCCCAGCCCACTCCGGTTGCACGCAATGGAGTGGGATAAAGTCCTGTCGTGTAGGCGTTCAAACACAGTTGTGCAGCAAGTACGAAAACACCAGAAACGAGAGCCATCAGTAGAGCGAAGTCCGATGCTGCAAACATGCCAAGACCAGCAATGAAGACGATTGATCCGAAATTCACTGCAATCAGAACCGGGCGGGCACTCAGGCGATCACTCAGCAGGCCGAACGCAAGGCTGCCGAAGACACCACCGAGGTTGTGCAGCATCTGGGCATAGGCCCCTGTATCCTGGCTATGTCCGGCCTGTGTAAGCAGACTGGTGAGCCAACTTGCAAGGGCGAACAGGACGAACTGCGTCGCAAAGAACGTGATCCAGAGAAAGACAGTCTGCGATCCCCGATTGGCCTTGAACAGATCGGCGACGCTCCCCCGAGCCACTGCCTGTTCACCTGTCGTAAGCTGCGCGCCTGCGGTCACGCGCGCTGTCGCATTAGCCTTCGTGAGTAGTCCGATCGCACGTGCTCTGGCGGCAGTCGTGCCCTGCGCTGTGAGGTAGCGGGCGGACTCTGGAAGGAGCGCGAGGAGAGCGAAAACCAGGATTGCCGGCGCGATGCCTCCTGCGAAAAAGACACTTCGCCATCCGAAGTTGTTAATCAGGAATGGCGCCAGGAGACCCGCCAATGTGCCGCCCAGAGCGTGTCCGCTGAACATCACGACCAACAGGAAGCTGCGATGCCTTTTTGGCATGTATTCGGCAACCAGAGCAGCGCCCAGCGGGATGGTGCCGCCGATACCGAGGCCAGTCAGCAGCCGCAGTGCCTCCAACTGCTGAATATTCTTGGCGAAGGCCGAAGCGAGCGTTGCCAGGGTGACGATTACGAACATTATGATCATGACTGGTCGGCGACCAAACCGATCACCGAGCATACCCCCTATCGCCCCTCCAAGGGCCATGCCGACGAGCGAAGCCGCCAGAGCGGGCGCGAACGTCGGCAGGCTCAGGCCCCAGTCCCGTGCGACCGTCGGTGCGATCACGCCAAGTGCTGTCGTATCGAACCCGTCAACAATGGCCACTAACGTGCACAGCAGGATGAGTCCGAAATGGAAGGCGGAGAACGGCGCATTGTCTAGCACGTCGGAGACGGCTATCATTGGACGTTCGTCCTTATTGGAAGCCATTCAATCTCTCCCGGCTTGCCATCGTCGATCGCAAAAGCTGCAAGACCTCAATTCTGGTATACCAATATGCAGGCCTGCGCAATCCGCGCATTGATTTTCTGCCGATAATCGTAGGATTTTTGGCTCATAGTGCCTGCTCCCATAGGTCGTAGTATACCATGAGCCGCCTGCACCGTCTCTGCATAGACCTACTTTAGAACCCATCTGGTTTCGGGCAGCTCATCGACACATGCCCGATCCAGCGGATCAACCGGATTCTCGAAGAACTTGACGATCATACGACCTGCGCATTCGGAATGGTTCAGCAGAACGAAGTGAAAGGTCAGCGGAAACTCGACGATCCGGGCAGTGGTGAAGTTGCCTGCGGTCTCCTCGCTCTGGAACCGTGGGGTAACGAGGTCCAGTTGACCAGCAAGAAACAGAGCTGGCGTATCGGACCGGGCCACGGCAATCGTAGCAGGATCGCTCATACTGAAGCCCATTCTGGGGCAGAACCTGGCCCAATCATAGCTTTCGAACGCCGTCATCCTCGCGCCCGAAACCACTGCTGGCGCCAGTTTACGGGTCGGGAAGGCGCCAGTGCCAGGGCGATCCATGCGGGGAAACTCGTCGCGGCAGACCGAACTCGGCCAGGTGAAGGCCGGATCCTTCCCACCGCTATTGGCTTCCGGGTTGGCGAGGCCCTGCCAAGCGAGCAGGTCGCCCTTGGCAGCGCGCTCTACCGCCAGCGGAATCTTGCCCCGCAGGTCCGGATGGGCCAGCGCCAGCCTGACCTGATCGAGGAATTCCACGTTGGAGACCTTGCGGCCCTCGATCACGCGGGGGCGGCGTTCAAGACTGGAGGCTGCCTTGCCCAGATTGGCTTCGAACCGGGGGAATGCTGCGGCGCACTCCGGCGCGGCCGAGCATTCGTCGATCAGCTCGACAAGCGGCTGGACCACGAAGGCCTTGCCGAAGGCATTGGACTCCATGCCCGACATGCCGTCGAGCACGACGGCTCCGATCGCCTTGCCATCAATTACATTGAGGCGCTGCGCAATCGTGGTGCCATAAGAGACGCCATAGACGTTCCAGCGATCAATGCCGAGTGCAAGCCGCACGTCCCGCAGATCCTGCGCGGCCTCGTAAGCACCATAGGCATTGAGGTCCATCCGCTCGGTAAGGCTTTTGCGGCAAGTCTCGACCTTAGCCGGATCAACCTTGGGATCGGCTGCCTCCAGGCCTTCCGGGAATTCCGGGCACGACATGTCAGGCTTCCCCCACGGTGTCGATCCGCGATGATCGACATAGATCACCGCATCCTTGCGTGACAGGATTTGAGCCAAGCCCGGTTGCCTTTGCAGGTTCTTGAGGCCCGCGCCATTGCCCCCCATGACGAACAGGATCGGAGCGCGGCCCGCAGCCAGCTGTTCAGGCTGGACGATGGCGAAGTGGACAGTCACCGTTCGGCCATTGGCCCTTTCCCGGTCCTCGGGAACCTCGATCTTGCCACACTGGACGCGCCCGCCAAGCGCCGGTGCAACCTCGATCGGGCAGGGAGCGGGTGCCACAGCACGCTGGGGAATAGTCATGGTCTCCGCCCTACCAACCTGGGCGATTCCGGTTAGTGCGAGCGTCGCACCTCCGAAAAACCAAGAGTTCCAGCGCAGAAAATTTCCCTTGGGCATCGATCTAAGCTCCCTAATATTTGTCAAATTGTCATGACGGTTTCACCAAAAAGGTGCCCTTCACAACCCACCGATTTCGATGAAAATATTGAATCCAGTCAGTTTCCGTTACGCGGGATACGATTGGACCATTGCCTCGCAAACAGAGCCTTATCGTTCAGCTTGGCCTCGATGCTTTCCTCGACGATAAATTCGCTGGGGGTGCTGGTCATCGTGGTTTTGACGCGTGCTTCCGTTTTCCATCCATCGCGCGACGAAGCATTCTCGGAGGTAAATGCAATGCGGTAGGAATTGACATCTCCCTCCGTGATCGTGGCATCTAACGAAAGCCCTGAACCCAATTGCATTTTTATCGGCTCCAGATTTTGGAGCTCCATTGGCAAGGCAACTTCCATAACCCCTTTGCGCTTCCCGGCTGCTCCCTCAATTCTTGCCAGCCTGCTCGTCGGCTTCATTTCCTGTGCAGGAGATCGTGCAGGATTGGGCAATGTCTTGATCGGCATATCTGGTTCGGTTGTCCTGCCAATGCGTAGGGGCAACTCCAGATGGGTCACGCCAGTAACCAAGTGCAGCGCAACATCTTCGGGCGCGGGCCAAACAATTGGCCACTGGTTTTGGGATATCGACAGGCGAAGCCGGGAGCCTTTTCTTATACGCCGGGAAGTATGCTTCAAAAGCACCTCGTGGGTCTGTTCGGTTCCTGGTGCAATAGGGACATAGGCCGTATGATCAGAGTTGTGCGCGAGATTGCGGACGCCGTACGTCAACAGCCAAGATCGTCCGTCTGGCGTAACTTCATTAAGTCGTACTGCGATCTTGGCAATGGGCTTGTCAGCGACGAAATGGAGTTTCAGTCTTGGCTGCCCAACAATATCAATGCCTTGTGTGAGCGGCGCTGTTTCGAATAGAATCGAAAAGTCGTCGTCAAATGATTGCTCGACAGGTGCCTGGGATGTCATGTCGATCGGAGACAGGACTGGTATAGCCGTACCTACAAGGACATTAGCGGGAATCTCGACTTTGCCTTTGGGCGAGCGCTTGCGGCTTAGTATTCCGCCCTGTCCCAATCGGTAAGAGGTCTTGCTGATCTGGGCAGACGGCCAGGCCTCATCCGCTACCCAACGGCCCGGAACGTCTTGGGGATAGCATTGTGCCACCGTTGCTTCGGCCACGAACGACCGCAACATCGGCTCTTTCATCAAGCCTGTGTCATGACCATTCAGCCAATGGTCCCACCAGCGCGCTTCCTCAACCGCCCAATCGAGCCGCGGTCCCGGATCGCCCTCCTGCGGCCAGTCATGACCCCATGGGCCGATTATGCCCTTCCGTGGGCAGTCAAGCCTCTCCAATATTCGAGGCACGGTATCAATGTAGGAATCCTCAAGTCCGCCGATTGCATAGACAGCGCATTTGACCTTTGAGTAATTCGAAAGAATTCTATTTCTCCAGTACTGATCAACCAGCTGGTGGCGCATCCATTCAGAAACCAGAGGAAGCTGTGCCTGCAATCGCTCAAGCCACATTGACTGCCAGACTTCGCCCACGAGCTCCGGATCGGGCGGCACCGTCATGACCTGTTTCCAGATTGTGCCCCAAACCACTTTTTCGTTGATGACGCATCCGCCCAGTGTATGGACATCGTCTGTATAGCCGTTTTCCGTGCCCATTGCGGCGATGATGGCCTTGAGCTCGGGAATATCTTTGCCTGCCGCCTGGTAGGCCGTGATCGCACCGTATGAAATGCCCCTCATCCCGACATTGCCATTGCACCAGGGCTGGCGTGCTATCCACTTTATCAAGGGTGAAACGTCAGCTTGTTCGGGCAAGTCATACTCGTTGACAATTATGCCGCCTGACTCACCAGTGCCGCGCACATCGACCCTCACTAGGGCGAAACCACGTGGGACCAACCACGATGCGGTTCGGTCGTCGACACGCCGATAATTTCTACGTTTGCCGTAACCAATATACTCGAGGATCGCTCCTACCGGGCGGGCATCAGCATCTTCGGGCAGGAAAATTCGCGCTGCCAGCTTCACGCCGTCAGGCATTTCAATCAAGCTGTGCTCAACAACTTTCAGCTTCCGGTTTGCTGGCGGTAACCAAACGTCCGTCTTGGCCCAAGCCGGCCGATACCAACCGCCAATCGCCGAAAGCGCGCCCGCGCCAGCAATGAACTCCCGCCTCGACCCTTGCATGCTCTTCTCCTCGTCACAGACACCGGCCTCGCGCTCCGCCCGAGGACTCAATCGGTCGCCCTATTGAAGGTCGCGCGGGATGCACTCATTCCATTCGCGTTCACGAACGACCTTGCCGTCCCTCAATAGCTGCCGGACATGCCTATAATGGAAGGCCCCGGCATCGCTCTTGAGCTCCGTCGTGCCGCGCCATTCGACATCATGCTCTCGCCATTTGCTTTTCATGAACGATCGGCCAACAAAGCTGGCTTTCGCGGGATCATCATCGGCAACGGAAAATTCGACTGATACGTCCTCCCCGTCAGGGCTGGCCCACTGATAACCGCGTTTGACGGTCGTCGTCCGCTTCAGATCGTCGCGCAGGATTTGACTTCTGACCGGGCCGTTCCAGGTCGTTTCAGCATGGCCGCTGCCTGCTGCTTCCGCTTCAGTCACTGTCAGATTGCGGCTACCCATGTCGGCCGCCGCCTTTTCGGCAGCTTCGGGCGCTTGCGGCGGAATGACCGGCAGCGCGAGCGTCGAGCCGCCCTCCCCCACGCCGAGCGTCATGACCAGCGGCTTCGCCGACGGCCAATAGGACGGGAACAGGGCATTGGAGACCGAAATGCGCATGCGGTGACCAGGTTGGAAGATCCATGAGGTGGCGTGAAGTTTCACTTCCAAGGGATACCGGGTTCCTGGCACGAGTGGCTCCGGCTCGACAGATGATTGGCGTTGTGCGCCGTTCAACGCCCCGCCCGTGACCAGCGTTGTGGTCCCGTCAGGAGCTACGTCGGATAGCTTCACGAACCAGTTCGCATGATCGACATCGACTGAGGACAGCAGCGACGCGACCGGAGAGCCAAGAATCTGCAATTCACTCGTCAGCGGCGAGCTTTCATAGATGAGCGCTGTCGCGTCGCCCTCGCGCTGATCCGGAGACACATCGATCCAGCCCAGTCCTGCGCCGACCCCCGTACTGGCAATCATGCGCAATCGGTGATCCGAAGCCGGCCCCGCAATGGGCGCTAGGGCGTGGCTCTCGGTCAAAGAGAAGATCTGCGGCCGGATGGGCGCATTGTTCCAGCGCGCAATCGAGCGCCACTCGCCAGGGATTTGCGAGCGCGAAATGATCGGGCGGTAGGGGCGCCGCATGAAGACACTCACTTGCGGCTTTTCAAGCACGCCGTTCTGCTTGCCTTTCAGGAAGTAATCCCACCAATCGAGTGTTACTCGCCCAAGATCGGCGGTCGGCCCGGGATAATCCGAGCTGTGATTCCAGGGGCCGATCACCGCCCGCACAGGCCCACGCGAGTTTTCCAAAGCGCGAATGGCCGCGTTTCGATAGGGATCATGCCACGCTCCGACCATCATAGTCGGCACATCACCTGCAGAGGGATTAAGATCACGGCGCAAGCCGCGGTGCCAGAACTCACCGTCCCGCTGCTGCCGCAGAAATGTAAGACTCATCGGCTGCTGGTCGAACCGGTTTCGCAGGATCTCCTCATCGAACGGATCCTGATCCGGCGGTGTCACAAACAGCATGCTGTCGGCGGCGACTGTATAGTCGTCCATATGGAGGATACCCGAAGGATAGCGAACATCCTCGGAGTAAATGTCTTCGGTCGCCATGAATGTGACGATGGCTTTGAGCGCAGCCGGTTTCCTGGCACCCACCAGCATGGCGGTGAAGCCACTCCACGAGGTCCCAAACATGCCTATGCGGCCGGTTGACCAAGGCTGACTTGACAGCCAGTCCACGGCCTCAGCCGTATCATCAAGCTCGGTTTGGGAGTATTCCCGGTCTGCCAGCTTCCCTTCACTGGCTCCCGTTCCACGAAGATTGAGATAGGCTACGACATAGCCTGCCTTGACGTAGTCGGCATACCACGGGCGTCCGTAGCTTCCACAAGGACTAGCATATCCATCGACCGTGAGAAGAACTGGGAATCTCTCTTTCGGAGGCGCCTTGGAAGGTTTGGCAAGGCAGATTTCCAGTTGCACTCCATCCTTCATCACAATCTTTTGTCGCAAGAAGCTAGCTTGCGGGGCATCTTTGGCACTGGCGTAGGACGTGGTAAGGATCGCAAACGCTGCCGCGAAACCCAGACTTAGACGACTCATTGTACGAGAACTGCGCGAAACCAGGCAGCCCGGTTCGATCTCGCGCTTCTGTATCTTCTGATCGCCGTCACTTGCCCAGACAGCAATTTCTCCCGCCATTCTCCGTCCTCCACTCGGTGAGTGGCCGAATCATCCAGCCTTGACACTACCATACAGTTCTGTATTGTAATGCCAAGCGCGATGAAATCGGGTTTCGTCAATATCTCCGGGGCGCCGATCCACAGCCTCCCACTGGCGTCAAATCTCAAAGACTCGGTGCAACGACCAAGCCACGCCCCGCAAGTACTCACCGCATCCGAAGGAGTTTGTTGAGTGCACAGAAGTTTTCGACGGGTCTCCTGCCTGATCGCCGGGGCGGTTGCTGTCTCAGTTGCTGGCGCTGCGTCGGCCGGAACCACGGCAGTTTCAGACGCCAGGCGCCTAACGTTGCAAAACGTCGGTGCTGAGAATACTGAATATCGGGACCGCAGGGCCTTGAGACTCATCGTTTCTCCTGAAGCGGAAGCAGCTGATATCGACGCGACCTTCGCGGTGCTTCCCTATCCGCCGATCAGAGATTTTGTAATTGAGGCGGATGTAGCAGGCATGCCCGTATCCGCGGAAACCACCGCGAGAGGTTTTGTTGGTATTGCCTTCCACATCGCCGAAGATCGGAGCAGTTTCGAAGCCATCTACTTGAGGCCGACCAACGGCCGCGCCGAAGATCAGGTGCGCCGGAATCGCGCCATCCAGTACATCTCCCATCCAGACTATCCTTGGCACAGATTGAGGACTGAGGATCCGGGGCAGTTCGAGTCCTATGTGGATCTCGAACCGGGGCGATGGACTCGCATGAAAATCGTGGTCGAGGGTGCGCGCGCCAGCCTGTTCGTTAACGGTGCCAAGCAACCTAACCTGATCGTCAGCAATCTCAAACTTGGCGAGCGTTCGGGGCGAGTTGGTCTGTGGGTCGGACCAGGTTCGATCGCCCATTTCTCCAACGTTGTAATCAAGCCGATTCCCGCTCGATCAAAGCCGCATGAGCTGACAAAAGACAGCGAGCCAACGTCCGCCACCGCCCGTTAAACGGGACGTCATTCTGTTACGAGGCCTTCTGCCAGCATCGCCTTGCGCATCGGCTCCAGATAGGGCGCAAAATCGCGCCATCCGCTCAACCCCCTCGTATGAATGGGCTCCCTGATCTGGGCCGCGCTGTGCGAGGTGTTCGCAGTTGACCCCTTGTGTGGTGACAGGCAATCTTCATTCCAGTCGAGGCCGCAGGCAGCCACGAGTTCGCGGATGCCGGTTGTCGGATCGCGCACCAAATCGTCATAAAAAACATGGTGAATCCTGCCGGGCAGTTCGCGGCTCCAGTGGTCCATCAGCCTATGGAATGCCGCGATGTAGCGTCCAAGCTCAACCTGATCATAGGAAAAAGGATAGCCTTGTACGAACAGCGTCTTGAACATGCCCCAGCCCACCGCAAGTGGCGGCTTGTGGACATGTACGATGCGCGCACGTGGCAAAGCTTTGGCGATGAGCCCAATATAGAGATAATTGAGCGGCAGTTTGTCGATAATATGCAGTGACGGGTCCCGGCCTGCCGATGCGAGCGCGTGATAGAACTCACCCAACATGACTGGATCCAGCGTCTTGCTGAACGGGATCAAGGCATGTTTGCCGCCCCCCGGAATCCACTCGCTTTTGCGCAATGCTCCAGCGCGCGCGCGAAGGCCGACATCTCTCCACCAGATACGACGTCGGGATGAGCTTCAAGAATGCGCTCCACCAGGGTCGTCCCCGAGCGCGGCAGGCCAAGGACAAAGATCGGCGCAGCACCGGAAAATCCCTCGCCCATCGACGCCAAGGTAGAACTAGTAAAGGTGCTGCGAATTGCCGCTAGCGCCGCGAGATCATCGCCAATGTCATAATCCAGATGGCATCGCCGCAACTTGGTGGCTGCGTCCAGGGCAGCAAAGGCCTGGGCAACATGACCAAGGTCCTCCCGCTCTTTTGCAAGCGCATAAAGTAGCCGCATTCGATGCTGCCAAGCCGGGTGATCACCGCCCAGTGCTGTCTCGATCTGTGCAATGTGATTGCGAACGCTTGTTTGGCGCCTGAGATGACTACGATTTAACCACGCTTCGCTATCTGCAGGGTCCACAGCTATGACGGCATCATAGTCCTTTTCGGCAGATTCCAGCTCACCAAGAAAGCGAGCCGTCGCCGCGCGATTGAAACGCACGCCGACCAGGTTCGGCTCGCGTGTAAGCACGCTGTCGAAAAAGCGGTTGGCTAGGCGGTAGTCGCCCGCAGCGGACGCGAGATCGCCAGCCATCGCCGCAGCCTGAACATCAGCGACAAGCTCGTCGAAAGATCTCGTCAGGCAAGCTCTCGCGAGGTCGGGCCTGTTCCCGGCAAGAGCGCCGCGCGCCTGCTCAAGTGCTGCCCTCGTTTTGCTCACTGTCTCAACGTC
This sequence comes from Novosphingobium sp. THN1, assembly GCF_003454795.1. Classification (GTDB taxonomy): domain Bacteria; phylum Pseudomonadota; class Alphaproteobacteria; order Sphingomonadales; family Sphingomonadaceae; genus Novosphingobium. The sequence continues at coordinate 3,303,728 of NZ_CP028347.1, forward strand.
AGGCGAATTCCCACTGTCCGCGGCCGCGCAATATAGTCCCCACGGTACAAGGCCCTGATGTTCGGCGGCGCAAGGTTATTTCCGGCAGTTTTCGCTGAAATGCCATCGACGTCAAACACGTTCGTCACAAAGATCTGCATGCGCAGCGCCGAACTCCAGTCATAGGCGACCGACATGTTCGTCATGGCGAACCCATCGAGCCTAGCAAATCCCGGAGAATTTGGATCGAGGCTAGACAGTACATCGCTCCGCCAGTTCACATCGGCATGGAAGTCGATGGTCCGATCCTTGTTGCTACCCAGCGGAACCGAAATATCAATGGCGGCACCCACCTGGTGCCGCGCCGAACCGGGCAGCCGGGTACCAGAAGGTGCGATAAAGTTGCGCCCGCCGAAGGCAATCGGACCAATAACTTCGGTCGTCTTGGCATCGGTATAGGCGTAGGAAATTGATGCTGTGACCATTGAGGTCGGACGCACCTGAGCCTCAAACTCGATCCCTTGCGATCTGGCCCGGCCGCCATTGACAATTGTTGGTGTACCGGCCCTGGAGGCAATTTCAATCTGGATGTCTTGCCAGTCGATGCGAAACGCAGCAAGTGAGTAGCTGATCGCGCGGTCCAGCAACCGGCCCTTGATGCCGAACTCGTAATTGTTGGCGCTGTCCGGACCATAGTTCAGGAAGGTGCCCGGATCGCAGGCCGGACAGGATCGTGGTCCGATCGGGTAGGCGTTGGCGCCGCCCGAGCGGAAGCCTTGGCTAAAGGTGAAATAGGCCAGCTGGTCGCCGAATTCGTACGATGCGTTCCCTTTGAAAATGGCCTTAGTTTCCGAACGCGAGCCGGAACCTTGCGACGTCCCGTTCGCGAGATAGGCGGGATCCCTTGACGCACCATCACCGCCAAAAAGCCCCAGCGTCGGAAATGTCTGAACTGTACTCTGGCGGAACTTCTGATTAAATACTCGCGCACCTCCAGTGAACGACAAGGCGGGGGTCGCATGCCAGGTAAATTCCCCGAAACCCGCCAGCTCCTCAAAACGCACTTGACGATCGAAGGTGAAGGAGGTGTCGGGCGGATTGAGCGTGCCGGGCCGAACCCCTCCGAAGTAGAGAACCACGTCATTGGCATAGGTGTCAAGAAAAACGCCGCTTCCTGGCAATGTCGAATAGGCTGCAAGTCCTGGCACTGTCGAGAGAGAGAATGTGCCCTGTTCACGGTTCTGGTAATATCCCCCAATCACATATTCGAACGTGTCACTATCATTCGAAACCAGCCGCAGCTCCTGCACAAATGAACGATCCTTAACTGTGTTATAATTCGTGGTCGAAGCACGTGGATAATTTCCATAATATTGGATGAACGCATTGGCGATCTGGGAATTATCGAACAGGTCATCCGACCGGCTGCGGGAATAGGAGGTCGCGGATGTCAGCGTCGCAAATCCGAAGTCGACTGTCCCGGTAAGCGATGCAAGATCGATATCCGTATCAATTGGGCTTACCGGGATAAACTGACGATTTTCATAGCCGGAATTGCCAGTGCGGAACGGGAATGCGTTTGCCTTGGTGTTCTGGTGAAGATAGCTCGCCTCGATGTCCACGGCATCGGTGGGCTGCCAGCGCAACGCGGCGCGGGCGAACCAGATTTTCGCCCAGTCAATGTCCTTGATCGCCCGGGTCACGGCTGGGCTGGTAAGGGGGCTTGCCGGATTAGCCAGCACAACCTGCGCTTCCGGATTGAACCTGATATCCTTGTCATAAACATAGGCATTAGTCGCGTTGATGATCCCGGCCTGATACTCGTAGCCCCCATTTAGACGCAGGGCTAACGTGGAACCGATGGGGACGTTCAGCATGACATCAGTGTCATAGCCAGCTTTGCCTGCATGTCGCGTCGTCGATGCGGCGAGGTTCGCTTCATAATCGAACTTGCCAATGTCGGGGCGATTGCGGATCAACCGAATTGTTCCGCCAACTGACCCCGCACCGAACAACGTGCCCTGCGGCCCGCGCAAAACTTCGACGCGGGAAATATCGCTGAGCTTGAGGTTCGCAAAAACAGGGATGTCGTCGATATAGGTCGATGTCGCAGAACTTCCGAGCCGGGGAAACGATGTTCCACCCCCACCAATCGCGTCAGTCGATACGCCGCGAATGATGAAGTTGTTGTTCGAGCCGTTGGCACGCGGACCGTAGTCAACCGCAATCAGACCGGGCGTGCTATTCCGCAACCCAGCAAGATCGGTGATGTTAGCCTTCTCCAGCGTATCTCCTGAAACCGCGCTGATGTTGTAAGGAACATCGAGGACGGTCTCTTCCCGGCGGGTAGCAGTGACCACAATCTCGTCGGCCTGTGATGAGCCGCTGCGATCAACCTCCTGAGCGCTCGCAGATTGCGGATGCATCATCACTGCGAGACTTGCAGTCTGCAGCAAAATTGACCGCTTGAATCTCATCAATCCCTCCCTTTTTGACCTCAGCATTTTAACGGCATCGAATCAAAACCATACAGAACTGTATTGTATTGAAGACCCATTGGCAATATGGAAAGGAGCCCATTCGGATTCGCGAGAGGTCATGATGAGTCAGTTTGTATCTTCAGCCATGAAGGCGTCTTTGCCATTCCGGTGTTACACAGAACCAGCGTTCTTCGAGCGGGAGCGCAGCGCACTCTTTAGCCGGGAATGGGTATGTGTAGCGCGTTGCGAAGACGTACCAGAACCCGGCAACGCTATCGTAGTGCCGGTCCTTGGAGAGAGCGTGATTGTCGGGCGTCTCGAAGACGGCAGCCTGCGCGCCCACCAGAATATCTGCCGTCACCGCGGATCAAAACTTTGTGGTGATGATTCGAAATGGGGGGTTACCCTCAACGGGGGAATTGACCGGGGCTTCATTCGCTGCCCCTATCACCAATGGACCTACGGTTTCGACGGCGCGCTGATCAATGCACCTCACCTGACTAAATCGGACGATTTCAATGTGAAAGATTTCAGCCTGATCCCGGTTGGTATCGCAACCTGGGGCGGGTTCATCTTCTTGAAACTGCGCCCAGAGCTTGGGGAAGAGATACCCAGGGCACTTGGGGTTGCTGATATTGGTCTCGCTCCGAAACGGCTCGCAAATTACCCGCTGGACCGACTACAGACCGCGCATACCATCAAATATGAGGTCGCCGCGAACTGGAAGGTCATCGCCGAAAACTACAATGAATGTTATCACTGCAGCGGTGTCCATCCGGAACTTTGCGAAATCGTGCCGGTATTCCGCAAGAAGGGTGGTCTCGAACTCGACTGGGAAAATGGTGTACCCCATCGCGAAGGAGCCTGGACCTACACGTTCACCGGCACGACGTCCCGCAAGCCGTTCGCAGGGCTCGACGAATTCGAGTTGGTTCGGCACAAGGGCGAACTCGTCTATCCGAACATGATGCTCTCAATGAGCGCAGAACACGGTGCCGCCTTCATCCTCTGGCCTATCTCAGCCGAAAAGACGATTGTCGAATGCCGCTTTCTCTTCGATCCGGAGGAGATTTCCCAACCCAATTTCAACGGTTCCGACGCGATCGACTTCTGGGACATCACGAACCGCCAGGATTGGGCAGTCTGCGAACGCGTCCAGCAGGGTATGAGCATGGGAGCGCTCGAACATGGCTGGTATGCACCAATGGAAGACGACAGCCTCGACATCCGCAAATACCTTGCTGACAGGTTGGGGGCTGGAGCCATAAGTCAGTAGAGCAGTACCTTGTCGTAGAGCGCTCCAAGGCGCTTGCGCTCGGCGCTGCTTTCGCGGATGCCGAGGGTGTAGTAGCCTACCTGATGATAATAGATGATGCGACCGCGGACCTCCGCTTCGTCGCCCGTGAAGCCATAAGATTTGAACATCTCCGCAAAGGCAGCAACTCTAATGTCGTCGATGCGGTGCACAGCTTCCGCAACGTCGGGATCGGTTCGTGCCCAGTCACGGATTGCCGAATCAAATGCCGGGTCGAATTCGGTTTCGTCGATCCACAAGCGGCCGACAGTCGCATCAAAATCCTCGCGATCGCCGCGTGCGCCGGCCGCCTTGATCGCCGCCAGCATTGGTTCGGTGTTACTTGCTTCCCACAAATGCAGCAGTGCATCGAGCAGCGCGTCGCGATCTTCAAAATGCCAGTAAAAGCTGCCGCGAGTTACGTTCATGCGCTTTGCAAGCAAATCGACTTTTACGCCGTCAATACCGCTTTCGACCAGCATAGTTTTCGCTGCATTGATCCAGTCTTCGCGACTTAAGCGCGACGAGGTCCGGTTTGAACTGGACGTTGGGGGCTTTGTCCGCCGACGCAATGTACCGGCGCTTCCTTCGCTGCTCACCGCACCTCCCACCAGTCCGTACCCCGCTCAAAATTACGAACGATCAAACAACAGCATGCCAAATTCGCATAAAGCGAGGCATCCTGATGTCCCCACCTCATAACAGAACGGCAAGAATGGGGACCTTGACCACCTCAATCCCACCAAATTTGCGCAACGCCAGGATCTACGAGTCGCCAGTTGGCCCGCGCGTTGGCAATAGGCTCCGCAGGAGCAGAGTTCAACGCTTGCGATTTCCATACACTGCTGTATGGTCATTGAATGACCTGAGGCTGCTGTGGAAATGGCTTCGTAATCCATATGACAAACAAAATGTTCCTTACCATTCGCTGCACTGATCGGCCAGGACTCGTCGCGGCTGTCACAGGCTTTCTTGCCGAATCCAACTTCACAATCGTGGAGTCGCACCAGCATCAGGATGCCGACGACTTCTTCATGCGGATCGTATTCAAGCCGGTGTCAGCAGCGATACCCTCGCTGCCTGAGGTTGAATCCTCTTTCGCACCCATTGCATCACGGTTCGATATGACAGCGACCTTCACCGATGCCTCAAGGAAGCCAAGAATCCTGCTGATGGTTTCGCGCTTCGGGCATTGCCTGCATGATCTGCTCTACCGCTGGCGCGCTGGCCAACTGCCAGTGGAGATCCGAGCTGTTGTTTCGAACCACGAGGACATGCGCTCATTCACCGAGTGGAACGGCATCCCGTATCATCACCTGCCCGTCACTCCGCAGACCAAGCCAGAGCAGGAACGGGCTCTTCTCAAACTGGTAAAAGAGAATCACATCGATCTGGTTGTTCTGGCTCGGTACATGCAGATCTTGTCACCAGATCTTTGCGCATTGCTCGCTGGGCGGTGCATCAACATTCATCACAGTTTTCTTCCAAGCTTCAAAGGTGCCAAGCCCTATCACCAGGCCCATGCCCGGGGTGTGAAGCTCATCGGTGCGACGGCTCACTACGTTACAACCGATCTCGATGAAGGCCCGATCATCGAGCAGGACACGCGGCGCGTAAGTCATTCTCGTACCGCCGAGGAACTCACGCTTATTGGTCAGGAAGTCGAGGCATCAGTCCTCTCGCGTGCCGTCCGCTGGCATGTCGAGCAGCGTGTCATACTGAACGGATCCCGAACGATTGTGTTTGATTGAACGGAATGAGCCCAGCAGGTTGACGACCTGTTGCGGGCTGTCCAATGCCACGTTTGTCAAGCCCCGCGTCACAGTTTCCTTATCTTTGCGCAACGCCGTCAAGTGCGGCAATGGCGCGCTGGCGGATCGGTGACGACTCCAGCCTCCCAAGGGCGGCCTTTAACGCCTCCGAACGGCGCGCTTCGAGAGTTCCACCCCTCGACTGGCTCGCTACAACGGCAAAGGCGAGCGCAGTTTCCACCAGCATCGCATGATCGCCGATCACTTGCGCAAGAGTCGCGCGCTGGATCAGCAGATCGGTGGTTGCCTCGACGCGCAGCGCGGCATCAACGATAGTCAGCGTTTCTTGGGCCATGGCTGCACGCTGCCGGGGATCGACGGAAGCAATCCGTTCAAGGCGCCAGGCCGAGCGTAGCTGATTTGCGGCTGCATACCCCGGTTCAACAGGTGTCACGGACGCAAGTTGCCGATCCATCCCCGCCAGCGCCGCATAATCACCAGCTGCGCCTTTCGCTCTGGCCAGCGCCACCAGCCCACTCTCCGTCACCGGCGTGAATGGCAGCAGGCCTGCCTGCGCCAGCCGCAGGCGGGAATAGTCGCTACCGGCCCGCACGCCCGCAGGCCTTTGGGTAAAGGCATCGAGTCCCGTCCGGGTCAGGATTCCCCGCCCCGGCCCTGTTTCAAAAGCCATTGAATTCCTGTCGTCGCTGATCGGAAAGGCCCCTGCAATAGCCCGTCGCACTGCTCCCTCATCAAGGAGGAGCGACCAGGCGAAATCGTCCGCATCCAGGATGCCCGCTCGATCGAGCAGCCGGACATCGGCCGGCCCTACTACAGCAAGCCCGCTCTCTGGCAATATGGGAGCATCCGAAGCCATGACGATCAAGTTGAACGGAACCGGTTCGTATACCCGGACATTGGGGAACTCAAATGCAAGCGTTGCGAGGAAAGATCGGAGTAACCGTGGATCAACAAAGGACGCGTTCATCCATTGGACAAACACTCCATGATCGGCGAGGCGCGCCTTGGCGAGCGCAACAAACTGTCGCGTGTATAGATTCGAGGAACCCGCCGTCCAAGGATGCGACGGCTGTGACACAATGATGTCGTAGCGTTTGCCAGTGCGCAGCATTGCGTTACGTGCATCATTGTGGACGATCTTGACCCGGGCGTCAGATAGCGGATCCACCGCACGCTGCGACGCAATCCTGCGATTGGCATCGATGATACGTTCTTCGATTTCGACAACATCTATGGCGCTGATCCACGAAGGGACCGTTTCCAGGCTGACGCCTCCGCCAAGACCGATCACCATCATTGATCTGGCCTGCGGTCGTGCGAGCGATGGAAGAATAGTCAGCCAGTGTTGATCATTCAGGGCTGGTGGCGTACCCGCCCGCGGCACCAGTGCTTCCGGCAGCCCATCGCTTCGAATAAGTACACCGTCATCACGGTCGCGCACTTCGACTGTTGCAACGCGCCCCACATTGAGCGAAACCAGATCACCGGATGTGTCTCTGTCTACGACACCGGCCTTGAGCAGCGAGTAGGGTTCCGGCACTCCAATTACGAGCCCGCCGATACTCGCAAGCGCGCCTGCTGCGAATGCATAAGTTTGTTTTGATATGTGAGAAACGGCCGCAGCAGCTAAGAAAAGTAGCGTTACTGCAACAAGCAGCGTTCCGCCGAAGCCGTACGATTCCAGCAGATAATGGCCAGCCAACATAGCGCCTGCTACCGCCCCCGCAGTATTTGAGGCATAGACCACAGCCGCGCTTTTCGCAGGGTCTCCGCCTGCCGCCTCGACGAAGCGCGGATAGGCCATGCCGAAGGCAATGGCTCCCGGAAACAGAGCCAGAACCGCGGATTTCTCAGCAGCTCCCGTAATAAGGATTGCGAGATAGCCCAGCGAGGACAAGATTGCGCCGAACGTGAGCGCCATGGCTGCACTTCCCGGCTTCCGCGCAGCATAGAGTCCACCGAGCGCAAGTCCCGTCAGCCATAGGCCCAGCATGAACGCAAAGCCTTGAGTCGTCCCCCCAAAGGGAATTGCCAGCAGCCTTGTCCAGAATACCTCAAGTGCGAAAGTAGCGACCCCGGACAGAAACGCCGCAACCAGCACCCGTTGAACAGGCGAAGCAGCAGTTCCCGCATCGTGCTTCTTTTCGGGGCCGTTGGAGCGCAGGTGGCGCCAAGCCAAGACAGCGGCCACAATATTGGCCGCTGCGGCCAACTGGCTGGCCACAGTCAGTCCCAAAGACGGTAGCAGTAGGAAGCCTGCCAGCATCGCTCCTGCCGCTGCGCCGAACGTATTCAGCGCATAGAGGCCAGCGACATCGTCCACACCGCAGCGCACCGCGCGCACCAGAATTGGCAGCGTGGCTCCCATGGCGATGGTCGGTGGTGCAAAGGCCGCTGCAACGATCGTAAGATAGACCCAGAACTGGGCCCAACCTGCATCAGGCGGCAAATGCGCTCCGCTCGACAACAGTCCGATCAGCAGCGTCTGCAACAGAGGAAATAGCAGAGGAACGGCGATGGCCCAGACCGCAATGAACAGCTCTAGAAACGCGTAGCGTCTGCCTGCATCGACGCCAGAATTGAGCCAGCGCGCGGCCATCCAACCGCCCAGCGCAAGACCGCCAAGAAAGCTGGCCAGCATGATCGCGACGGCGCTTTGTGCCGTTCCAATCGCCATCGCCATCTTGTGGGTCCAGACGATCTGGTAAACCAGCGCTGCCATGCCAGACAACGCCATGCAGATAGCGGCGACGATGTGCTTCGGATCTCTCTTTCTTGCGTTGCTCATTCCAGCCCCGACAGCCCTTGAACTGGCAGAGCCGGCCAATCAATACCAGCCCGGCTCTGCATGTTCGCCGGATCAGAACCGGTAGCGCGCTTGAATTGTAAAGGTGCGCGGCGGTTCGGTGAATGCGGCAATGGAGTTGAATCCGCCCGGGATCGTGTTCTTGAACGCTGCCGTACGATTGTCTGTCAGATTGCGAACCGCCAGCGACAAATCCCAGCCACTCTCGCTTGAAAGGCCGACCCTCGCGTTAAGTTTGGCAAATTTCTCCTGGAAGGAGTTCGGATTGATGTCGGTCAAGGTCGCGAACCGGCTCGTGAAATAGAGGTCGCTACCTGCCCGAAGCGTCAACCCGCTCCCGATCTCCTGTGACCAGTCCGCAGCAATGCTTCCCGACCACTTTGGTGCATATGGGGTTGTAATACCCGACAGATTTTGCGTGTTGTTTGCAGGATTGCAGCCAAGAGCAGCTGTTTGGCCTGCGAAGCACTGCGCGGTGGCAAAGTTCTCGTATGTTGCGTCGAGATAAGTGATATTGGCCGAAAGTCTGAAGTTCCTTGCCACCGCAAACTGGAGTTCCGCTTCTACACCCTGTGTGCGCGCGGATGCCGCATTTGTTGTCTGGAAGTTAGAGGTAGCGGGATCGAAGGAAGAAACCTGTAGGTCCTTGTAATCACTTCGGAATGCAGTGAGATTGAGCAAAACTCGTCGGTCGAAGAAACGGCTTTTCAAACCGATCTCATAGGCGTTTGCATTCTCGGGGTTAAATGGTCCACCATCCGTGCCCGAAAACCCCCCGACTTGAAACCCTTCTTGAAGCTGGAATAGATCATCACATCTTGCGCCGGACGATACTCGAGCGTGATGGCCGGCTGGAGCTTCTCATCCTTTCGGCTCGCGGTGAGGATTGGTAGGGGAGTGCAGCCCGCATAGGGAGTAGATTCACACCCGGAAAATGCGAGATCCTTCTTGACTTCTTCGTAACGCAGTCCGCCACGGATCGTCACCGGACCGAAGGCATAGCTCGCCTCCCCGAACAGCGCCCATGATGAGGCATCTTCGACGCTGTCCTGAACGCTACCGATAATACGAGCGTTTACAAATGCCGGAGTCCGGTTGGTCGACCCTGCCGGAGGCGGGACCACGAGCGGCAGTAGATTACGCGCATCGTTGTCCGAGGTGCTGATAACATCGTTGTTGTTCTTGTCGACATAAGCTCCGAGGAACCATTTGAACGCACCATCCTTGGGCGAAACCAGGCGGAGTTCCTGACTGAATTGATCATAGCGTTCGGTGAATGTCGCTGTGGAATAATTGGCAACACCTTGATCGGTATCGATAAACTGGTAGTTTTTGTACTTGTAGTAGCCCGTCACGGAGCTCAGCGTCACTCCATCACCAAATTCATAGTCCAGCAAAAGTGTGCCGCCGCCCGAGCGCAAGCGATTATAGAATGAACCACCATTATCGTCAGTATAGAGGTCTGGCCGCGCTATTTCTGCAGCAGACGGGATCAGTCCACTCGAGGCTTTGAAGCGATCGAACAGACAAGGCTCACGAACTGCGTCGGAAATGTCACGCCGGAAATTGGGCTGACATATGACCGACTGGTTATTGCGTCCTCGGTCGTCATTATTCCCAAAGTAGCCGATGGCCGTCATCGTGAGCCTGTCTGCCAATTTTCCTGTGATCGTTATACGACCCAGAAGATCTTCAATCTCGGGTTCCTTGCGACCGGTTATCGTGTTTGTGAGATAACCTTCAGACTTTCGGTATCGCAAGGCGACACGGGTGGACCAGTCCAGCCCAAGAGGGATGTCGACTGCACCAAATGCCGCCTTTTCATTGGTGACCGGTTCATAGCTGAACTCAATCTCACCACCAAATTTATCACCAGGCCGGCGGGTGGCTACGTTAATGGCGCCCGCAATTGCATTCTTGCCCAGAAACGTTGGTTGTGGACCCTTCAAAAATTCGATTCGATCAATGTCAAGGAAGCCAAGGCGTTGGGTGCGGGCCCGACCATAATAGATGCCATCGATGTACATGGGCGCAGATTGTTCGAAGCCCAAATTCTGCCCCGAACCGATTCCGCGAACGGTGATGGTATCAGCCATACCGCCTCGCGACACGCGAAGCCCTGGAACTTGCACATCCTCGAAATTCTGCACTGCGCCGCTTCGAAGAAGGTCACCTGTGACAGCCTGTACCGAGATTGGCACGTCCTGCAGGCGCTCAGGCCGCTTGGTCGCCGTAACGACGATCTCTCCGATTGCCGGCTGTTCGTCACTTGTTTCAGTGGACTGTGCGAGCGCAGGCGACGCGAGCGGTAGCGCGAGCATAGTTGCAGCCATTAGCCGGCCGAAGGAATTGATTCTCCCCAGTGTGTCTGTCACGATCCGCCCCCATGGTATACCGATCAAGAGAAAATATTCGCTTTGACGTCCCTTGTCAACTGCGAAATCCCTCTTTGGTATACCTTGGCATCGAAGAGGCTTGTGCACTACCCAAAAGCGCAGCCTTATTGCCGCTTATGAGTTAGATCCTGCCAACATGGTGCGCCGCGATATGACCGGGGTATTAAAATGGTCACCAAGCCCCTCTGACAAAACGCCATGACATCGACTTGACCGATCTGCATTGGCCGCGCTTCATCCCCCCGCAGCAACACAGCAGAATGCGTCGCCAGCTGCACGCTATCGACATTGTGAACAGCAACAAAGCTGTCGGATACATCGGTGATGATTGCGGGTGCCCCGGCAAGCTGCGCCCTCATCCCAGAAACACGACCGGCCATTTCAGATGCAGAGCCCAGCAGTAACCAGTCGCACCGACTGGCGCGCAGCCCTAGACAGGTGGACGTGTCGCCATGCAACTCGCCGAAATCAGGCAACCGGATGTTGAAGCAGCACTCTAACGGGCTTTTCAACTCTGGATGGCGAGCCAGATCAACCGACAAACGAATAATTGAGAGATCAAATGTCAAGGCGACCTCCCTCGCGGTCATAGGCGACCGTCTCTGAAATCCTGGCCTGCCAACTCCTCCCCAGCGAGACGATCTCGACGATTTCACCAAGGCGCCGCTGCCCTGCTCGACCAATCCCAAGGCAACGCCCCGTCCCAGCACGGGGCTGAACTGGCTGCTCGTAACGAATCCTCCGCTCTGCCCACTGGGAGCCCGCACATGACCACCTACCGGCAATATCCCGCCGCAAAGCGAGGTCAGGCCCACCAGTTGCTTACGATATGGCGATAAGGATGAGCGACGCGTCAGCGCTCGCCGCCCAAGGAAATCGCTCTGCTTTTTGGCGATGGCTCCGCCAAAACCGATATCACCGGGCTGGGTCTCGCTGTCGGTATCAGTTCCAACATGAATGTAGCCCTTTTCGATACGCAAGATTTCGAGTGCCTCTATCCCATAGGGCACCAATCCATAGGGCTTGCCAGCCGCCATCAGCGCATCGCCCATCTGCACCGCCTGCCCCGCTGGCACCTGGATCTCGTAGCTCAACTCACCAGAAAAGCTCACGCGCTGAATACGTACTTCCGATCCGTCGAGTTGTCCCTCTCGGACGGACAAGTGTGGAAAACGCTCACTTGAGAGATCAAAACTGGGCTGCAATGCCTCGAGCACATTTCGTGCGTTCGGGCCCGCAACAGTCCAGACAGCATATTGCTCAGTCACGTCTTGAACGACAACATCCATCGGCCATTCGCATTGAAGCAGATCCTCCAGCAGGCGGACCATCCGGTCAGCGAAGGCACTGGACGGGCTGAGCAGGAAACTCCCGTCTTGGAGACGAGCATAGACCCCGTCATCCAGGATCGTACCGTTCTCGTTGAGGACAAGCCCGTACCGGATCCGCCCGGGCTTGAGCGTCGAGGGGGTGCCAACATAGACCCGGTCGAGGAACGCTGCAGCTTCGGGGCCGGCCACGAGAATTTTGCCAAGCGGCGAACCGTCGAGAAGACCAACGCCACTTCGGACCGCTGCGGCTTCACGCTCAGCTGCCGCCTGGATGTCTTCCCCGCCAACCGGATATGCCGCCGGCCTTTCCCATCCAATATCCTCGAACACAGCACCTTCGCGTACATGCCATTCGTGTGCGGGCAGATACCGACGAGGTCGGAAGCGTTCACCGCGTAGATCAGCACCGATCAGACCAAAGGCTGTAGGAACGAAGGGCGGACGAACCTTGCTTGCGGACAGCGTTCCGGGTTCCGCGCCGATGGTCTCCGCGAGGATCATGGCGCCGGGGACCGAGCTCAGCTTTCCCTGGTCGACGCCCATTCCCAACACAGTGTAGCGCTTGAGATGCTCAACGCTTCGATAGTTTTCGCGGGCCGCCAGCTTGATGTCTGCCACGGTCACATCGGTCTGAAAATCGACGAACATGGTCTTTTCATCCCCGCCGTGGACAGTCCAGATGGGCTCCGCCTCAATCGGTTCGGGGCCTGCCCATTCGACATTGGCGACCAACCCATCCGGCTGGAAACTCTGGCTGCGCTCGTTGAACTTCGTCTGACCGCCAGCCATGGTCCACAGTTGGGAAGCAGGGTTCCAGCCTCCCGAGACCCCGACAAAGTCGCACGCGAGACGACTCAGGCCATCCGGCTTCTCTATGGTGACGCCGGTGACGCGTCCGCGCCCATGGGCCGACCGGACTAATGACGAAAAGAATAGATCGATTCCGTGCGCACGGGCGCGATCGGCAAGTTCGGGCAGCACCTGCGGCCTTGCATCGACAATGGCGCGCACCCCTACACCACACTGCGCAGCTTCAATAGCGGACCGCCAGCCCAGATCGTTGTTGACGAAGAAAATGCCGGATCGACCCGGCGCCACCGCATAATCCGCGACATATCTGCCGATCGCACCGGCGAGCATGATGCCGGGCAAGTCGTTGTTCGCAAATGCGATGCCGCGCTCTTGCTTGCCCGTCGCGAGAATGATCTGCTCGGCCCGGATGCGGTGGAGTACCCGACCTTCCGATGCGGCCAGCACAAAACCATGATCCCAGACTCCAAGAGCTGCAGTCTTTTCAAAGGTCCGAACACCTTCAAGGCTTGGAAGACCCTGATCCAGATCGACAAGCAATACCGATTTGCCGTCTCGCGCTGCCTGTGCCGCAGCGGCCAACCCCCTTCTGCCTCCACCTATCACTAGCAGATCACATTCCACATGACGCGCTTCGTAGCGCTGCGGATCGGGCACGACCGGCACCTTGCCAAGTCCGGCGGCGCGCCGAATCAGCCATTCGAACCAGTGCCAGTCCGGCCACATGAATGTCTTGTAGTAGAATCCGGCAGAGAACAGTCCGCGGAGACGATCATTCACGCCAGCAATGTCCCAGGTCAGTGAAGGCCAGGCATTGATGCTCTGGGCAACCAGCCCTTCCTCCAGAGCGATCATGGTGGCCTGCACGTTGGGAATGGAGGATAGGCCGTGCTCAAGTTGAACCAGTGCGTTGGTTTCCTCGCAGCCGACTCCCATAATACCGCGTGGTCGATGGAGCTTGAAGCTCCGTCCGACAAGCTGCACGCCGTTGGCGAGCAAGGCCGACGCCAGTGTATCGCCCGCAAGGCCTGCATAGCGCTTGCCATTGAACGAAAAGTCGATGGACTGGCCGCGATCGATCCTGCCGCCGCCATGGGAAAGTCGGTAACCGGTCACGGCCGCGCAACTCCCATTACGTAAACCGCTACGACCTCGTGTGTTTCAGTATGCCGGATCAGATTGAACCAGACCCCGCAACCGTGCACATGGACCCATCGCTCGGCATGCTCGCCCTTGGGGTTGGCGCGCAGGAAGAGATACTCCTCCCAAGCCTGGTCGTCGCAGTCCAGCTCTGGTCGGTCGATATGGGCTTCGCCGCCATAGGCAAATTCGCGCTCGTCGCGCAGGCCACAGTTCGGGCAGGCAATCCGCATCATGTCAGTGTTCAATCCCGGCTGCCGCAGCTTCGTCGATGAGCGCGCCATCCCTGAAACGCTGGAGTCCGAAGGCGGTGGTTAGCGGATGGGGCTCATCCTTCGCGATCAAGTGCGCAAAAGCCTCACCGCCGGCCGGGATCGCCTTGAACCCGCCTCCGCCCCAGCCGACGTTCAGATAAATCCCCGGTACCGGACTGCGGTCAATGATCGGCGAGCTATCGGCCGTGTAGTCGACGATTCCAGCCCATTGGCGCAGGAGGCGCAGACTACTGAAGGTCGGAACAAGCTGGACGATGCCGGCAAGCACTTTTTCCATTGTCGCTGCGCTTCCGCGCTGGGCAAAGGACGGATAGGGATCGATGCCGCCACCGCACACAATGCCGCCCTTGTCCGACTGGCTGCAATAGCTTCCGATCACGGCTGAACCGATCACGGTGTGCAAGACGGGCTTGACCGGTTCGGAGACAAAGGCTTGGAGCCCATAGCTGGCGACAGGCAATCGGAAACCGGCCATCTGCGCGACCACTGACGAATGACCGGCCGTGGCGATCCCCACCTTGGTCGCACCAATGAAGCCTTTACTTGTTTCGACGCCCTGCACACCGCCGCTGATGTCCCGGCGGAACCCGGTGACTTCGGTATTCTGAAGGATGTCGACACCCAGGGCATCGGCTGCCCGTGCATAGCCCCAGGCTACCGCGTCATGCCGGACAGTCCCTCCTCGTTTCTGGCGCATGGCCCCGTAAATGGGAAACCTTGCATTAGGATCGCCATTCAGGACAGGACAGAATTTGAGCACTTCCTCCCGTCCGAGCAGTTCGGCATCGATCCCGTTCAACTGCATCGCGTTCACAATTCGGCGCTGAAAATCGACCTCGTGCCGGCTGTGCGCGAGATTAAGGATTCCGCGGGCGGAATACATGATGTTGAAATTGAGCTCCTGCGAAAGGCTGGCATAGAGACGGAGCGAATGGTCGTAGAAGTCGGCACTTTCCTTGTAGAAATAGTCCGAGCGCACGATGGTCGTGTTGCGGCCGGTGTTACCGCCGCCGAGCCACCCCTTATCAATCACAGCAATGCGTCCAGGCCTGTAGTGCTTGGCCAGATGGTAGGCGGTCGCAAGGCCGTGGCCGCCAGCTCCGATGATAATCACATCGTAGCTGCTCGCCGGTTCGGGGGAGCGCCAAACCGGATCCCAATCCGTATTGCCACCAAGCCAGTTCCTGAGAAGCGCGAACGCCGAATATCGGCTCATCGGCGCAAATCCTTCAGAATGACTTGTGCTGAATTCCGGCCAGGAGCTCCCGTCACGCCCCCACCGGGGTGCGTGCCCGCGCCGCACAGATACAAACCGGCCACAGGCGTGCGGTAGCCCGACCAATCGGGGTGCGGGCGCATGAAGAACAACTGGGCGAGATTGAGATCCCCGTGGAAGATGTTGCCTTCGGTCAGTCCGTAGGTGCGCTCCAAATCCAGCGGTGTGATGACTTTACGTGCGACGATGCTGCCAGGGACGTTGGGCGCGACCCGGCCAATCTGTTGCACCACCTGATCGCCGAGCGCTTCACGTCGCGAGTCCCAGTCCCCCTCTCGCAGCCGAAAAGGAACATACTGGACAAAGCAAGTGAGCATGGTGCGGTCCGACGGGCAGAGCGTGGGATCGACCAAACTTGGAACCACGCAATCGACCCACAGCTCGTCTGCCACTTCGCCGAACTTTGAGGCATCATAGCAGCGCTGCATAGCCTCCATGCTGCCCATGACCGAAAAGACCGCGCGTTCCGCCGGAGTGGCGTCGAGCGACATGCCCCTGATCGAAGGTGGCTCGCTCAGGACCATGTTCACCTTGGCCGAAGGACCGGCCATTTTGATGGCGGCGATGTCCGATCGAAATGTCGGGTCGAGATGTTCCGCGTCGACCAACCCAAGGAACGTTCGCTTTGGGTCCGCATTCGACACGACCGCCTTGGCGTGAAACACTCGGCCATCGACCAGCTCGACGCCGGATGCCCGCCCGCCCTTTACGTAGATCCGCGCAACCTCTGCATTCGTGATGATTTCGGCGCCAAAGCCCCGGGCAGCGTTGGCCAGCGCATCGCTGACTGATCCCATCCCCCCGATAACATGGCCGCTGAAGCCCTGGATGCTATTATCACCACCGCCCAACAGGTGGAACAACAAGCCTAGGGTCGAGCCCGGATCATATGGCCCCCATGCTTGCCGTAAACGTTGTTGGCCAGAAAGAGCCGGTGCGTCTCCTCGCTTTCGAAGTGTCGCTCGAGAAATTCGGCGAGGGAGCCGGTCAGAAACCGCGTCATCGATGCAATTTCATCTCGCGAGATTCCCCAGAATTGGCGGGCCATTGATGCCAATTCCCCGAGCCGGTCGACCAAGCTCCCGCTCAGAGCCGGCGGAGGCTTGAGAAAGAACGGCTGCAGGTAGCGAGCGAGCGCCTTGAGTTGATGCTCGACCGCTACGAAGTTGTCGGCATCCTTCCGACTGTAGGTCCGAAGGCTTGCCGCAGTCCGCAACGGATCGGACCAAAGCGTCACGAGGCCCTCATCGGATGTCGGCACATTAAGCGCCGGGTCGCATGCGACCATTTTCAGCCCATGATCAGCGAGCCCCAGTTCCTTGACCACGGCGGGGGTAAGCATGCTGGCGATATACGAGCAAAATGACACACGGCACCCCGGCATCACTTCCTCGGTCACGGCAGCCCCGCCCACAATTTGGCGACGCTCGAGGACCAGAACTCTTGCACCCGAACGGGCAAGATATGCGGCCGCAGTCAGACCGTTGTGACCACCGCCTACCACAATTGCATCGAAAAAATCGGTCACGTGACTCGCCTGCCCTCTGGACTCTTGAAACAACCTCTCTACCATACACTAGTGTTTGGAGTTCGGAAGGTCAAAATTTGCTTGGACGCTTCGCCTCGATTTCGGGAATGCTTGCGGGATCGCTGATTGCCGAGATTGGCGGTTATACGATGCCTTTTGTGGTTGGCGGCATAGTCAAGGCCTACGCGATTCCTGAAGGTTGGATCGGCTTCATCATTGCGGGGCAGATCGCCTGTGCATCGCTGGTATCGATTGGACTGGCGCCCTACCTGTTGCGTCTTGACCGAAGAAAGCTAGCTTTCGCAGGTGCGTTGCTGGTTTTGGCTGGCTATGCTGGCTCAGCATTGAGCCATGGCGCGGAGTTCCTCGTTGTGTCACGCTTGATAGGCGGGATCGGTGAGGGGCTGCTCTATGCTGCAATTGCCGCAACCGCTGCGGAAACCCCCAATGCGGATAGAACGTTTGCTCTCATATGGGCCGCCGTCGTGGGATTGGCAGTAATGCTCTTTGTGACTTTGCCACTCTTGCCTGACTGGGCTGGTCCGCGCGGAATCTTCGTAGCCTTGGGCATTGTTGTGTTGGCCCTCGTCCCATTGCTCCGAAACATCCCTCCACGAGCCCAGGTGGTCGACACGACGGCGAAGCAACATCTTGCCACTATCGACGCCCGCGCGGTTACGCTGGGCCTTGTCGCTGCACTCCTCGCGATTTTGGCAAACGGATATTACTACTTCATTGAAGGTATCGCCCAATCTATCGGTGTGACCGAAGCTCAAGCCGGCTATGCAATGGCTATCTCTGCTACTTGCTCTCTAGCCGGACCTGCCTTGGCGCATCGGCTTGGCACCCGGTTCGGAAGGACACCACCGTTGGTCCTTGGGTACCTGATAACCGGCTTAGGCGCCTATGCGGTTACCCATTCGGGCGACCAGACGATGCTTACAATTGCCATGTGCGTGTCCGGCACTGCCTATGTCTTCACTCTGCCATATCTTCTCGGCCTTGCTGCCGCCTCGGGTGGAGCGCCGCTCGCCGCGGTTGCGCGTGGAGGTCAGGGAATCGGAAGCGCATCAGCACCCGCGATTTCAGGGCTGATCCTGCTGAACGGAGGAACGTATCAGCAAATCGGAGCCTTGGCGCTTGGCTGTGCTGTATTGGCTCTGCTCCCCCTACTTCTCTTCAGCAGGTCAATTGCCTCCAATTCCATTGCAGCTGGAGGCGACAGATAAGCCCAGGCTTTTTGGCTAAGCCGATCCATCAATCTGCAACAGGCTTCGGGCCGACTGTGTCGGCAAATCCGAGAGTGAGACGGAATTGCAGAACATGTCCGAAGGAACTGGGCGCAGGGTCCCTGACGGAATGGCGGAAGGCATTGCGGCAATGCGTATTTTGAGAATCAGAAGAACTTGCTGTCGGCTTACCAAAGTGATTTCACCAAGTGCACTCGGACACGAGGACATCGCGAAACGCTCCCGTTCTGAACACTCTGCTTACTGACATGCAAGATACGGGGGCAGGCTTGCGCAGGTCAATCACAATGCTGGTATTGGGCAGCGCAGGTACCACGCTGTTTCTGTTCCCGTTTCTGCATGAAATCTATTACGATCCCCTGCGTCTCGCTCTCGGCCAAACGAATGTGCAGATCGGCAGTCTTTCGTCGGCATATGGCCTGGCATCACTAATCGGCTACGTCCCGGGAGGCTGGCTTGCTGACAGGTTCAAGCCTCGCACTCTGCTTCCGATCGGGTTGATCGGAACCGGCATAGGTGGAGCGTTTTTCGCTTCGTTTCCGTCCTATCCATTCACCCTTCTCCTCTACGTGCTTTGGGGCGCCATGACCGTTGTGTGCTGGAGCACAATGATCCGCGCAACACGCGAATGGGCGGTCGCCGGGAGCCAGGGCCGCGCCTTTGGCCTGCTCGAAAGTGTCCGCGGCGTTACAGAAGGCGCTATTGGAGCGGCCGGAGTCGCGGTGTTTGCTTGGGCGGGAAGCACAAGCGGCGCGCTCGGCACGGTCATCATCGGCTTTGCCGTTTTGAACATCGCACTTGGGATCATCGCGTTTTTCACGCTCGACCGCGCAGCACCGAGCGGCGCGAAATTGCAGGCAGCATCTTACAGCGGATGGCGGGAATTGCTCCCAAATCCAGACCTATGGCTGATCTCGCTGATCGTCTTGAGCAGCTACACTGCCTACACGGCGCTCTATTATTTCACGCCCTATAGTTCGAGCATGCTGGAACTGTCGGTTGCGGCGGCAAGTGCCATTGCGGTTGGGAAGATTTGGCTCAAGCCAGTTGCAGCCATGGCGGCCGGCTTTGCAGCCGACCGTTGGGGAGTTTGGCAGACGGTGGTGTTCGCCTTCGCCATCCTCGTTGCAAGCATGATGACCTTTGCGATATCTCCGGGAACCGCAAAAAATGCCCCCATCATGATCGCAAACCTTGCATGCGCATCGCTGGCTGTCTTCGCGATCCGAGGGGTCTATTTCGCGCTGATCGAGGAGTGCCGGATTCCCGAATCGAGCACTGGCTCAGCAACCGGTCTGATTTCGTTGGTCGGCTTTACGCCCGACATCTTCGTGCCCCCAGTTGCAGGTTTTCTCCTGGACAGTTTCCCAGGCGAGAGCGGCTACCGGATGCTCTTTGGAATCGTCGCATTGGCATGCGCGATGGGCTTGGCGACAACCGCTATGATCGGTCGGCGAGTTCGCTCGCGTACCCAGCAGGCGTAGCATGCGATGGGAAACCACACATAATGGGTATAGGCTTCAGGAGCGGCGGACCGACACTAGGCCTGATGACCGCTGGCCTCTCCGCAAATGAAATCCCGGACCTGTCTGACGGCCTGCTTCTCCAGATTTTCCTTGGGGTAGACCAAGTAGTAGCTGCGGTCCTCGCCCAACGGGACGTCGAAAGGAACAACCAGACTGCCAGATTGAAGCTCGGCCTCGATCAAGAAAGTTGGCAACAAGGCCGCGCCGGCTCCCGCAGCAACAGCCTGGGCTAACATCAAAAAGTGGGCCACACTGGTGGTGCTGGGAGGCTCCTCGTAAGGGACGGAAACAATTTCGAACCAGCGCTTCCAAGCATCCTTACGTCGCGACTGGACGAGCAGAGGGATGTTTCGGAGGTCACTCGGCGAGCGGATTGCGCGATCACGGACGAGCGCTGGAGCCACCACAGGTACGACACGTTCGCTGAAAAGGAGGTCATGTTGGGCATTCGGCCAGTCTGCTTGCCCGACATGGACAGCCAGATCGAAAGGCTCGACAGCAAAGTCGAATTCTTCAGATCGCGCGGAGATGTTTACCGTGAGGTCAGGGTGGAGAGCAGATAGCCGGCTCCAGCGCGGCGCGAGCCAACGCATGCCAAAACTGGGCAAGGTTGCAATTTCGACGATCCGCCCCCCAGGCGTGCTCATCAACTTGCCCGTTGCCCGTGCGATACGCCGGAGGGCAGGTTCGATTTCGCCCAGATAGGTCGTTCCCGCAGCATTCAGCACAACATTGCGTCCAACCCTGTCGAACAACTCACAACCGACCCAGCCCTCGAGCGAGGCAATCTGCCGGCTTACCGCGCCCTGTGTGAGGCCAGTTTCCCTTGCCGCTTGAGAAATCGTGCCGTGCCTCGCGGCAACAACGAACCCCAGTAGCATGGATAGAGGTGGAAGATGCTTGCGAGTCGATTCCATTCACAAACCTCATATATCAGCGAAACGAAGTCGCTTGTGTTCTGGCTCCTGATTGCCGATCTCAATCAAAGGTTCAATCGCGGATCCATAGCCCTTGATTTGACATCCATGCTTGGGCCTGAAGTGCGACTCACTGAGCGGCGTTACCTGACTAATCATGTGGGGGCCGCATAAGGGAGGAAAAGCATTGCGGGCGCCATGTTGCAACAAAGCCGCCCCATAAAGGCAAAGGCAAGTTGGAGATTGATTGTGGAGCAATGGCCATCCTGCACTCGACGGTTCCAGATCAGCGATGCCGATCAAGCAGTCCTGGATGCCGTCGCGAAGACAGGGCCGAACTTGGTTGCTCGTGCGATCGAGTGGTCGGAGATAAACAGCGGGAGTTCCAACCTGCTGGGGCTGGCCACAATGGCTGATTGCCTATTCGAAGTCCTAAGTGCCTTTGATGGTGATCTTGAAGCCATTTCGCTTGACGAAGCACTGCAGATAAACACGCGAGGCGAGGCTTGCGCTACACCGGCAGGGCAATCCCTCCTACTCCGATTGCGCCCCGAAGCACCCGTTCAGGTCGCGTTGACCGGACATTACGACACGGTCTTTCCCGCTGACAGTCCGTTTCAGGCAGTTCGACCGCTTGCCGATGGCAGCATCAACGGCCCCGGAATCGCCGACATGAAAGGCGGCATCAGTGTCATGCTGGGTGCGCTCGCCGCATTCGAGCGCCACCCGCTAGCTTCGCAGCTGGGCTTCCAGGTGCTTCTGTCCCCTGACGAAGAGACGGGCTCGATGGGCTCAGCCGCCTTGCTAGCCGAACTTGGTCGGAACTGCCACATAGGGCTTACCTACGAGCCTACACTTGTCGATGGTTCGCTCGTATCAGCACGAAAGGGGTCGGGGAATTACCACATCGCAATTTTTGGGCGGGCCGCGCACGCCGGTCGTGATTTCGCCAGCGGTCGAAACGCGCTGGTCGCAGCTGCGCGTATCGCTACGAAGCTCGCAGATCTCAACGGAGTCCGGGACGGCGTCACCATCAATGTAGGTCGCATCGATGGGGGTGGTGCGCTGAATTCGGTTCCTGACCGTGCCGTGCTGCGACTCGACGTGCGAGTCCCTGACCAAGCGGGTGCGATCTGGATCGACGAGCAGGTGCGCATTGCGACCGCCACAATGGAAGGAGGCGGCATATCCGTCCAGGTCCATGGCGGGGTACATCGTCCGGCGAAGCCATTCTTCAACGCCCAACAGGTCCTGTTTGGCCAGGTTCGCGAGTTGGGCGCACTACTTGACCTGTCAATCGGCTGGAAGCCATCCGGTGGCGTCTGCGAAGGCAACAATCTGCTTGCGCAGGGGCTCCCGGGAATCGACACACTAGGCGTTCGGGGTGGCGACATTCATAGTGAACAGGAGTTCGCCTGGCCTGAAAGTTTCGCAGAGCAGGCCCGGCTTTCAGCCCTGATACTCTGCAAGCTCGCAAGCGCCGAGATCGATGCGCTCGCATTGCGGGCGCAACTGATCGCCGAGCAGGAAAATGACAGATTGTCAGCCGACTGACTGAAGGACTGCACCTTCTCGTCGTGCGCCAAGGCAGGATAATGCCGCTGATGACCTGCTTGCTCACCGAGCCGCGGCAGTATCACAACGTCAGCAGGTGTACCAGCTCCGAAAGACGGCCCAAACATTCCTTCTGGTAATTAATGCTAGCCTCTTTTTCGCTATTATCCGGCGAATGTTGGCATATTCTCATTACCTCAACTCGGTAAGGGGCTGCGAATATGATCTCTTCGGTGATGCCGGTCTATGCACCCGCGCCTATTGCACCCGTAAGGGGTTTCGGAAGCTGGTTGTTCGATGAGAATGGTTTAGAATGGCTCGACTGCATCGGGGGGTCGCCGTCAACGCCTTGGGTCATTGCCATCCTGCACTTGTGGATGCATTGCAACGCCAGTCGGAACGCCTTTGGCATGTTGGCAACGGCTTGCAAATTCCCGGACAATCCCAGCTGGCAGAGCGCCTGATCGCCGCCACATTTGCAGATACGGCCTTTTTCGCCAACACTGGTACCGAGGCGATCGAATGCGCGATCAAGACTGCGCGCCGCCATTTTTCGGTCAAGGGCAATCATGAACGCGTCGACATCGTCGGCTTCCAAGGTTCGTTTCACGGCCGCACTTTCGCCGCGTTGAACGCTGCCGGCAATGCGGCCTATCTCGACGGCTTCGGCCCGCCAATGCAGGGCTTTTGTCATGCCGCCTTCGACGAAGTCGCTGCCTGGGAGAAACTGGTAGCATCGCCCAGCACAGCGGCCGTGATCGTCGAACCCGTGCAGGGCGAAGGAGGCGCGCGAGCGCTCGATCCCAAGAAGTTGCGACACCTTCGCCGAGTCTGCTCGCGCAATGGCGTACTGCTTATCTTTGACGAAGTGCAGTGTGGAATGGGGCGCACCGGTCGTCTTTTTGCTCATCAGTGGATCAAGGACTGCGAGCCAGACATCATGGCTATTGCCAAGGCCCTTGGCGCAGGCTTTCCAGTCTCTGCCTGCCTCGCAACTGCGCAGGCCGCGATCGGTATGACTATTGGATCACATGGTTCGACATTTGGCGGTAATCCGCTTGCGATGGCCGTCGCGATCGCGGCCTTCGATGAGATAAGCAACGCAGAAACTCTCGATACCGTGAACCAGCGCGCTAAAGAATTCCGTGCCGGCCTTGAATCCATAACCGCTCGCTATCCGCACATAGTGCGCGAGATCCGTGGGCTCGGCCTCCTGATTGGTGTGCAGCTAGCAGTCGTCAATCGGGAGTTCATCAATCTTGCGCGCCAACAGAGACTCTTGATCACGGGTGGCGGAGACAATGTCGTGCGCCTCTTGCCGGCTCTCACCATTTCAGCACAGGAAGTGCGCGAGGTCCTCATTCGGTTCGAGCAGACCTGTGAGAAGGCAAGCGAACTACTTGCTGTTGACGCATTGCAGGTCGCAGTATGACTAATTTCCGATCAGTGTGCCCGGCGACGGGAGAAACAGTTTGGGAAGGAAGGTCGGCGGGCCCGAAGGAAGTCGCTCTGGCCGTCGAACGTGCGAGGCGATCCTTCGATGGCTGGTCCGCTACGCCACTTTTCGAGCGAATTCGGCTCGTCGAGCGATACCGGCAGATGATATCGGATCACGCAGAACGGCTCGCTGCGGCAATCGGCCGTGAGACCGGAAAGCCTTTGTGGGAAGGCCGCCAAGAAGTCGCATCCATGGCCAACAAGGTCGCGATTTCGATCCAGTCCCAAAGCGAGCGCGCTGGCGAGTCCGAGCGGGAGGCCGCATTCGGCCGGTCGGTGCTGCGCCACAGGCCGTATGGTGTAATGGCCGTCTACGGCCCATACAACTTTCCTGGCCATCTTCCCAACGGGCACTTCGTTCCGGCGCTCCTTGCGGGAAACACAATCGTCTTCAAGCCGTCGGAGGAAGCGCCCCTCGTTGGCGAAATCATTGATGGTCTGTTGCAAGAGGCTGGCCTGCCGGATGGTGTTTTCAACATTGTGCAGGGCGGGCGCGACACCGGCATCGCCCTCGCCGAATCCCGGATCGATGGCCTACTCTTTACTGGTTCGGCCGCTACCGGCGCACACCTTCGGCGCCAGTTCGTTGATCGTCCAGAAGTCATTCTTGCGCTCGAGCTCGGCGGCAACAATCCCCTGATCGCTTGGGACGGGATGCCGGACGCGGCAGCCTCAATCGTCGTGAGCTCCGCTTTCATCTCGGCCGGGCAACGCTGCTCGTGTGCGCGTCGCCTCATTATCCCGAAGGGTAGCGTCGGTGACGCAACGCTTGCAGCTGTCGTCGACTACGCGCAGCGTTTGTCGATCGGCAGCTGGGACGAAGCTCCGGAGCCAGCAATGGGACCGCTGGTATCCGCTCACGCTGCCGATCGCGTGCGCGCCGCCTATGATGCGCTGGTGGCATCCGGGGCGCGCGTGGTTTTGCCCTTGCTATCCCCGCCGGATCGTTCGGGTGCATTTCTGACTCCCGCAATCGTCGACGTAACGGACATGGAAGTCCCTGACCGGGAAATCTTCGGCCCACTTCTCCAGGTCATGCGAGTGCCTGACTTCGACACCGCTATCCGCGTCGCCAACAATACCGCCTTCGGACTGGCGGGGGGCTGATCTCTTCAGATCAATCCTTGTGGGATTGCTATGCGCTTCGCGCACGCGTCGGTGTGTGCAACTGGAACAGGCCCACGACCGGCGCCGCCGCGACGATGCCGTTCGGCGGGCTGGGTGCCTCGGGCAATCACCGGCCAAGCGCCTTTTACGCGGCTGATTATTGCGCCTATCCGGTCGCCAGCTTCGAAGCAGAAGCAGTGATCGACCAAACCAGCGACATTCGCGGCCTGCGATCAGCCCGAAGGGATCATTCCAATGGTGCGTGAAGTCAATTTTGACGGTCTGGTCGGCCCGAGCCACAATTATGCGGGCCTCTCGTTCGGAAATGTCGCCTCTGCGCGGAATGCCGGCGTGGTCTCAAGCCCTCGAAAAGCGGCCATCCAGGGGATTGGCAAGATGCGGCGAATGCTCGGGCTTGGCCTAACACAAGGCCTGCTGCTGCCGCATGACCGCCCTTTCGCTCCGTGGCTACGAGATCTTGGTTTCGCAGGCAGCGACGATGACGTCTACTCCGCCGCCTGGGCAAGCGATCCGGCATTGCTGACGAGTGTGTTCTCCGCATCCCCGATGTGGACCGCTAATGCAGCGACCGTCTCGCCCGCCCCGACACGCGCGACGGGCGTTGCCACCTGACAGTCGCAAACCTTTCGTCGATGCTCCATCGCAGCATCGAGGCACAACAGACTGTGCGACAACTTCGGCTGGCATTTCCCGATAAGCGTCTGTTCGCCGTGCATGACCCGCTCCCCGCAAGACTAACAGACGAAGGAGCCGCCAATGCAATGCGGCTAACAGCCAGTCATGGCGAACACGGCCTCGAGATCTTCGTTTACGGTGTTTCAAGCGGCAGGTACCCCGCCCGGCAGAATCGGATCGCGGGGGAAGCCGTGGCTCGGCGCCATGGCCTGAGCGCCGAGGGGCAACTCCACGTCCAACAAAGTGCTGCGGCGATAGAAGCCGGTGCCTTCCACAATGACGTGGTGGCGGTCGCGAACGAGAATGTCTTGTTGACACACCAACAGGCCTTCGAGGATCGCGACCAAGTCCTCGAAACCATCCGCATGCGAGTACCTTCGGTCCAGATTATCGAGGCGCCTTCGGATCGAGTATCACTTGCAGATGCGGTGGGTTCCTATCTGTTCAACTCGCAACTGGTCACACTGCCTTGCGGCGGAATGGCCCTGGTCGTACCGGGCGAATGCCGAGAGAACTCTGCTGTGTGGAAATGGTTGAACGATAGCGTGGTGGGCCAAGGCGTCATCACACGATTGGAAATCGTCGAGGTTCGCGAATCCATGCGTAATGGAGGAGGCCCTGCTTGTTTGCGCCTACGGGTTGCCATGAGCGAGGGCGCGCTGGCAGCCGTCGACAAGAGGTTCCTCGTTGACGAAAGGATCTGTGACAGGCTCGAGAGAACCATAGAAGAACATTGGCCGGAGAGAATTGCCGAGTCCGACCTGGCGGACGCCGAACTCTGGGCAGAATGCCGTGCTGCACGCGGAGCACTGATGAAAATGCTCGGCTTTGGAATTGGGGAACTCTGATATGACGCACCAAGTGCGCATGGCATGCAAGAATGACGTGGATGCATTGCTGGAACTGGCGGCATTGACCGCGGGCGGCCTCACCAACTTTCCTCATGACCGGGGTGTACTGGCGGAACGAGTAGCGTGGAGCGAGCAATCCTGCGGCGTCATTATCGATTCACCGCAGGATGAATTCTATCTGTTCGTCCTTGAAGACACTGAGACGGGCCGAATTGTTGGAACCTCGAGCATTTACTCGAAGATCGGGGTCCGATGGCCATTCTACAGCTACAAGCTGAGCCGAATATCCCATGTTTCCAATGGCACTGGCCGACATTTCTCGACTCATATTCTAACACTGGTCAATGATTTCGATGGCGCTTCGGAAGTGGGCGGGCTCTTTTTGGCGCCACAAGCCCGATCCGCGGGGCTGGGACAACTTCTCTCGCGCAGCCGCTACCTCTTTATTTCTCAACACAGGGAGAGGTTTGGAAGCACTATAGTTGCTGAAATGCGCGGCTGGCTAGATGGCGCCATCTCACCATTCTGGGAGGCCGTTGGCCGAAAATTCTTTGACAGCGAATTTCATGCTGCCGACCTATACAATGCGACCCAAGGCAATCAGTTCATTGCCGATCTCATGCCTAAATTTCCCATATATACTGCGCTCTTGCCACTCGATGCGCAGTCTGCGATCGGGCGCCCCCACGTAGACGCAGTTCCGGCCAAGGCAATGCTTGAAGCCGAAGGATTTGTTTACGACGGCTATGTCGACATCTTCGATGCAGGTCCCACGCTTCATGCCCGCATTGACCAGTTGCGTACGATTACCGAATGCCGCCTCGTAGGCGACGGCCTGGAATTACCGCTACCTGGCCGCAATCAGCGCCTGCGTGCCAGAAATTCTGGTCTGGAATTCACGGTAAGCCTCGAAGCGCTGGAATCGTAGCGCAACTTTTCAACCCCTTGTGCAATGCACCAGGTGATCGCCTTCGAAGGGATTGGCAGAACGCGGCAAGGCGTCCGATACTCAATCCCTGCATTGTCCGATCTTAGGATGCTGGAGTCATCGTGTAATTGCGGCTGCTTCCCTCGGAGCTCGGTTGGGGCGCACACTTCTGGTTGTCGAATCCTGAAGGAAGGAAGCAGCCATGAAGCACTATGCCGGATTGGACTTGTCGATGGAATCCACGCAGGTCTGCATCGTTGATGACAATGGTCGGAAGGTCGTGTCGGAGAAAGTGGAAAGCTCTCCGGAGGCGATCGCCATGATGCTGGAGCGATACGGTCCAATCGAGCGGGCGGTGATCGAAACGGGCCGCATGTCGCCGGCGATCTGCCTTGGCCTGCGTGAACTGGGTGTCCCGGTAGTGTGCATTGATGCCCGCCAGGCCCACCAGAGCCTCAAGGCAATGAAGGCGAACAAGACCGACCCTCACGATGCCGCCGGCCTCGCACAGTTGGCACGCACCGGCTTCTACAAGGAGGTGCATGTCAAATCTCCGGCAGCGCATGGCGTTCGCAGCGTCATCACCGCACGCAGCCATCTGGTTGAAGCGCGTGTCCGGCTCGACAACACGATCCGTGGTCTCTGCGCGACGTTCGGCTATCGGCCCGGCGCAGGTCAAGGGAAGGCCTTCCTCGAACGGATCATGCAGGCCGCCCACATCCCGGGCCTTGGCGACGCCATCGCATCCTTGCTGTCTGTGCGCGCAGAACTGGTCGGGCAAATCAAGGAAATGGACCGCCGCCTGCGTATCATCGCCAGCCAGTCACAGGCTTGCGAAATCCTGATGACCATACCGGGCGTGGGCGTGCAGACATCTGCTGCCTTCGCCGCTGCAGTGGATGAAGCGGGGCGTTTCCGACAATCGCGCAATGCCGGCGCCTACTTCGGCCTTGTGCCCCGACGTCATCAGTCGGGCGAGCTAGATCGGACAGGCAGGATCACCAAACAGGGAGATGGGACCGTGCGCAAGCTGCTGTACGAAGCTGCCAACTCGATCCTCACCCGAAGCCGGGAAACCTTCGCGCTCAAGTCATGGGCCATGAAGATCGCCAAGCGTCACGGCCTAAAGAAGGCTCGCGTTGCCCTTGCCCGCCGCCTCGCTGTCATAATGCATGCCATGCTGCGCGACGGCACTTTGTTCCAAGCGTAAGGTAGAGTAGAACCTGTTTGCCAGCGGTGAAGCGTCGAAGCTGATCCGAGGGCGGTGTCCCGCGAGGGAACGCAGGGACGAACGATCTGCGAAGGTAGTCAGATGGGCTGCAAAGCCCGCTTCGAGTCAATGCAACGTTCGCCTCTGTGAGACGTAAGCGGTAAAAATCCCCCACTTGCCTTACGGCGCGGCGACGGTGGTTTGCTGTTGTAATGTTTGTTGTCAGGCGGCGCTGGCGATGCCGGTCATTTCGAACACGGTTTGTCCGGCATTTGTATTGATCCAGCTGGAGGGTTCGAAAACTCTGGCGTTGAGGGCCACTGAGTGATTCACTGCCTTTGTGGATGATCGGAGGCGATGATGGCGGGACAGCCCGGTTTCTTTGATCTTTCGGACCGGTACGAGGCCTTGAGCGCAGCGGGTGATCCATTGGAGCGCTTGGCCGGGGTGTTCGACTTTGAGGTTTTCCGGGGTCCATTGATTGCCGCCCTGCGCCGCAGTGTCCGTGGCAAGGGTGGCCGACCGCCGTTCGATACGGTGATGATGTTCAAGATCCTGGTGCTACAGGCGCTCTATTCGCTGTCGGACGAAGCAACGGAATTCCAGATCAAGGATCGCTTGTCGTTTCAGCGGTTCCTGGGCCTTGGGCTCGATGGCACAGTGCCTGATGCGACGACGGTCTGGCTGTTCCGCGAGCGCCTGGTGCAGGCCAAGGCGATCGACAAGCTCTTTGCCCGTTTCGATGCGGCTCTGACTGATCGTGGCTATCTCGCGATGGGTGGCCAGATCATCGATGCCACGGTGGTGCCTGCACCCAAACAGCGCAACACCGAGGAGGAGAAGGCCGCGATCAAGGATGGCCGTATCCCCGAGAGCTGGAAGGCCAAGCCTGCGAAGAACCGGCAGAAGGATCGCGATGCGCGCTGGAGCGTGAAGTATACCAAGGCCAAGGTGAAGGACGGCGCCGATCCCAAGGCCTTCAAGCCGGTCGACCTTGCCATCCCGATGTTCGGCTACAAAAATCATATCGGCATCGACCGTAAGCGGTAAAAATCCCCCACTTGCCTTACGGCGCGGCGACGGTGGTTTGCTGTTGTAATGTTTGTTGTCAGGCGGCGCTGGCAATGCCGGTCATTTCGAACACGGTTTGTCCGGCATTTGTATTGACCCAGTTGTACGGCAACAGGTCGTCGACCTGATCAGTGTCCGCACGGCTGATGACCCTGGTAAGCACATCGGTGAGGTAGGCGTAAGGGTTGATGTCGAGCATCTTGCAGGTTTCGACCAGCGAGGCGATTGCCGCCCAGTTCTCGGCGCCGAGCTGGTGTCCTGCGAACAACGCATTCTTTCTCTGGAGAGTCACTGGCCGGATCGCTCGTTCGGCGGCGTTGTTGTCGATCTCGATGCGGCCGTCGTCGAGGAAGCGGGTGAAGCCTGACCAGCGCTTCAGTGCGTACTTTATCGCGTCGCTGGTCGCTGAGCCCGCCATTATGCGCGGAGCAGTGGCCACGAACCAGGCATGGAGTTTGTTGACCAGCGGCTGCGTTCGCTCCCGCCGGACCGCAAGGCGATCTTCAGCCGAACGCCCGCGGATGTCTTTCTCGATCGCGTAGATTGCAGCGATGCGTTGCAAGGCATCCTGGGCCACAGGGGCATCGCTGCCCGCGTCTATAAACCCGCGCCGCAGATGCGCCCAGCAGTAGGATTTCTCGACGCCAGCGTTGGCGCCGTCTTCCTTGCCGAACTGGTCATAGGCTTGCCACGCGTCGACCTGCAGGATTCCCTGGTATGAACCCAGCAACTGCTTGGCCCACATCTTTCCACGTCCCGGCAGGTAGGTGTAGAGCGCCAAAGGCGGATCGGTGCCGCCATGCGTGCGATCGTCACGCACGATGACCCACATGTAGCCGGTCATCGTCTTGCCGGTTCCGGGCGCCAGCACCTTGACTGTGGTTTCGTCGACGAACAACCGCGCGCTTGCCAGCGCATCGGCGCGCATCCGGGTGATGATCGGCAGCAGAGCCGCGATCCCGCGCCCAACCCAACCAGCCATAGTGGCGCGGCTGATGGTGATGCCTTGGCGAGCAAGGATCTGGGACTGCCGATAAAGTGGCAAGTGGTCGCAGTACTTGCCCACCAGGACATTGGCGATCAGCGCCTCGGTTGGCAAACCGCCGGGAACCACATGCTTCGGCGCGGGTGCCTGTTGGACGCCATCTGTACAACAGCGGCAGGCATAGCGCGGGCGGACCGTCACGATCACGCGGTGTTGCGCCGGGATGATGTCGAGCCGCTCGGAACGGTCTTCACCGATCCGATGCAGCGCGCCGCCGCAGCCGCATGCCAGACTGCCGGGCTCGATGACCACCTCGAAGCGCGGCAGGTGTCCGGGCAAGGAGCCGCGCTCGGCATCAGGTGCACGCCGTCGGCGCGGCTTGCGGCCGTAGCGCTCGGCCTCCTCGTCAGCCTTGTCCTGCAGTCCGTCGGCCTCGCCGAGCGCCACATGCTGGTCTTCGAGAGCCAGCGCCAACTGGTCGGCCGGAATCTTTTCGGAACGTTTGCCAAAGGTCGTACGGTTGATCAGCTTCAGGATGTGTTCGAGCCGTGCAGCACGGGCGCGTTCAGCCAGCAGCATCGCCTTGAGCTGCCCAACGTCGTCAGGAAGCTCGTCATATCCGGCTTCCACACCGGTCGCCGCAAGGGGTTCAGGATGCTCCTCCACGCCCACAGTCTAGCCGATTTTGCGTGGCGGGAAACGGGTTTGAGCCCAAGGGAATCGGGCGTAAGACCTACTGTGCGTGCAGCGGCTTGGGCACCCGCGGCACGTGTACACGCGACCAGTCCAGGCCCTCGATCAGCGCGGAAGCTTGCGCCGCCGACAGCTTCATCACGCCGTCTCCCGGCCTGGGCCAGCGGAATTTTCCATCCTGGAGCCGCTTCGTCACCAACACCAGACCGGTCCCGTCCCAGACCAGGAGTTTTATCCTGTCTGCCCGCCGAGCACGGAAGATAAACAGCATCCCCGAGAACGGGTCGAGACGCAGTTCACTCTGCACCAGCGCGGCGAGCCCCACCATGCCTTTCCTGAAGTCTACGGGCTGCGTCGCTACCAGCACCTTCAGCGGCCCCGGCGGAATAATCACGAGTTCGCCTGCACCGCCAGCAATACCCGCTCGATGTGATCCGCGCTAACTCCCGCTGGTATCCGGATCGCCAGCCTCGCAGTCTCGATCACGATCTCGCCGTCTACGACCCGCAGCGTCTCGCGGAAAGGCTCTTCAACGTGCTCTACCATCGCCGGCACGAACAGCGCGGAATCTGGCCGCATCTTTTCCGCGTGCTCCTGAAACCCGCGTCGCCAAGTGTACAACTGCTGCGGATATATCCCGTGCCGACGCGCCACTTCCGACACATTGACCCCCGGCACCAGGCTTTCCGCAATAATCCGTGCCCGCGCCTCGGGCGTCCAGCTGCGCCTCCCGCGCGGCGCGGCAACCACATCAAGCCGCTCAGGCCGAACCAGTGCATTCGTTTCGAAACTCGTTTCGAAATCCGTTTCGTCGCTCATCACCAACCTCGCCATCCATACAGGCGAAACTACCAATCAGCGCACAATTGAAAATGTGGGGGTTCTCGACCGCTTACTGTGAGACCCGATACAGCACGACCAGGCTCCGGTCCGGCCAGTGCGGACAGATCCATGAAACCCTCAGGGGATCAACACCGCCTAGCTCTGCAATTACAGATCAGGACCTACGAATTTGGCGTCTGGTCTGCATCTGGACACCCTGATTTACCCGCTCACGGTGCTGGGCATAACCTGAAGGTGCGAGGCCGACCGTTTCGGGTTTCCATATCCGGGCATTTTCCGGTCACCGCGTAGGCGTTACGGGCCGTTTCGGGACCTTGGCCGCGTGATCATGCGGTGCTCGCCCGGTTTTCCCAGTAGAGGAAGCGTTTGAAGTTGAACGCGATGTTGGCGAGGCCGATCTTCACCTTGGCCCGCTCAATGCCGATCGTGCGGATGAACAGGCCCATGCGGTGCTTCTGTGTGGCAAAGACGTGCTCGACAGCAGAGCGCACTTTGGATCGGGCGGCATTGGCGCGTTGGCGCTGCGTGGGAAGCGGCTTTCCTGGTGCGCGGCGGAAGTGGATTTTCGATACCAGCCCCGCGCGCAGGATAGCCCGCTCGTTCTTTTGGCTGCGATAGGCGGTATCCGCCCAGATCGCGCTGCCGGTGTTGGCCGGATCGATCAGGTTCGGCAGTTCGCGGCCATCGTAGCGGGCGGCATCACTGGCGCCCCACGTGCGGATGAAGCCGTGCCGCTGGTCGATGCCGATGTGGGATTTGTAGCCGAACATGGGCGTGGCTATCTCGGCCATGAGTTTGCCATCTGGGCCTTTCTTGCGGCGCCCGCGCTTGAGCGTCCAGCGCGCGTCGCGATCCTTCTGCGCGAGCTTTGCCGGCTTGGCGGCCCAGTCTTCCGGAATGCCGCCGCCCTTGACCAGGGCGCGCTCCTCGTCGGTCATGCGCTGACGCGGAGCGGCGATGATGCTGGCATCGACGATCTGCCCGCCCATGGCCAGATAGCCCAGACCTCTGAGGTGGGCGTCGAAGCGGGCAAACAAGGCGTCGATGGCATTAGCGCGCACCAAGCCCTCGCGGAACCGCCAGATCGTCGTCTCGTCGGGCGTGTTGTCGCCATCGTTGAGGCCGAGGAAGCGCCCGAAGCTGCGCCGGTCGAGGATCTGGAACTCGGCTTGCGCATCAGACAGGCCGTAGAGCGTCTGCAGGATCAGCGTCTTGAACATCATCACCGCGTCCAGCGGCGGCCGCCCGCCCTTGCTGCCGTCAGATCGTTGCAGGGCCGCATCCAGCGCGGGGCGAAATATCTCAAAGTCGATCAGCGCCACGAGTTTCTCCAGCGGATCGCCCGCCGCCGACAGCGCCGCATACCGCTCATCCAGATCGAAAAAGCCACGCTGCACAGACACATACGCCTCCATCGCTCAAAACGATGGAATCACATTCACACCCTCACCGCCACCAGTAAATCAGGGTGTCCAACTGCTGCGAAGCCTTCACATCAAGCATCGTCTCATACCAGCGCGCTGGGATGGTGACGCATCACACGCTGGAAATTCTCAAGCGCCGCACGGGCTTAAGCAGAATGCGATGAGTCAGGCTCATCGCATTCTGGTATCAGCGGACCACATTATAGTCTTTGTGGTAGCTCTGCGCCCAATCTTTTTCAACAAGCTGCTTCCAGCCGACATGGCACTGGGCCAGAAGGTTAAAGTATGAAACCAATGGTCCACCCTCCCCCAGCTGATCATAAAATATCTTAGCCTCTATACGCTTCGGCTCTAAAACTTCATAAATGCGATTGTTCAGTAAATTGAAAAATTTGACATCTTGCATCTCTTTAGCCAACCAAAGAGCTGAAAAAATATCCTCTAGTTGAAAACCAAGAGGTGTTACGAAAGACTGTCCAGACTTCCCTTTCAACGCCCCTAAATCGATCCGCATCAATTCGTCAGAAAATGCGAACTTAAACTGCTCCCAAAGCGCCTCAGCTTCCTGCGGCCTGAAATAATGCATCAGGTTAAGTGCCAACGCATTGGATCTTGGTCGAATATTTCTAGAGATCCAAAATGACTCTCTATTCATTTCCTGCTTGTCGAAACCAAAACTTCCAGTTTGCAGTGATTCGAAGAACAGTCCTGATTTATCATCGCGTAACAGAACGCCTATACCGTCCAGAATTTTGTCATTATCGTCGGAATAAGTTGTCCCATGAATCTTATCATGAATTTCAAATGCAAGCATCGCCAGTAGATTTGGAAACATTTCGAACCTACCGGTCACAGTTTCAAGCGCGAAAATATTTTGCGCAGATTGGTAATTGTTAATGATCTTTCCTTTTATTTCTTCGATGAATGCGCGAGATTTTTCATCGAATTGCCCCCTTCCGCTGACCAATCGGTAGAATTCATACGACAGGGCGCTCAGGACGACGCGGACATTTTCAGAATCGTACATATTCAATGGGTTGGAAAGATTTGGATTACAGATATTTTTTGCGGTCAGGTTAAGATTATACTCAACCTCTCTGGTTCTGAACGGGTCAATATAGGCTACAGATGGCAAAGTCAGGGCCATGAAGCCCATGGCCTTGTAAAAAGCGACCCCGAACCAGGAACGTGACAGACGTGGCAATTATTGTAGCAAGCCAGGTCCAGGTCGAACAGAAGCGTCCTGTAATGCGCCTCAACTTGATCTGTGAACCGCCCGTCTTCAACCATCGCCCAGATGTCTTGGCGCGAAGCCTCTGCACCGATCATGACAACACCGCCCGATGCCGGGCCCTCAGCGCGCTCCAATCATGCTGAAAGACCGCGTTCCAGGATTCGTGAAGGGCGCCCCATAGGATGTAGCTGTTGGCGTGATGCTCTTCCCCATTTGTCACTTCGACGAGGCGGACCCTTCCGTCGACATACGCAATACCAGACGTCTTACCCAGGTACTTCATAAAACCAGCCCAAAGGTCAGGGTCCTGATACTCCCTCGCCAAGCCGAGCGCATATAGAAGCCCGAAACTCTCCTCCAGCCCCATGGCGGGATCGGAGGCATGGACACATTCCTTGAGGTAGAGCGCGCCATCCGGTTGCTGCGCAACGAGCAGACGCTTGAAGTTCTCATAGCCGGTCTGCATGTCTGCCGGATTGGTATAATGCAATTGGGTCAGTCCCCAGGTGTTGCAAGCGCCGGACAGATAGGCTTCAGCCTGGTCATGGGAGGGATGATACTTGTACAGTATCATCTTGGTCACTGGATCACTGATCCTGTCTGCAATGAAATCAGCAACTCTTTTTCCATATTCATTGTAGTAATTCGTTCCAAAAATTAAGTCATGTATCGACATTCCGATGACTATCTGGGAATTACATACAGGAAAATATTGATCATCTTCACAAACTATACCTTCAAATCCCTCATTTTCGCTATTTTCATTCAACTCCTTTTTCATTATATCTGTTAGCTGAATGTACTCCCTCTCAAACTCCTGCGATCCGGTAATGAGCTGATACAAGCCGTACATGACGTGCAGATGCGCCTTGTACATGATATTCCGGCAGCATATCGGATCTGGCCCATGGCCGTACTTGACCCATTCGTCCCAGATCGGCGTATCTTTGAACAGTAGTATTGATTTCCTCAGACAGATTGAAGCTTCCGCGTACCGGGCTTCCTCAACCATGATCACCGAGGGGATCGAGTATGTCGCGAATGCCAGCGGGTATTTCCACCACCCATGCATGTTGCGGTCCCACGGAAATGCGGCATTGTCCCAACCACCCTCGAACGTGGCATCGATCCGGTCCCGGTGGAAGTTCCAGATCATCTCGGCGAAATGGCTGAGTTTTCCAGCCCGCTTTTGCAAAAAGATATCCGCAGCAATGCTGTCGAAATCTGTGATTTTCTCAGCCATATTAAATCACCAATCCAATAAGTTGGGAGGACTTGCAGGGACAACGAAAACCGTCCTCGACTGCGAATCCATGGAATGGAACAACATTGTGAAAAGGCCGACTATGACCACGCTGCTGTCGATCACCGAAGCGCTGGTTTGGGTCGCCACCTCAACAGCGCGTCCTTTCCGCCAACCAACCTTTCCAAACACTGGTGTATGGTAGCACCATGGCACAAAGAGTCCAGTAGGATCAGGATGCCTTCTTGCACTTTGGCATATCAGGATCAGGCGCAGACTGGTCATTCAGACCTACTTTGAAGAACGGCAATGATGCTCGAAACATTCCGCTTGAGGATTGCTGCCGCCTCTCAATACTGCTCACGTTCCGGCGACATCGAGCCTTGCCCGCTTTGCCCCGAGAACGGCACAGCTGCTCGGGTGAGAAGTCGGATCTATGGTCTTGTGGATCAAACGCGCAACCGTTCGATACCGTGTCGTTGCTCGAGCGAAAATGCCAAGCTCACGCGTCGACCCAACTTCGCATAAAGCCCAGCTTCTCCATGATGGGAGCATCCGAAAAGCGGAACAGATCGAAGCCTGTCTCGGCCTGCAACGACCAGGGGATCCACGACGGGACGACAAACATGTCCCCTTTTTCCACACTGTGCGTTTCGCCATCCATCACAACCGCGCCGTTGCCTTCGAAGACTTGGAAGACGGTCGAACCGACGTCACGTCTCATTTTTGTCTCGGTGCCCTCGAGCAAACGGTGAAATTCAAGGCGGATTGTGGGCATAACGTCTCCGCCCGTAGTTGGATTGATGTAACGAATTGCGGCATGGCCTGGGGCAACCGTGGCCGCATACCCCTCCGCCTCGAGCGCGAGTTGCTGCGTCAAGGCTGCGTCGGTATGCGCCCACCGGTAGGCACCGATAGGCGAGCTGACACTGTCCTTGAGCTGCGAAAGCGGGCGCAGTCCAGGATGACACCAGAGACGCTCGCCCCGGCTGAATTCTGGTGTTTCGAGGCGCGTAAGTTTGTCTGAACCAAATTCGAAAAAGCCAACGTCCATCTGCTGGCTGAACGGGATGTCGAGCCCATCGATCCAGGCCATAGACTTATCGGTGGCGTTCTGGTGGCCGTGAAAGTTGCCGCCGGGCGTTAACAGCAAGTCGCCTCTGCTCATTCGTACTGGATCGCCATTGACCACGGTCCAGACCCCTTCTCCTTCGACAACGAAGCGGAAGGCGTTCTGGCTGTGACGGTGCTCAGGTGCGACTTCACGTGGGCCTAGATACTGGATCGCTGCCCATAATGTAGGGCTGATATAGGCATGGGGAGCAAGGCCCGGATTACTCAGCCCGATCGCGCGGCGTTCGCCTCCCCGCCCAACGGGTACCAGTTCGCCCGAACGTTCAGCCAGTGGGAGCAGTTTTGACCATTTCCAGACGTGCGGCACCGCTCTGGACTTGGGATGAACCGGCATGAGGTCGCCAAGCTGGGTCCACAGGGGTAACAGGCTCTGCTTTTCGAACCCGCGATATAGCTCGCGCAGCTCGGGCGTGTCATCCGGCTGCATAGCATGGTCGACTGTGCTGTGATCGAGCGCTTCACTCATGATCTTGCTCCTGCAATTTTGGTCATTCGGCATCGGGCTGGTTGGGTGGCGCCGCATTGCGAAAGCCGGGGAGGCCGTCTAAGTCCGAAAAAATTCGTGCAATTGTCGGCCAGGTTTCAATTGGAATTGAAAAGCGCTGATTATTCCAGATTTGGCTGTAAAGGCAGATGTCAGCGAGCGTTGGAGCATCGCCATGGCAGAACTGGCCCGTCTCCCGACTGCCGGCCAGCATGGCTTCCAGCGGATC
Organism: Novosphingobium sp. THN1; assembly: GCF_003454795.1. Classification (GTDB taxonomy): domain Bacteria; phylum Pseudomonadota; class Alphaproteobacteria; order Sphingomonadales; family Sphingomonadaceae; genus Novosphingobium. The sequence goes on from NZ_CP028347.1 coordinate 3,341,691, forward strand.
GAACGTCGCCGTTACCCAATGGACGAACCATTGCGCCACCGCATCGTCGTCAGCGTCGAACTGCGTGCCTAGCCGGTTCAGAACGCGCAGGTTGTTGAGCGGGTGGATCTCGAAAGCCACCATATAGGCCAATGACCGGACCCGCGCCCGCCCGAGCGGGTCGGTCGGGAGCAGGGGGGGTCGGGGTAGGTTTCGTCGAGCCATTCGATGATGGCCAGCGACTGGGTCAGAACCGTGCCATCTTCCAATTCAAGCGCCGGCACGAGCCCTGCTGGATTTAGTGCCAGATATTCTGGGCTCCGGTGTTGATTCTTGCGCAGGACATAGGCCACATAATCATATTCCAGCCCCTTGAGGTTGAGAGCCACGCGCAAGCGGGTCGAGGTGGACGACCTGAAGAAGTTGTGCAGGCGAAGTGTCATTCGCGTGGGCCAATCTTGGTGATCAGGTCTCCAAGGCCCTCAATCGAGACGGTGCAAACATCTCCCGGGACAAGCGGGCCAACCCCCGCAGGCGTACCGGTCATGATCAAGTCGCCGGGCTTTATCGTCACCGAGTGCGACAGGATCGAGACGATTTCTGGCACCGACCATATGAGTTCGGCAAGGTTTGCATCCTGCTTGACCGCGCCATTCACCGTCAGCCGGATCGACCCGCTGTCCGGATGGCCCACTTCGTCAACCGGATGGATGGGACCAATGACGGCCGAATTGTCAAATGCCTTACCCCAATCCCAAGGACGCCCCTTCTCGCGCGCCTGGATCTGAAGGTCGCGACGCGTCAGGTCGTTGCCCACGGCATAGCCCCAGATATGTAGCGGGCTCGCCTCCACTGACAGGTTGCGCCCCTCTGTGCCAATCGCGACGACCAACTCAGCCTCATAGTGGAAATTCTCCGTCAACGGCGGATAGGCAATCGTGGCACCATCTTGGACGACTGCATCGGCCGGTTTGGTGAAGAAAAAGGGGGCCTCGCGGTTCGGATCGAAGCCCATCTCTCGCGCATGTTCGGCATAATTGCGTCCTACGCAAAAAATACGGCGGACGGGAAAAACCTGCCGCGATCCGGCGATGGGAACGAAGCTGGATGGTTGGGGCGGAAAGGAATAGTCGATCATGGAATTCCCCAAAATGGTTTGTCGGTGGTGGCAACGCGCGGCAAGAATAGTCACGCCGTTTCGGCACCGATCGGCACGGTGAGCGGATTGTAGTTGTAGAGCCACAAGCCACGGTCTCTTGCCGGATCCTTCCGCGCGAAGGCCTCGCGAAATTCGTCGTGGGTCTGAAAATGGAAAAGCCGCGCGTGTTCGGTGCTTTCATTGACTATCCGCGCGGTGCGCTCGATACGGGCCTTCTCATAGCCTCGCAGGGCCTCGGCCAGGTCGTCGAATTCGTTCAACGCGCGCATCAAAACGGCCGCGTCCTCGATCGCCATCACCGCTCCCTGCGCCATGTATGGTAGCGTAGGGTGCGCACTATCTCCAAGCAGGGTGACCCGTTCGGTGCTCCAGAATTCCAGGCGAGGCCTGTTGTTAAGCGCCCAGCAGAAGCAATTATCCTTGTCCGCTGCGTCGATCATTGTCTGCACATCTTGATGGAACCCGACAAAATCGGCCTTCAGGTCGTCCCAGGGCGCCTTGATTGCCCAGCCCTCCTGCGTCCATTCAGGCTTTTCGACACAACCGACGAAATTGAGCAGCTTGCCGCCATGGACCCAATAAACAACCATGTGCTTGTCTGGCCCCATCCAGTTTACAAAAATAGGTGGCTGGAAATCAGGCGGCAGCTTCTCGACGGGTACCATGACCCGCCACGCGACGTTACCGGTATAGCGGGCCGGTTCGAGGCCATGCATCTGTGCCCGCACAACCGACTTGATGCCATCCGCACCGATCAGCAAGTCGCCGCTCGCCATAGTGCCGTCAGCAAAGTAGAGGGTCACGTTGTCAGGGCCTTCCTCATAGCGTTCAAGCGCCTTGCCAAGATGGATTGCCGAGGGCGCCAGTTCACGGACTCTGGCTTCCAGGATGCCTAGGATATCGGGCCGGTAGACATGAAGATATGGAGCACCGAACCGCTCTTCGTGGCTGTCGCCCAGCAGGATCTGGCTGACAATCTCCGCCGTGTCGTGCAGGCGGAACTCCGTTCTGAGCGGTCGCACGGACACCGACGCAAGCCGCTCGAGTACGCCTAAGTGGCGCAGAACATGTGTGGCATTGGCACTAACCTGAATGCCGGCTCCGACTTCGCCAAGTTCGAGCGCCTGCTCGAAGACCTGGACGTCATGTCCAGCAAGGAGAAGCAGCCCAGCGGCCGTAAGTCCGCCGATGCCACCGCCCACAATAAGTACTCTGCGTCGCTCGCTCATCAGATGGTCCTCGGTAGAAATGTTGCCATGATAGCTCGTGACATTGCCGCCCGGTCGTCCGGCATGACCGACGCCACACTCAGTTCGCTGCCCCGGCCTTGTCCTCCCAGTAGATCGACGGCGCGTGAAAGCCTCCGTAGAGCTGCCACTGGAGAATCTCGTTGGGGTCGTCGAAACGCGTTTGGGAAAGCCGCGTCCCAGGCGAAGTGCGCGAGTATTCCTCGACCCGGCCGGCATACGGCACATCATCTACGAAGCGCTGCGTGAGATCATACTCGTTCTGATCGTTGAGCTTGTCAGTGATCGGCGGGCAGAAGCTGCGAATGACTAACATGTTGTTCGTGGTGGGCAGCCTGTGAGCATCGCCCATCGCCCAGTTTATGCAACTGTCTGGCTTCTGCTCCTTTTCCGAAGTCCAGAGTTCGGACACGGTCATCGCGCGGGGGTCGACCTTTATCTCGACTGCCCGGCTGTAGCTCTCGTGGAAGGGCACGATCCGTCGGCCGTCGAACGGCCGAGCCTGGAACATGCCGTTGTCAAAATAGACGATGGTTCCCCAAGGTGTGACGTGAGGGTGGTGTTGCGACCATGGAAAACGTGTGAGGCCAACGGGTTTGAGTATCCGTGATTGAAATCTCTCCGGCCAGCCCTGCGGGTCACTGAAAATCCATCGGATCTCCTTCGTCTTGCGGTCGATGGCGACCAGAGCATCCAGATGCTTGAAAGAGGCGATGACGAGATTGTTCTTTTCATCGAACGTGATCCCATTACCATGCGTCCAATCCGCATAGCCAGGGTAACCCCTTACGGCCCAATAGGGCTGGAGCGTGTGATAGTGCAGCATCTTGGGATCGAGATGGTCGAACGTATCCCACTCCCAGACTATTTTCCCATCCGCATCGAATTCGACGATCTTGTCGCCCATAACCATGGTCGGCTTGCGCGGGGCCTGCGGATCGGTGACACTCGTAGGATAGTCCGCGATCTCGCGGCCATTCGCCGACATCGAGATATAGGTGCCCCACGGCGTGAGCGACGGTTCATGGTGCAGTGTCTGCAGTCCGGTAATCTGCGTTCCGCCCTGCACCGGACCAAGCCGGCGCATCTCGGGATACCATTGACGCAGGATGTTGCCGAGCATGTCGATCTTGACGACACGCTGGTCCTCGGTGGTGAAGATGAGTGTCCCATCGGGTGACGGCTTGATCCCCGCAACGCGCCGCTGGCTGATATAGTACCAGCGCACCTCCCCCGGGCATCGAGTGCCAGGATCAGGCCCCAGCCCCGCGAGAATTGCTGCTGCGCCCTTGTCTGGAAGTCCTGCCGACCTGGCGCGCGCCGCCGCACACTGATGAACCGCAGGCCGGGTTCAAGCACTGCGCTGTCGGCGAGGGTCGTCGTCAGGGTCGGCCAGGAAAGCCCCGGTGCCGGGAGCTCCGGTGTGCGCAGGGACAATGATCCGGGCGCATCAACCGCGCCCGTCTTGTCGCTGATGCGAACGCGCAAGCGGATGTCCTTGCCCGCGCCGAGGTCGACCAGCGGTAGGCCTTTGGCGGGATCATGGCGCGGCCCGAACTGGACCTGCCACTGCCTAGATCCATCGTCGAGGCTGACCGTGGTGGTCACCGGACCGCTAGTTCTGAAGCTGAGCACCGCGGCCAGCGGCACGGCAGGATTGGGATTGGTCCTTACACTGGGCGCTTCGAGGAATGCCGGTTCCGCGAGCGCGGGCTGGCAGAAAAAGACGGCGAGAGGCAACAGGCGGCGGATCATGATCCTTCTCCAGGCTTGCGGGAGTCGCGGGAAATCTGCTTGTCGGCCGTAACCGGTCGAGTACGAGTATACGCAGACATCAATCCCCACCCGGCTTCTCGATCAGTTCGACGGTCAGACCATCAGGTCCGTAGACATAGGTCGCCCTTTGACCCTTGGCCGGCCCTCGTTGGACGCGATGGGGAGGAGCGCAGGAACCAAGCTGGGCCTGGACAGCATCGAGATCGTCGACATGCAATGCAAAATGGAAATAGCCTGTATCGCATGGTTGACGCAGGCCGATCGCGCGCTCAGGAGCTTCGTACTCGAGCAATTCGAAATGATAGGCGTCACGCGCAACATAGGCGATCTCGCGAACCTTGGCCCCATCCAGTCGAGTGATTCCAGCCACAGCACCCGGATCGAACGGCGTGAAGCGAGACTGCGTTACGAAGCCGAGAATCGTCAGAAAGTCGAGCGCCCGCTCCATGTCGGCGACTGTAACGCCGATGTGTTCGAGGCGCCCGGTATTGCTCACTGATCGACCTCGACCACGCATACCACATCCCCGACCTGCGCTTCCTCGCCTTCGGGAACGCAAATCTCGACCAACCTGCCATCGGCGCTAGCCTCGAACGCCTGGGTCACTTTTTCGGTCTCGAATTCGTATAGCGCCTCACCATTGGCGAAAGTTTCGCCAGGCAACTTATGCCAAGCAACAATCGTTGCTTCTTCCATGTTCATGCCGACGCGCGGAAGTTTGAGCTTAATCTTCATTGGTAGTCCCTGCAGTTCAACAGTTCGCGCACCACATCAGCAATGCGCTCCGCATTCGGATAGACGCTGCGCTCGAGCACAGGCGCATAGGGCATGCAGACATCCGGCACGGTGACGCGGCGCACCGGCCCCTTCAACATGGCAAACCCGCGATCTGCCGCGACGGCCGCGATCTGGCTCGCGGCACTGCAGCGATCACGCGCCTCGTCGACAACCACCAAGCGGCCTGTCCTCGACAGCGAGGCGAGGATGCCGTCCTCGTCGAGCGGGACCAACGTGCGGGGGTCCAGGATTTCGGCTTCGATCCCGTCCTGAGCAAGCTGCTTCGCCGCCTGTTCGGCAAGCTTCACCATCGCTGATATCGCAACGATCGTGACATCGCTGCCTGAACGCCGCACTGATGCTCTGCCGAACGGAACCAGATGGTCACCGTCGGGCACTTCGCCCATTTCCCCACCGCGCCCGCCCGGCTCGAGGAAGATCACGGGATCGTCGCTGCGCACGGCTGACTTGAACAGTCCCTTGGCGTCGCCGGCATTGGATGGAACAGCCACATGGACTCCGCCCAAATTCATGAACAGCGGATATGGGCAATCCGAATGCTGTGCTGCGGTTGATCGACCCCCACCGAACCCAGCCATGATCGTGATGGGAAGCTTCATCTGCCCGCCAGTCATAAGGCGAAGCTTCGCCATCTGATTGGCGATGGCGTCAAAGCCCGTGTACATGAAATTGGCGAACATCATGTGCAGCACGGGTCGCCAGCCGGCCGCTGCCATGCCCACTGCCATTCCCGTCAGCAGCGCCTCGCAGATCGGCGTGTCCCGAACGCGATCAGGACCAAAGCGCTCGCGAAGCCCCTTGGTATCGCCGAACATGGAAATCTCGACGTCCTCGCCAAACAGGACGATCCGCGGATCGCGCTCCATTTCTTCGAACATCGCATCGTTGATCGCCTGGATCATCCGCCGCTTCGCCATGATCAGGCCTCCGCTGCCGAAAACATCATTGAACGAACCCGCGCAGGATCAGGATCAGCCGCAGATCTGGCCCTCTTGGCCATTTCCGCGATCGACGCCTTCACACGCGCACGGATTGCGGAAATCTCCTCTTCTGCGATACCTCCTTGGGCCAGAAGAGCGGCGCCGCGCTCTATTGGATCCTTTGCTACCCAGCTAGCGACCTCCTCCTCGCTGCGGTAGGGCTGCGACAGAAAATTGACTTCCGCCTCGACATGGCCGCGCGTGCGATAGGTGTAGGTCACCAGCAAAGCGGGGCCTTCGCCTGAGCGAACGCTCTCCAACGCACGGCCTGATACGCGCCATACGTCCGCTACGTCGTTGCCATCGGCTTCGAACCCCGGAATATTGAAGGGGCTTGCCCGGTCAATGATCCGGCCGCTCGTCGCCACTTCGGATCGAGTGAATTCGGACCAGCCATTGTGCTCACACACCAGCAGAAGCGGCAGCTTCCACAGCGAGGCTAAATTCATTGCTTCCATGAAGGTGCCTTGGTTGGCCGCACCGTCGCCGAAGAAGCAGACGGCTACCTTGCCATTTCCTTCCAGCTTGGCCGCAAAGGCAGCGCCTGTGGCAATGCCAAGCCCGCCACCAACAATGCCATTCGCTCCCAGAATTCCACGCGCCACATCGGCGACGTGCATGGTTCCGCCGAACCCCCCGCAGATGCCATCAGATTTGGCATGGATTTCGGCGATCATCGCATAAGGATCGCCGCCTTTTGCCAGGAAATGCCCGTGCCCGCGATGGGTGCTCGTAATCCAGTCTTCGTCTCCCAGGTGCGCACAGATGCCTACGCCGGATGCTTCCTGCCCGATATAGAGATGCACCCCGGCAGGCAGTTCGCCCGCTCTAAACTGGGCCCCGAGATATTCCTCGGTCTCACGGATGACCAGCATCCGTTCGAACATGGCGACCAGCTTCTCGGGATCGGGATTATGATAGTCGTTCCTCACAAGCTCACCACCGTTGTTGTCACCTGGGAAAAGAAATCGAGAGACTCGCGTCCGCCCTGAGCACCGATCCCCGAACGACCAAGACCTTGCAGGGGGGTCAGAAAATCGCGGACCTGCCAGCAGTTCACCCAGTTGATCCCTGCCCGCAGCCGTGCAGACATACGGTGCCCTCGCGACAGGTCGCGGGTCCAGACCATGGATGCGAGGCCATATGGGGTGTCGTTCGCACGACTGACCGCCTCGTCCTCATGATCGAACGGGGAGACATGAATGACAGGGCCAAAGGTTTCCTCGCGCAACAAGGGCGAGTTATCGGAAAGGCCCGTTAGCACGGTGGCCGGATAGAAAGCGCCTTCACCAGGCGGAATGACTCCGCCAGCATGAAGCCGCGCCCCGCCTGCCATTGCTTGTTCGACAGCTGCATGGACCTTCGCGCGATGGGATTGCGAGATCAGCGGTCCCAGTTTCTGCCTTCCCGCCAGTTCGGCCAGTCTTGCAACGAACCCATCGAAAACAGGACGCTCGACAAAGAGCCGCTCGATAGACAGGCAGACCTGACCACTGTTGGCAAAGGCTGCGAGAGCGCTAGCTTCGACCGCCCGGTCGAGATCAGAATCGGCAAAAACCAACCCGGCATTCTTGCCGCCCAGTTCAAACAGCACGGGCCGAAGGCCCGCTGCAGCGGCAGTCATGATCTGGGTCGCGGCGCGCCCTTCGCCGGTGAAGGCGATGCCATCAACACCCGGATTTGATACAAGAGCGGCTCCCGTCGAATTGGCGCCGAAACCATGTACCAGGTTGAACACCCCCGGTGGCAGGCCGGCATCATGAAGGATTTCAGCCAGTAGTGCTGCAGAGCAAGGCGACTCCTCTGATGGCTTTGCGACAATGCAATTGCCTGCCGCCAGAGCCGGCACCAGGTTCAGTGCTAGAAGCAGGAGCGGGACGTTCCATGGAGCGATGACTGCCACCACCCCAAGCGCACGTCGGCTTGTATAGGCGATGGTCCTGGGAGCCGCTTCAGTCACCATGTTCGGAGATGCAGCCCGGCCATGCCAAGCCTGTTCCGACCAGGTGCGCAAAAGGCTGGCATAAAGCCGAAATACCTCGATCGTGCGCCCAACATGTGCGCCCATCACCTGCGCGCGGGGCCGGCCAGTGTCAGCGGTCTCGGCGTCGGCAAGGTCATCCGCTCTGGCTGCCACCGCACCCGCCAGGCTTTCGAACAGGTCGGCGCGCTCAATTCGATCAAGGGCCTCCCAATCAGGTTGGGCCGCCCGCGCCGCGAGCACGGCGCAGTTTACAAGTTCCGCATCGGCTTCGTGTACCTTCGCAATCAATTGGCCGTCCACCGGCGACCGCTTTTCGAAACACCGCCATCCGTCCACCGGAGCACCAGCTATAAAGGATCGGATCTGCCTCACGCTTGCGCCTCTTCCCGCAAAGCAACATCAAGTTCTTCTGAATTGCGGATGCCGAGCTTGATGCCCCGCGTCACTTGCGTATCGGTGCGTCGCTCAATGCTGGCTGCACTCTCGGTCACCCGGCGCGGACGCAAGGCCCAATCGCGCAGGGCAGCTTCCAGTTCGGCGCGCACCTCCGCGCAACCCGGATCGCCCGCGCGATCGGTGAGTTCGTGGGGATCGTTTACAAGGTCGAACAACAACGGCTCAAAGCCAGGGCAGGCAATTAACTTCCATTGCGCGCCTACCACGGCAACGATACCGGTCTGATCAATCGCCTGCCCCAGTTCGCGCCGAAAACGCATTGTCGCATAATCAAATTCGCAGAAGCTGTATTCGCGAGTTCCCTCTTGTCCGTCGAGCAGCGGTATTAGGGAATGACCTTCCAGCCGGGGATGCCCTGGGTCGCCTCCGCCCGCTTCGACGAACGTGGGCAGCAAGTCGATCGCCTCGACCAGGGCGTCGCAAGCCAGTCCGCGCGTAGCGTCAGCTGGTTCGCGCGGATCGACGACGATCATCGGCACACGGATCGAAGGTTCGTGCAGGAACTCCTTCTCACCCAGCCAGTGGTCGCCCAGATAATCACCATGGTCTGAAGTGAAAACAATCAGAGTGTTTTCCATCAACCCGCGCTCTTTGAGCGCGCCGAACAGCACTCCCAACTGGTCATCCAGTTGCTTAACCAGGCCCATGTAGGCCGCCACAACTGGTGTGCGCACAGCATCATCTGAGAAGCTCTGGCTGACCCGTCGTCGCTGGAAGCCAGCAAAGACAGAGTGCGAGGTTACGCGCTCCTCCGGAGTACGGATTGCCGGGAGAACATCGTTTTCAGAGTAGGTCGCATGATAAGGGGCAGGCGCAACATAGGGCCAGTGTGGTTTGATGTAACTGAGATGCAGGCACCAGGGGTCGCTTCCCAACGCATCAATGCACTCAATGGCGCGCCGCGTGAGATAGGGCGTTTCACTGTCTTCTTCTTGGACGCGGGCAGGATAGGGAGCCGTCTCCAGCAACCATCCGGAGACCGGTACTCCATCGATCTCGACTGAGTTGACCCACTCGTGCCAAGGGTTCTCGCCGTCATAGCCCCGCTCGCGCAAGTATCTGTTGTAATCAGCCCCGAACCGCTTCTCTGCCGGCCAATGGTCGAGGTAAATCCCTTCTTCGCGCGAGTAGGTTTCGAAGCCGGCCTCAGAGATCAGAAGCCCCGAGGGAGATGCCGGATCGATCCCCCGCTTTTCCATGCCATCGACGTCAGCGCGCATATGGGTTTTGCCGACAAGCACGGTGCGATACCCGAGTGGTCGCAAGAAATCACCGATTGTCCATTCGTCCTGTCGCAATGGCGTATCGTTAAGGGTTGATCCATGCGAGAGCACGTATCGTCCAGTGTAGACGCTCATGCGCGCTGGACCGCATACAGCCGATTGCGCATATGCCCGATTGAAGCGCACGCCGCGTGACGCAAGCCAATCAAGATTTGGTGTTTCCAATGTCGGGTGTCCGTAACAGGACAGATAGTCCGCGCGAAGCTGATCCGCCATGATGAACAAGATATTCGGCCGTTTGGTCATAATCAGTAGCCGACAGCGGGAACAAAGCCCGCTTCCGAGAATATGTGCTTCGTCTCCATAAACACATCGAGGCCCATAAGGCCGTGTAGCCGTCCAATTCCGCTCTGCTTGTAACCGCCGGTCTCGGCCTCAGCGAACAGGCGGTTGTGGCTATTGATCCACACAGTACCAGACTTGATTGAGCGCGCGATCCGCTGCGCCCGGCTCCCGTCGCGCGTCCACACGCTTGCGGCGAGTCCAAAGTCGGTTGCATTGGCACTTTTTGTTGCATCTGCTTCGTCGCCAAAACGTTCAATTGTGACGATCGGCCCGAAGAGTTCATCGCGAACGAGTGTGCTGGTGCGATCATCCACCGCGATCAGGCTGGGCGAGAGATAACTTCCGCCGGCTGGTGCATCATCAGGATGTCCGCCAGCCACCAGCACATCGCTTGCACTCGCTACAATCGCTGCAAGCCGGTCGCGATTGGCCATGTCGATCACCGGCCCCATCTCCGATCGGGGATCATCGGCGGCGTTGACATTCAATGCACGGAAATGTTGGGCAAGCCGGTCGGCAACCTGCTCATACGCCGCAGATTCGACCAACACCCGGGTGACAGCCGTGCACATTTGCCCCGCCGCTGCCGTGGCCCCACGGACGATCTCAGGCAGAGCGCGGCCCAGGTCGGCGTCGGCGAAAACGACAGCGGGTGCTTTCCCGCCCAGTTCGAGGTTGAGGCGCTTGAGCGTCGCGGCCGAGGCTTCAAAGATGCGTCCCGCAGTATGGCGTGAGCCCGTAAAACTGATCGCATCGACCTCTCGATGCACCACCAGGGCCTGCCCCACCTCATGCCCGTTTTCGTTGACCGAGTTGAGCACACCAGGCGGCAAATCGGGAACCGCTGCCATCGCCTCGATCATCAAGGCATTGGTTAGCGAGGTTTGCGGCGCTGGCTTCACCACGACAGTACAGCCCGCTGCCAGCGCTGGCCCAAGACTGCGTGCCAACAGAGTCACCGGTGCGTTCCATGGTACGATGATCGCGGCCACCCCGATCGGCTCGCGGCTGAAGATTGAAAGCTGACCCTCGCCAACCTCCTGGACCCGGCCGAAGATCGTTCGCGCTACCCCGGCATAATAGCGAAGTTCAGATACGGCCGCGCCAACCTCCCCCTCCATCTCTGCAGTACGTTTGCCGCATTCCGATACCGATACCGCGACAAGCTGGCCGCGGATGCGTTCGATCGCATCGGCCATAGCCAGCAGGACGGCCGCCCGCTTTCGGGGATTGTTGGACCATCCTCCGCGTTCAAAAGCTCTCCGCGCTGCAGACACCGCTGCATCGGCGCAGTCCGTATCGCCTGGCGAAAACACGCTGGCTACTTCCCCTGTGGAAGGGTTGATCGTTTCCATGGTTCCAGAACCGGCATGCCAACTGCCGTCGATGTAGTTTCGAGCAAGTTTCATCGTCACGCGAACCTCACAAGATGCGCCATCCGCCATCGGCACCAATTGCCTCGCCGGTCAGGTACGACGACGCATCGGACGCCAGCCAAAGCGCAACCTCGGCAATCTCCCTAGGGGTGGCGGAACGCCCCATGGGAATGAACGGCTTCGGAAAATTCGGCAGGGCATCGTCAGTGACGATCGTTTCAGCCATGTTTGTTTCGACCAGTCCCGGGCAGATCGCATTGATACGAATGCCCTGGCTCGCATACTGCACTGCTGTCGCCTTGGTGAGCCCGAGAACGCCGTGCTTTGCGGCCGAATAGGCAGGGTTCCGCGGAGCTGCAAGAAAGCCCATGACCGAAGATAGGTTTATGATCGTTCCGCATCCTTGGACAGCCATCGCGCGCAGTTCGTGCTTCATGCACAGAAACACGCCCTTGAGGTTCACGTTCATCGCGCGATCCCATTCTGCTGCTTCGACATCGGCCAACATTTTGCCGAGCGGACCGAGAATGCCGGCGTTATTGACGGCGATATCCAGTTGGCCATGTCGACCGAGAACCCCAGAAACCATCGCTTCGACCTGCCTCTCGTCGGCAACGTCGCACGCAATATCGGCCTCGCTCGACAGATCGGCAGTCACGACTCTGGCGCCCATCGCAGAAAACAGGTCGGAAATTGCTCGTCCGATACCCGCAGCCCCGCCTGTGACTAGCGCAACCTTGCCGTTCAAATTTGCCATCAGATGTTCACCGAGCCGCCATCAACGAGGAGTGTCTGCCCAGTCATGAAGTCGCTGTCCGACGAGCAGAGGAAGATGAGCCCGCCGAGCAGATCTTCGGGATAGCCATCCCGCTTGAGAGCGCGGCTCGCGACTACGCGATCACGGTTCGTATCAAGATGTTCCTGGTTGGCGCTGATTGAATCCGACATGATCAGACCGGGCGCGAGCGTGTTGATGTTAAGGTTGTGAGCACCAAGCTCGCGGGCAAGAGCACGAGTGAAGCCTAACATCGCGCCCTTCGACGTGACGTAATGAGACATGAAGGGCAGGCCCTTATAGGCACTGCCCGACGAGATGTTGACGATCTTTCCTGCGCCCTTCCCGATCATCATCGGCGCAACATGCTTCACCATCAGAAATGGACCGCGCACATTGACGGCCATCACCTTATCCCACAAATCGACATCGAGTTCGGTCACTTTGACGTCGCCAAGGGTGGCAAACACCGCCGCATTGTTGACAAGGATGCCAACATCTCCAGCCCATGCTGCAACGCTCGCAATCCCGGCCCTGACAGCAGATTCGTCGCTGACATCCACTCGGAAAAAACGAGCGGCGTCGCGTCCTTCGACAGAGTTGATGTCGGCCGCTAGGTTTTCTCCGTCGGCCAGGTCGAAAATGGCCACGCGCGCGCCTTCCTGCGCGAGCGCGCGGCTGTAATGCACACCGATCCCGCGCGCTCCGCCAGTCAGGATCGCGACTTTACCTTCAAGCTTTCGACTGGTCATGTCTGCTCCGGAAAATGGGTGGTAATGAGGGAGAGTTCATGCGCCACCATCTGTGCGCGGGCCCGCTCGGAATCCCGAGCCTCGAAGGCGCTTACAATCTCGTGATGATACCAGCAGGCCCGCTCCATGGATTGGGCGAGCGTCGCATCGAGCCGACCCAGGACATTGAAGGGCGAGTTCAGAGCGGTCTCCAGGATGCGCTCGCCCCGCGGGCTGTCCGCCGCCCGCCAGATGGTCGCATGAAACTCGCGATTCAACTCGTCGAAAATCGGCCTTGCCTCGTCACCAAGCTCGCGTACGGCGCGTTCCATCCGGTTAGAAAGTTCTCGCAGCGAGGCGATTTCGGAACTATTGAGCCGCGATGCAGCACGGGCCGCAGCACGACCCTCAATCAACGCCTTCAACTCCATGATTTCGATCCGGTCAGCCTCGTTGAACTGGGCCACCACGTGCTTTCGGTAGCGCTCCTTGACAACAAGGCCTTCCGCACTGAGCCGACCAATCGCCTCACGCAAAGGGGTTCGGCTCACACCAATGCGAACTGCTAATTCTGCCTCAGGCAAACTCTGGCCAGCGACGAGCGACCCCTGTAGAATCCATTCCCGCAAGGCTCGATAAGCGACATCCACCGACTTGGGCAGATCAGAGCTTCCCGGGTTCGAATCGCCTCCATTTGTCATTGCATTGCTCATGGCAGCACCTCGCGACCGAATTCGGTCAGAGCCGTCATGCGGCAAGATGTCAGCTTCGAGCACCAACGAATGATCCCTTCCGGCCAGCGCGAATCTAAACCTCGTGACTCTTGGTATACCATACCTAGCTCTCCTTCAAGTTTTTGTGCCATTTTTCGTAATTCAAGTATACCCGCGTTGAGTGCGCGAGATCGCGAGAGGCAGTTTTGACCTTCCTCGAACTGTAAGTCATCCTCTTCGTAAAACCGGCGAGTTCCCGTCCATTAGGAGCCAGAAAGCAACAGACCAGAGAGCGATCTCACATCGGCAGACATTTGCACTGGACGGGCAAGCGCCGGATTGATGGTGTATGATCATCGCGGTCTGACGCGAGAAGTGCCGACGACATAGATCACGACAAGATCAGGTTTGCATTCGCGATACGGCGCGGATCCACTCGTCAATTTCCGCCTCAACCCATACGGCACATTTGGGCCCCAGCGATCGCGACCTTGGGAAGCGCCCCTCGCTCATACGCTGATAGATGGCGGAGCGGCGCAGTCCGACGCGGGCGATCACTTCCGGCAGGCGCAAAAGCCTCGCCGGCGGCGCTGCTTCGGGCGGTTGATGCGTGTGCATTTCATCTGGTATTGCATGCGGCATTGTTGATCTCATTTGCTCGGGTTCGGTCCCCTCCGAACTCTCAGGCTACCGCGACAGCGCCAGCGCGATGTCGCGGCCCACAAAATCATCGATGTGCTTGGCAAGCATTCGCGCCACCAGCTGTGAGGTGCCGTTGGCCCACCGAGGCCGCAGATCCTCAATCCGCCGCCCCAGGGTCCGCTGAAGATGGACTGGGAGGCTGGTGAAGAACTCTTCGAGAAATTCGCCCATCTCGCCATGCATCCACTCGCAAGCGAGCTCTTCTTGCCCGGCAAGAGCAAGGATCATGGTCGCGAGGGGGTGCGCTCCACAGGCGGCGAGCACTAGTGCCGCTTCGTCGAGCCCGATAGGCCGCTCGCCACGCGCTACGCGAAGCAGGGTCTCGCGGTGCATCCCGCATTCACTGGCAATCCTGTGGCGGGGTTTGCCGCCGGCATCGATCGCATGGGCGAGCACGCGAGCCAGACTTTGATTAGCCGGTCTGGCAACGGTGGTTGGATGGTGCATGGCTGTCTCCTTGCATCTGCACTGATGCGATTCGCAGGCATATCGCGAAGCATCCCATGTAGGAAAATGAAAAGAACATACATGGAACATCTCGTTTAGAGGCGAATCAGTTCCTCTATCCGAGTCGTCGCCAAATCTCGGCTGCCGAGACGGCGTTCACCGACACAAAAAGACTGACTTTACGTCCTTATCGTCGATTTTATGCGTTGAGCGGGAAAAGATGCGTCCGCATCCTTCCACCTCCAGACGGTATTGCCGCTCAACACTTTCCTACGAACATTTCCTAGATGCATGTGGAACACACAGCGAACGCAAGAACGCTGTGACCACCCCTCCAACCGGAGCTTCACATGCAGTCTCTCACCCTCCCCGGCGCGCCAGCGTCAAGGGTCTCGGCAAGACCCTCAACATTGCCATCCCGGTCGCAATCGCGGCGCTTGCGGCGAGCGCCGCCTATGCCGGCGCTGACACGACCTTCACCCCTGCCCTCACGAAGTTCACGGACTTTCTGGAAGGCTCGGGCGGCAAGATCATCACGGTTCTCAGCCTCGCTGGCGGCCTAATCGGTCTGGCATCCGGGCGTTTTTCGCTCGGCCAGGTCGCCGTTCCGGTGGGTGTCGGCATCGGTGTCGGCACGGGTGTTCCGATCGTCACCTCGGTCGTGACCGCGGTCATCTGAGCGCGGCAAGGGAAGGCGGCGTCGCCATGGCAGACCCATACATCATTCCTCGGCGGCTCGATGACCCGGAGCTTATCGGCTTCTGGACCATCGACGAGTTCGCGGGAATGCTGGCCCCCTTCACCTGGGGGATCCTCACCCAGCATATCTTTATCGGCATCATAGTCGCCTTCGGCGCCTGGTTCGCATTGCGAAAGGCAAAAGCAGGACGCGCCAGCTCCTGGGTAGCCCACGCCGCATACTGGTATCTGCCTGCAGGATTTCTGGGCCTAAAGGCAACGCCGCCTTCCCACTGCCGACTACTCGCCGGTTGAGGGGCACTTCCATGTATTCCGACATATCCCACGAACGGCAGCAATCGCTGCTGCGCCAGCGGAACCTCTTTGCGCTCACCAGCGCCGGCCTTGGCCTTGCACTGGTCGTCGCCGGGAGCCTTGCCGCCACCCGCGACCGCGAAGTGGTGCTGGTTCCGACTGTTCCCAAAGCGCTCACCGTGAGCAGTGCCGGGGTCGAGGCCGATTATCTCGAGCTCGTCACCCGCGATGCGGCTCTTGTTCTTCTCAATCGCAGTCCGGAAGGCCTCGATTACTGGATGAACGAAATCCTGAAGCTGGCAGATCCCGCAAGCTATGGCCGCCTCAAGGCCGAGCTCGTCCGGATCGTCGAAGAGCAGCGGGGCTCGGATGTCACCCAGGCATTCGTGATCCGGTCGATGACGGTCGATCCCAAGGGTCTGACATCGGATGTGACCGGCACGCTCAAGACCTTCGTCGGCGCGCAGGTGATTGCCAGCGACGAGCGCCGTTTCCGCTTCAGCTGGACTTACCGCGGCCTGCGCCTGGCGCTCGCCGGGTTTGCCCAGCTCCCCCGCAGGAAAAATCCAAGGAGGCCCAGTGATGGCTTACCGATCAGCGGCCCACGCACGGGTCCTACTTCTGAGCGCGGCGGCGCTGCTCGCCGTAGCAGCCGAGGCTGCCCATGCGACCGACCAGTTCAAACAGGCCGCCGATGGCGCCGGAATCGAGTGCAGCGTTTCAGCGCGAGAGCTGACCCGCTTCGCATTGGTCGACGACCAGTTCGCCAGCGTCTCGAAGATCTCGACCGGGACGCCCTACAACGACTTTGCAGTGACCAACGAGCCGGTGCGCGGCGACATCTATGTGTCGGTGCCGGAAACTTACGCGGCGCGGTCGATCAGCTTCTTCACCACCACCAAGAAGGGCTTCGTCTACAAGGTCGCGTGCCGGGTTGAGCAAATTCCGGCGACCCAGGTCTTCATCACCAACCCCGTGATCGCGAAGAACCGGGCGGCGGATTGGGAAAGCCAGACCCCGATCGAGACCAGCGCCGTCAGGCTCATCCAGGCGATGGCCAATGACCGGACGGTCGACGGTTTCGAGGTCCGCCAATCGACTGCCATACCCGCACGGGTCGGCGATCTCGAAGTCCAGCTCATCGCTGATTATCGCGGCGCCAGCCTCACTGGGAAGGTCGTCCGCATCCACAATCGCGGAACGAAACCCGTGACGCTCGCCGAACGCGATCTCGCACCGCGCGACACGCTCGCCGTCTCGATCGCCGATCCGAAGCTTGAGCCCGGGGCCAGCACAACCGCCTTTGTTGTCGGCGCAAGCGGGGAGGCCGGCAATGACTGATGCAACCCATACGTCAAGCACTGCCCCTTTGCAGGCCGAGAGCGCGGCATCGTCCGAACTTTCCGGGCTCAACGCCCGCACCGCGCGCCGTCAGAAGCTGCTGCTGGGGTCGCTGGGAGCATTCGCCCTCATCGGCGGAAGCTGGTTCATCCTTGGCGGCGACGACAAGGCCAAGACCGGCGATCCCAATGCGGCGCAGACGATCGACACGGCAGGCCTGGTCAACCGCGACCTGTCGCAGCGCGAGTTCGTCGCGACCTACGGCAACAGGCTCGATGCGGTCACCCGCGAGCAGAAGGCGCTGAAGGATGGGAGCGTCCCGCGGACAGAGATCGAGGCGCAGCTGGCGGCTCTCAAAGCCGAGAACCAGGCCATGCGTGTCGATGGACAGGCCGCGATCGATGCTATCTCGGCAGAGAACGCCGAGCTCAAGACCCGGCTTGCGGCGCAGCCTGCATCACCGGCACCGGCTGTACCGCCACCGGCTTATGGGCCGCAGGCAGGCGGCTATGACGCAAGGGCCCGGTCACCTCAGACCAGTACCGGCGCCGCAGCAGGCGATCCGCAGGGCGGCATGATCCCTTCGCCTGGCGAGGTGAAGCTGATGAGCTTCAGCTCCGACAAGGCAACGACCAATGGCCTCCGTGTGGGCCGGCCCGATGCGCCACCGGTCGTCGTCGAGGATTCGCCCGATTACCTGCCGCCCAACTCCTACGCGCCGGCACGCGTAATCGTCGGCGTCGATGCCTCGGCAGGCGTCGCCAGCCAGACCGATCCGCTGCCTGTGGTGCTTCGGATTACCGGCCCTGCTCGTTCGGTCATGCAGAACGGAAAGGTTCTGACCACCCGGATCCAGGGCTGCGTTGTCAACGGCGCGGCACGCGGGGATCTCAGCAGCGAAAAGGTCTATGTGAAGCTCGCCCGAATGACCTGCGATCAGCCTGGCGGCAGGGTCGCAGTGAGCGAGGTCAAAGGCTTCATCAGTTTCGGTGGCAAGTCCGGGGTCCGCGGCCGTGTCGTAAGCCGCGAAGGCAGCCTTGTCAGCCAGGCCCTGCTGGCCGGGATCGTCGGCGGCTTCGGGCGCGGCTTCTCGGCCAATGCCAACAGCGTCTTTTCTGGCGTCACGACCAACCCCGACGGCAGTCGCTCCAAGCTCTCGGCCGGCGACATTCTCGGTGGCGGGCTTGGCCAGGGCGCCGCCGACGCTGCCGACACGGTCAGCAAATACCTGATCGAGCGCGCCGAACAGTACCAACCCGTCGTCGAGATGCCGACCGGCATCGATGTCGAAATCGTGTTCCTCGACGGCGTCTACGTGAGGAATTCCCAATGATCGAAAATACTCTCCTCGAGCACGGCATTGGTCGGCGCCGCTGGTTGCGTGCCAGCGCCGGACTGGCGGCGATCATCGCCGTGTCGGCTGCGACGGGATGGGGTGTGGCAAGCCTTGCTGCTCCTGCTGCCGCTCCGGACACGGCGAAGGTTCGAGATGCGCTCAAGCTGCGCCTGCCCAAGACGCCGATCGACGCGATCAACTGCAAGGGCCTTGGCGGCCTGTGCGAGGTCGCGTCCAAATCGACGCTCTTCTACGTCGACCGGGCCGCAAAGTATCTGGTGATCGGCCGGGTCTACGACATGGAAGCCCGTCAAGATCTGACGGCTGCCCGGTTGCTTGCCCTCAATCCGGACCTGCTGGCAGCAGGGGCAGCGCGGCGCAGCAATCCCGAGACGCAATCGGAAGGCGGCCCGAGCGCAGCCGCAGCGTCAGCCCGGAACACCCCGCCGCGCCATGTCCCGCTCGGCAAGCTTCCCGCCAAAGGCGCGATCACCTGGGGTCCTGCCAACGGTCCGCGTGTCGTCGTCTTTTCGGACTTCCACTGCGGGTATTGCAAGAAGCTCGAGGCAGAATTGAAGGCGATCGGGGCGCGGGTTGAAGAGCGGCCGATCTCGATCTTCGGGGCCGAAAGCCGGCGCGATGCCGAACGGGTGCTGTGCTCGCCGCGGCCTGAGCTAGCGTTGCATATGGCCTATTCGGGTCTGGCGCTCGCCAATCCCAAACCCTGCGACACGAGCGGGCTCGATGCCAACGAGGCCTTCGCGCGAGCCCACGGTTTTGGCGGCACGCCTGTGATCGTGCGTCCCGCCGATGGCGCTGTTCTCGAGGGCTTCCGGCCTGCCGCCGTGCTCCGGGACTTCCTGCGCGCTGGCCCCTCCCTGGCCCTCACCCCTGCTCCCAAAGGATAGACCCATGCTTTTTCCGACACGTCTCCTTGCCTGCGCCTGTCTGGCCGGTCTTGCCAGTGGCTGCGCCACGTTCGGCACCAACGTCGAGGGCGATTTCACCTGCCGCGCGCCGAAGGGCGACTGCGCGCCGGCTCACATCATTGATGCCAAGGCGACGGACAATCTGTCGAACGGCGCGCTGCTCCATGCTGACGCGCGGCAGAGGTCAGGCGTCGTGGATGCCGACACCAGCCGCACAGCGGAACGCACCTTGCGCGTCGTCTTCCCCGCTCATGTCGATGAAGCTGGAACGCTGCATGACGAAGCGGTCGCCTGGACCGTCGTCGAAAATCCGCGCTGGGCCACCGAGCTGCGCCGCAAGGCGGGCGAGGGCCAGGGCGGATCCCTGATGCGCCAGGTCCGTCGGCAGCTGAAAGCCGCCCAGAGAGCCCCAGCACCGGACGGTGCGGAAGGAGACCCGAACGTAGCTGACGAGGCGTCGCCCTTCTCGTCTGCACGCGACGACGCGGGTCAGGCTGGCGGCATCTCGGGCGCCGATGCCCCCAGGCCCTTCAACGAAACTTCAGATGCCTCGCCGCTGGTCCTCCCCTCCACGGCGCGCGAGGCCGTTGCCGGTGCCAAGGCACCGGCGGTCGAGGGGTTCGACACGTCGCCTCCCCCGCGTGATCGAGCCCCTCGGCCTGAGGCGGGGCAGAGCGCTCCGCTGTTCTCGAGCGCAGCGGCGATTGAAGCCGCGAAAGCTGCAATCCGCCCGGCAGTTAGAACCGGCGAACAGCCGATCGTCAGCACCTCGCAGACCAAGGAGCCCAAGTGATGGCCGAACAACTCAAGACCGTCGTCGATCGGCTGCTCAGCGGATTGCTGGGTGATGCCGAGCACGCCGACAAAGCCCGTCCGCAGCTCATGGTCGATATGCTCTCCGACTGGCTCCCCTACCGGGTCTATGATCCGGCAACCCGCCTTTACTTCAACGCACGCTCGAAAGGCTTTGTCCTCTCGGTTACGCCGCTGATCGGAGCCGACGAGCGCACCGGCGAAATCCTGGGACAGTTCTTCTCGGAAGGCCTGCCAGCAGGCGCCTGCCTTCAGGTACTTCACCTTGCAAGCCCGCGCATCAGCAGGATCATCGCCCCGTGGTTCGCCCCACGCTACATCCAGGGCGGCGTGTACGAGGCAATTGCCCGGCACCGGGCGCGGCGGCTCTATTCGCTGGTTTGGGAGTCTGGCTCGCCGGATGCGCCCTTCCATGCGCGGCATCACCAGGTCATCGTCTCGGTCGGGGTGCCGACCTCCAAGTCGGTCAGCAACGAGGATCTCAAGCAGACCCGCGATGGCCTCGTGGCGATGCTCAAGTCGCTCAATCTCGGCGTGGTCGAAGTCGGGCCGGAAGCGCTCATCGCTGTCATCGATGATCTGACTTCGCCCACCACCGCCCCGCAGGACGATGCGGTGCCCTACAACCCGAATGATCCAATCGCCGCCCAGGCGATCCGCCACGACATCGAACTGGTGGTGGCTGAAGATCGCATGCGGCTCGTGACCGAGCGTTTCCGTCCCACTGGCAAGGTCAATGACGGCGTGCCCGAGATCGGGACGGTCTATCCCGATGCCTTCGATGTCCGGCATTTTGCCGTACGCAACATGCCATCGCGCTGGGCCCCGTGGGAATGCGCGCGGCTGATCGGCGACCTGTTCACCGACAAGCTGCGCTTCCCCTGCCCCGCCGCCACCATGCTGTGTCTCGTCTATCCGGATCAGGAGGCTGCATCGGCGAAGGCCGGATTCAAGTTCATGCGGACGACCAGCCTCGCCGGAACCCGCAGCGCGCGGTTCCTGCCTCGGATCGGCGAACAGGCCGCCGAGTGGCAGCATGTTCAGGCCGAGCTCCAGGAAGGTCGCCGGCTCGTGCGGGTCTTCTATGGCGTGACGACCTATTCGCCGTTGGGCCATGGCGACCGCCACGAAAGGGCGATCAAATCGATCTACAAGGCGGCGGGCTGGGACCTTACCGATGAGCGCTACCTCCAGATCCAGGGATTGCTCGCCGCGATGCCGCTCACCCTGGCTGACGGGCTCGGCACCGACATGGAGCGGCTGAAGCGGTTCAAGACTGTGTTGTCGACGACCGCCGCCAATATCGCGCCCATGCAGGGCGAGTATCTCGGCAGCGCGCACCCCCACCTGCTGTTCGTCGGGCGGCGCGGCCAGCCCTTTTTCTGGTCGCCGTTCGAGAACGAGGCCGGCAACCACAATGTCGCGATCTGCGGCAAGTCGGGATCGGGCAAGTCGGTGCTGCTCCAGGAGATGTGCGCCGCGCTGCGCGGCGCCGGCGCCCAGGTGGTCGTGATCGACGATGGCCGCAGCTTCGAGCACTCGGTCAAGCTGCAGGGCGGCCGCTTTGTCGAGTTCACGATTGCAGCGGGCTTCTGCCTCAACCCGTTCTCGATGATCGATGCGACCCGCGCCGCCGAAGACGAGGACTACCGCCTCGACTGCTTCGGGATGATCAAGGCCATCGTCGGGCAAATGGCTCGCCACAGCGCGAAGCTGACGGATACTGAGCGCGGATTGATCGACCGGGCGGTCAACCTCGTCTGGGCGCAGCACGGCGCGGCTGCCACGGTCACTACTGTCGGCGAAGTGCTGGCCGGTCTCGGGCATGACACTGCCGCTGACATCGCAACCGCGCTGGCCCCCTATATGGCGGGCGGAACCTACGGCGCCTTCTTCGAAGGCCAGGCGAGCCTCGACCTCGATGCAGACTTCACGGTCTTCGAGATGTCCGACCTCGCGAGCCGGGAGGATCTGCGAAGCGTCGTCCTCTCAGCCATCATGTTCATGACCAGCCAAGCCATGACGCGAAGCCCAAGGTCGCTGCGCAAGCTTCTGCTGATCGATGAAGCCTGGTCGATGCTCAAGGGCGGTTCGATGGGTGAATTCGTCGAAACCTACGCCCGGACCTGCCGCAAATATGGCGGCGCGCTGGCGACCGCTACCCAGTCGCTCAACGACTACTACAAGTCGGACGGGGCGACGGCGGCGCTCGAGAACAGCGACTGGATGCTGATCCTTCAGCAGAAGCCGGAGACGATCGCCGATTTCAAGGCGAGCAAGCGCCTCGATATGGACGATCGCACCGAGACGCTGATCCGCAGTCTCAAGCGCTCCGGGAGCGACTATTCCGAGGTGTTCATCAAGGGGCCGGAGACCGAGGCGATCGGGCGGCTCGTGCTCGATGACTATTCGGCAACGCTCTTCTCGAGTTCGCCCCAGACCTTTGCCGCCATCGATGCCGAGATCGCGCGCGGGCACCAGCTCGCCGATGCCATCGAGCGCATCGCTCATCCCAACCGCTGACACCCCATCACCAAAGGATCCCTATCTCCATGCCTCGCCACCTCGTCACCCCCTTCGACCGGACCGACCCGTCCGAAGACGAACAGCCCGTCAGCCAGCCAGTCCAGACCTTGCGCTCGCGCATGGCCGATGGCTGCTACATCCTGCTTCGCGGCTGCCTGTTTCTCGGCTCATCCTACCTGATGGCGCTGGGCCTGCCGCTGCTGTTCTTCCTGCTGTTGTCGGGCGGCAATCCCGATGCCTTCTTCGCCCATGTTGCCAATCTCGGTGACCGCTTCCTGGCGGCCGACCTCGCACGGCGCGTGACCTTCCTCGGCCAGTGCAAGTTCGTTCTGATCGGTCTCGCGACGCTCGTCGTCGTGTGGCGCATGCCGCGCTTCATCCGCGACCTCGACCGCGAACTCTCGGGAGAAAAGCTGTGAAGAACATTCTGGCAACGTCGGGCCTGCGCTGGCGGCTTGCATCGATCAATCTCACCGCTGTCGTGGTCGGCGCCGGCATGATCGGTCAGGTGCTGTGGGGTGTCTGGGCGACGGACAAGCTGCTCACCCTGGAAAAACGCGAGGTCGTCACGGTCCAGCTGAGCCGGATCATGGGCGACTTCATCGAAGCCGAAGCGCGTGCCGGTCGGCCGCCTGAAGAAACCAGACTGCGCGTCCAGGCCTACCTCAAGGCCGTGGAAGCCTCGGTACAGAAGCTCGGACGCGAAGGCCGGACAGTTCTGGTTGCCGAAGCAGTGGTCGCCGGGAGCACACCGGACCTGACCGGGTCTGTGCGTGCCGACGTCGTGCGCCGCATGGGAGCCCTTCCCGATGCAGCCCGCTGATCTCTCGATCCGCTCAGCGTCGGCGCCCAATTTCGTACAACGCCTCGTGCTTTGGGGCGGGCTCGGCGCCGGGGCACTGGCGCTCTCCTCGCTTGCCGCCTTCGCGCAGGGCCATGCGCTTATGATCAATGTGAGCCCCAGCCTGCCCTACTGGGCCATCTGGGTCACGCGGGGGGCACCCGTGCATCGCGGGGACATCATCCTGTTCGCCCCACCCACCTCGCCTTTGTTGGTCAAGCATTTCGGGGCGAAGCCCAAGCCGTTCGGCAAGCGTGTGAGCGGTGTTCCGGGCGACATCATCACCGAGCAAAACCGCATCTACTTCGTCAACGGT
The DNA here is from genome assembly GCF_003454795.1 of Novosphingobium sp. THN1. Classification (GTDB taxonomy): domain Bacteria; phylum Pseudomonadota; class Alphaproteobacteria; order Sphingomonadales; family Sphingomonadaceae; genus Novosphingobium. The sequence continues at coordinate 3,365,477 of NZ_CP028347.1, forward strand.
GAGGCCGTGGCCAAGGCCAAGCTTGAGAGCCGCCTCGGCGAACCGCTGGCGCTTGGACCTACGGGGCGCGTGCCGAAAGGCTGCTACTTCGTCACCAGCGAACACAGGGATGGTTTCGACAGCCGCTATGCCGCGATCGGTTGGATCTGTGGGCCGCGCATACTCGGGGTCGGGAGGCCAATCCTGTGAGGCTCCTCACTCTGCCGGTTTGCACCACTGCGCTGGCGCTGGCCATCGCACCACAGGCAATGGCTCGCGATTACGGCCAGCACGGCGCGGTATGGCCGGTCATCGAACCGGACCTGCTTCAGCAGATCCATGCCAGGCTTGCCCAGCTTGAGAAGACCGGCGAAACGGCCCGTCTCAACGAAGAGCTGAAGCGGCGGACAATCGCCCGGGTCAACCGGCCAGAGCCGGTCGCGGGCGTTACCCTCGCAGCGGCGCTGCGCAGCTGGCGCTTCGATCCGACGATCACCGCCCCGCGCGATATTGCCGACGACAAGGGCCGGGTCATCATTGCCGCAGGCACGCGGGTCAATCCTCTGGATACCGTGCCGCTGCGCGCACCTCTCGTCTTTCTCGACGGGGACGACCCGGCGCAGCTCGCCTGGGCCACCCGCCGCTTTGCCAGCACCAAGGCGAAGCTCATCCTCGTAGCCGGTGCGCCGCTCGAACTCATGAAGGCCCGTCAGCGGCGCTTCTACTTCGATCAGGGCGGCACGCTGGTGAAACACTTTGGCATTCGCGCCGTGCCCGCAACCGTCGAGCAGCAGGGCCGCGCGCTCATCATCACCGAGCAGCCCGTGCCTCTCAAGGAGCGTGCGCCGTCATGAGCAAGAAAAAACGCCTTCTGTCATGGCTTTGCGGAGCACTTCTGCTCACCAGCCTGAGCGTCGTGTCCAGTGCTCCTGCCCAGGCTGCGGCAGGCCCCGGGCGCTGCACTGGCAAGTTCGTCAATCCGATCACGGACATCTGCTGGTCGTGCCTGTTTCCGATCTCGATCGGTGGCCTGAAGATCTGGCCGTCGAGCCGTCCCGATCCGAGCAACCCGGCTCTCCCTGTTTGCCTCTGCGGTTTGCGGCCCGGCATCGCCATGGGGTTCTGGGAGCCGGTCCGGCTTGCCGACGTCAGCATGAAGCCATGGTGCTTCGTCAATCTCGGCGGGATGAAGCTCGATCCGGGATTCGACATCGGCTTCAAGTCGATGGCGGGGCCATCGGCGGTTGGCGGCAACACCCAGTACAACTCGCAGTGGCATGTCCACTGGTATGCCTATCCGCTGATCTACTGGATGGAGATCGTCGCCGATTTCCTGTGCCTCGAGTCCGGCTCGATCGACATCCTCTACATCACCGAGATTGACCCGCTGTGGCAGGACAGCGAGCTCACCGCGATCATCAATCCCGAGGCGGTCCTCTTCGCCAATCCCTTGGCGCTTGCCGCCTGTGCAGCGGACTGCGTGGCGGCAACGGCCAAGCTGCCGACCGATGAGCTGTTCTGGTGCGCGGGCTGCCAGGGCACGATGTATCCGCTCAACGGCAATGTCTCGGCAACGATCGGCCATGTGCAGGCATCGCGGCTCGCGCTCGCCCGCTTCTCCTACAAGCTCCACCGCGAACTCGTCGCTTGGGGGACGATGGGCAGCAAAGGGCTTTGCGGCAAGTACCTGATGCCGGTGATGCGAAAGCAGCAGTACCGCTTCCAGGCCACCAATCCCAATCCGCAGACCAAGGGCCGCTACGCCTGCGCAGCCCTCGGTGCATCCACCACCTTCATGTCGGGGACCCAAGTCTATCCCGCCATTGGCGAGGACATGGGCTACCTGGTCTGGCGCAAGCGGAATTGCTGTGCGCTATGAACAAACTTCCTCATCTTCTTGTCGTCGCATCGCTTTCCAGCCTTGCTGCTTTGGCTGGCGCCTCGGCGCAGACGGCCGAACCGGACCTCGATCTGGCCGCTATCCGGGCTCGGGCCAGTGCAGGGGCCAGCGATGCCGACGCGCTGTCCGCCAATGCCCGCGCCAGAGCCGAAGCCCTGGCGCGGGAAGCGAGGACCAGCTCCGACGAGGCCGAGACGCACGCCCGCCGCTACACCCGCGAGGCTGCATCGAACGCGAAGACTGGTGAGGCCAGCACATTCGATTTTGACCGGATGGTGGCCGATGCCGGCGCCATGACCAGCGAAGGCATGGGCGAGGCGCCGAGATTCATCGCCTTTGCTTCGCTATCGATGCCGCCTGCAGCGCTGCGTGCGATGATCGAAGACGTGACCAAGGCTGGCGGTGTTGTTGCCTTGCGCGGGCTGCCCGGCAACAGCGCCAACGCTCTCACGGCGGCATTGGCCAAAGTTGCCAAGCCCGGCGAGCAGCTGGACGGCGTCGGCATCGACCCGCGGCTGTTCCGCGCCTTCGGGATCGAGGTGGTGCCCACCTACGTCGTTTCCAGCAGCGACTTCGATCTGTGCGACGGATTCGACTGCCAGACAAAGGTTCCGCCGCACGACCGGATGAGCGGCAATGTCAGCGCAGCATACGCGCTCGAGACCTTCGCGCGCGGCGGCGGCCCCGGCGCTTTGCTCGCCGCCCAGCACCTCGCCCGTCTTGAAAGGCAGGTTCCATGAAACGATCGGTCCTCTCTCTCGCTGGCGTGGGCGCGCTTCTGCTCACCCTCGTCGGCCCGCTCCACGCCCAAACCACAACCGATGCGGCCAAGGCCGACGGCAAGGCTTTCGGGCGGGACAAGACAGCCGCGGCGCAAAGCGCGGCAACGACGAACCCGGATGCAAGCCGCATCCCCAATTTCGGCGGCACGCCGAGCCAGTCGGGTTACTTCGACGATCCTGACCGGATGAGCCGCGAAGCGGCGAGCCAGGCGACGACCAACACCGGCTACAAGGCCATGCGGGATTCGATGGACCGGCGCGCCCGGTTTGCGCCGCAGGATCTCGATGCAACGATCGCGCGCAGCAATGTGATCAGCGATGACCCGCTCGCCTATACGAGCGGAATGGCCATCGGCGGCTCGCAGGGACGCTGCGTGCCCTTGCCGCCGGCCAGCGGAACCGCGGCGCGCTACATGGCGACCTGCAATGTCGGCTATACGGCGACACAGGAAACGCGGACCTGCCCCGTGACGTTGACCGCGCGTGTCGAACAGCGGCAGGTCTACGGCTACTATTGTGTTGGTGGCAGCGGGGTTGACCCGGCTTCGGTCTACAATTGCAACCGCTACCCCGCGCCGCAATGCACTGTCACGCAGTCCTATCCGATCAACCTTTGCGATCCTTATTTCGGGATCTACTGGGGCTGTACCTCGGGCGATCTGAGGGTTGTTCTCGTCAGTTGCACGTCGCCGGTCGATGGCGCGACGCCCTATACGGTGACAGGCGAGAACGTCGTCACGACCACGCGCAATGAAAGCCAGTGTGCTGGTCTGGCGGCTGATACCTCGTGCCAGCAAGACACCGAGACGTGCACGGACAGCGATCCGGTGACCCGCATCGTCGATGGCATCGCCGTGACGCAGCCGTGCTGGGCGTGGAGCCGCAATTACAGCTGCGCGCAGTTCACTGAGGCCCAGGACTGCCAGACACTTGAAGCCACTCCGGGCTGCAAGCTGGTGCGCGAAGACTGCCTCGCGGGCGAGCCCTGCCGCACCTGGGAGCGGGTCTATGATTGCCCCGTTCCAGACCAGTCTGCGAACACCAACCAGTTCATCTGCGACGGCGACGTCTATTGCATTGATGGCTCGTGCGAGACCATCCAGCGCGAGGCCAACGACGAGTTCAAGGACGCGGCCGTCGCCTTGAACGCGATGAACCAGGCGCGCCGCGAATTCGATCCGGACAACCTCACTCTGTTCAAGGGGACCCGGGAAAGCTGCTCGTCCAAGGTCTTCGGCGTGCTCAACTGCTGCAAGGGCAAGGGCTTCCCGCTTATCCCGGGCATCCAGCTGCTCGTGGCGCTGGGCTGCAGCCGCGAGGAGATGCTGCTGCATCAGAAGGATGCGCAGGGTCTGTGCGCCTACGTCGGCACTTATTGCTCGTCCTCATTCCTTGGCGTGTGCCTGACCAAGCGCAAGGTCTATTGCTGCTTTGAATCCAAGCTCTCGCGGATCCTGCAGGAGCAAGGCCGCCAGCAGCTGAAAAAGCCCTGGGGTAAGCCGAAGACCGAGCAATGCCAGGGCTTCACCATCGACGAGTTCGCCCGGCTCGACCTCTCGAAAATGGATTTCAGCGAGGTCTACGCCGAGTTTACCGACGCCGCCCGCCTGCCTGACGAGCTGCAGGCCACCCAGGATATCCAACAGAAGATCGAGGACTACTATGCCCGCGCCCGCCAGTAAGGCCGCGTGGCGGCTGCTTGCCGCCTGTGCGATTGCCAACGCCGTTTCCCTGTCATCCCCGGCGCTCGCCCAGAGTGGCGCAACCCGTGCCGATGCGCCGCGCCATGCGCAGTCTGCCGAGCGCCAGGATAGCTTCTACTGCGAGGAACGGCGGCTCGGATACTGGTTTTACTGCGAGCGGCCCAAGCCGCAGGACCAGAATTCGCCCTCGCCCGCGCCTGCGGCCAGCGCGACCAGCCAACTTGACGCGATCACGGCGACGTTGCGCGAACTGAAGGCCAAGGCGATCCTCGAGCCGACGCCAGCAAATGTGACGGCATATATCCGGTTCCAGCGCGCGCAGCTCGACCGGGCATCGCTCTTCAGCGACGTCTGGCAGCGGGCGATCTGGCAGGATCCCGAGCTCGACTACACGCTGCAGCGCCCGGTCTCGACACTTGGCAAGCGCCAGTGGCAGGATTCGCGAAGCGCGGAACGGAACGCCGCGATGGCCCAGCTTTCCGAGCGCTACGGGCTGTTCTACTTCTTCGCCCAGAGCTGCGGCGCCTGCGAAGTCATGTCGCCAATCGTGCAGAGCGTTGCCTCGACCTGGCATATCGCCGTGCGCGCGATTTCGACCGATGGCGGCCCGTCGCGGCATTTCCCGAACTACACGGTCGAGACCAACCAGCGCAGCCGCATGGGGCTCGAGCCCAAGATCACGCCAGCGGTCGTGCTCTGGGACGCGCAGACCGGCCGCCCCATACCGATCGGCTACGGCGTCATGAGCGCCGACGAACTGCAGGACCGGATTTACCTCCTCACATCGAAGGAAGCTGGACGTGACTACTAGGATGAAAAGAGCCGTCGCTGCGCTCCTTGCAGCCGCCATCCCCCTCACCCTCCCGCTGTCTGGCGCATCGGCCGATGTCGGCAGTTCGATGGACTCGTTTCTGAACGACGTCGGGGGCGCTGCCAACGTCAACGGGCCGACCGCGTTCCAGGGGCAGTCTGCCGGCTATTACAGCCTCGGCAATGTCTGGACACGGTTCCCGCAGAAGACCACCAATATCGCCAATCTGCAGCTGCCGCGCGCCCGCGCCGGTTGCGGCGGCATCGACATCTTCGCCGGGTCCTTCAGCTTCATCAACGCCAGCGAGATCGTCGCGATGCTGAAGGCAGTCGCGAACAATGCCGTCGGCTTCGCCTTCAGCCTGGCGATCGACACGGTCTGCCCGGAATGCTCGAAGATCATGCAGGAGTTCAGCCAGAAGGCTCAGCTCATGAACAACCTCAACATCAACTCCTGCGAGATGGCCCAGGGTCTGGTGGGCGGAATTTGGCCGAAGGGCGACCTTGCCGACAAGGCGATCTGCGAAGCGATCGGCAACTCCGAAGGGATCTTCACCGACTATGCCGCGGCCAAGCATGGGTGCGGCACCAGGGGGCAGCGATCGAGCACGACCGCGCAAGGCTCGGGCAAATATGACGACGTCAATCCCGGTGTGCCGCGAAACTACACCTGGACGATCCTCAAGAAGTCGGCGTTCTTCTCGCCTGGCGGCCGCTTCGACGAGGAGCTCGCCGAATATGCAATGACGCTGCTGGGCACAATCATCTACGTGCCCCCCAAGGACGACGAGCCGGGCAAGTTCGTGCCGATCGTTGGTGAGGCATCGTCCACCCTCGTGACTTCGCTGCTGGATGGCACCTCGAATGGCAACGTCCTCATCTTCGACTGCGACGAGCCGGAAAAGTGCCTCAACCCGGGCTTCAAGTCGCTGAGCCTGCCGGCATCGAAAGCGCTGCGGCCGCGGGTGGCGGCGCTTATCGGCGGCATGGTTCAGGCCATCCGCGACGACACCGCGATCAGCGAAGAGCAGAAGGAACTGCTGCAGGTCGCGTCCATCCCGCTCTACAAGATCCTGACCGTCCAGGCGGCCTATGGCCGGGGCATGCCGACCGACGACCGGGAGACCCTGGCCGAGATCGCCAGTGTCGACCTGCTGTTTGCTGTGCTCGACCGGATCGTGAGCGAGGCGGGCCGCTCGATGTCGAGCTTCATCGGGGCCGACGAAGCCAAGATCGCCATGTGGCAGAATCAGGTCAATGTCGTGCGTCAGGCGCTCGCTGACCGGCAGGCCAACACGCATCTCAAGGTCAATGCGGTGCTGCAGATCATCGAGAAGACGGCGTTCATCGAGAACGTGCTGGCCGCCTCGATGTCGCCCGGAATGGCCGCATCGCTGGACTGGTCGCGCGGCGTCCAGAGCCGCGCCCTCACCAACTGACCGGACCAACCACATCCAGGCGGGACAACAGACATGGTCGAGATTTTCACGGTCGGCGGCGGGGACTATCTGGTCAACGTCTTCCAGGCAGTCGCCGCCTGGACCGGCAACGGCGGCTACAAGAGCCTGCTCCAGGTGGTGATGGTGATGGGGCTCGGCTTGTCTGCCCTCACCCTGGCGTTCAATCAGGACTGGCGCGCCTGGATCAACTGGTTCCTCGGCGCAACGCTCATTTACTCCTGCCTCATGGTGCCGCGGCTCGATGTCCATGTGACCGACCGGCTCAACCCGAGCCTTGCCCCGGCCAATGTCAGCAACGTGCCGCTGGGTCTTGCCTTGATGGCGAGCTTTACCAGCCAGGTCGGCGACTACCTGACGGGCTCGGCTGAAGTGGTGTTCGGCCTGCCCGGTGATCTCAACTATTCGAAAAACGGGATGATCTACGGCGCGCGGCTCTACGATGCGACCCGGTCCTTGCGGATTTCCGATCCGGAGTTTGCTGCCAATCTCGACGAGCACTTCCGGCAATGCGTGTTCTACGACGTTCTGCTCGGCCGCTACTCGATGAAGGAGCTGGCAGAAACCGGCGACATCTGGGCGACGATCGCGCCGGGCAGTCAGGCGCGCGCGCAGCGGTTCCTGACCCGGGATGCCACTTCAGGCCAGGTGAGCTCGAACATCGTGACCTGCCGCGAGGCCTACGACACGCTCAATGCGCAGTGGGCCGGACTGGTCGATGCGATGGGATCGGTGTTCGGCCGTCAACTTTACCCCAACCAGACGGCCGCGCTCGCCAAGGCGAAGCTCTTTGCCGACCTGCCGGTGGCCTATCAGTACCTGACCGGCGTCTCGGCCAACGCGACCGAAATCTTCAAGCAGACGCTGACCATCAATGCGATGAGCCAGGCCATGCACTCGATGTCCGGCACCAGCGGCGCCGGCAATGTCGACGTCTACGCCCAGACCCGCGCCGACATTCAGACCGAGCGGACCTATGGCTCGATTGCGAGCAACGCGATGAACTGGGTCCCACTCCTGAACGTCGTGCTGACCGTGCTGTTCTATGCGCTGTTTCCGGTGCTATTCCCGCTTTTCCTGCTCCCAAAGACGGGACCTGTCGCACTCAAGGGCTATGTGACAGGCTTCTTCTATCTCGCGGCCTGGGGGCCGCTGTTCGTGATCCTCCACATGATGCTGATGTACAAGGGCGCGGCCGACATGAGCGCGGTCACGGGCAGCAACGGCCTCAGCCTTGCAAGCTTTACCGGGCTGGCCGACGTCAACAGCGATATCGGTCTGCTGGCAGGCTATCTTATTGCATCGGTGCCGTTCCTGGCAGGCGGTGTGGCCAAAGGCGCCATGGCGATTTCTCACCACGCGACGAGCTACCTCAACCCGAGCCAGAACGCGGCCGAGGAAGCGGCCCGGGAGGCAAGTACCGGCAACGTCTCGCTCGGCAACACCAGCTTCGAAAACTCGAGCGTCCTAACCCGCCAGTTCGCACAAGGCACGATCGCGCCGAGCTTCACCTATGGGGCGCCGCAGACGCGAACTTTCAGCGACACCGGAGCAATGACCACGAGCTTTCCGGACGGCAGCTACGATCAGATCCCGACCTCCAGCTATCCCTTCACGCCGACGCTGGGCCAGGAGTTCACGGCGCGCCTTTCGACGATGGCATCGCAGGCCCGCGCCAACAGCGAGACCTATGCCAATGTCGCCACGGAATCGACCGCCAGCGCTGTCACGAAGTTCCGCGAGCTCCGGGACCAGTTCAGCCGCGGCGCATCATTCGAGAGCGCAACCGGCACCTCGAATTCCGACAGCATCCAGACGGCATTCAGCGAGGTCGACCAGGCATCGACCAGTCTGCAGCGGCAATTCGGACTGTCGCGCAGGGCAGCGGACGACATCACTGTAGCGTGGTTTTTGAACGGGGAAGCTGGCGCGAGCGCTGGCGTGACAAACGGAGTCGCATCCGCAAACATCGGCGCCAAGGGTGGGCGAAACCAAGCGTGGACGGACAGCGACATTGGCATCGCGTCGGAGGACCGCTCACGGATCTTCGGTAGTTTGTCTCAGATGTCCGACAGCAGGAATTGGTCGAGTACTCGCGACGGCTTCGTTCGCTCGGTCAGCACCTCGAGCAGCTCGTCAATTTCGAGCACCGCGAGTGGCATGAGCGCATCGCTGACCGAAGCGCAGAGCTACAGCCGGGAGGCACGCCGAGCTGAGGAGCTCGCCAATCGTCTCGAGAGCCAGGCGTCCTTCTTCGAAGGGAACAGCGCTGCAGGCAGCCTCAATTTGTCCCAAACCTACCGAGAATGGGGTCTCACCGAGATCGAAAGCAACCGCGATTTCTATAGCAATGCGCGGTTTGACGATGTCACTTTCCAGCTCAGCGCGGAAGGCCAGGCGTTGCAGGCCAAATTCATCGAAAGCTACGCCGAGCAGCTTCGCGAGGGGATCGAAGATCGCCTCGTCCTGGCCGCCGGGCAGCCTGTATCCCGTTCGGCTATCTCTGGCTCCGGATCAGTACGCGGGCGCGCGCAGATTGGCGGAGCGGGCTCCGGCACAGTGCCGCAGGTCGACGCTGGTAATATCCATGATGAGGCTCAAAGAGCTCAGGCTGCCGGTCGCCAAAAGATCGGCGGGTCCAGGAGACGTCTGGACGCTGTCACCAAGGGAGCGCAGGGCGCTAGTGCGGAGGCCGCCGATGACGTCAAAGAGTGGTAGCCGTCAGCCCTTCAGAAGGTCCCAGTAGAGGACTCGATCTCGGCACTTTTATGTCTTTTTTATCAGTGCTTTAGCTAGTTCGGGTTTTGCCAAAGGCCCGCAAAAAGCCCGAAATCGCCACATAACGTATTGGTTCGATGCCTTTTTGGGGACTCGAGCGTCTCAGCTATCGCAGATTTCCGCCATTTGCACTCGGAGAACAAAAACAGAAAATGGGCCTCTGATTCGAGTTTCAAATGTCACCAGTGGCAAGCTGACGCGACGCACAATGAATGCCGGATTTTGCGGGGGCAGGTCAAACCAAACGAAGCTCTGCGCCGAGCAGTCGAAACTATGTTCCTGCGCAGAGTCCTAACCGAATAGGCTCACATCCGGCTAACACGCAAATCAGCACCTATGGCATCGACACTGCAGTGATCGCTCTGCAGTCTTGCAAATCGCTTGAATCAATCGCTCGTCAGTTTCTTTCCTTCTCTGATATCGGCAGGGCTGTCGTGTGTTTAATCCGGTCGAGGACTACACTTGTCCTGACGCTCGCAACATCGCCATGGCCGAGCAGTTCGGTGTTCATCAGCTTGGAGTATGCCCGCAAATCCGGGACCACAATCCGGAGCAGGTAATCCAAATCTCCCGTTGTCGAAGCGCAAGAGAGGACCTCGTCAAGCTTGGTTATGCGTTCATGGAACGTCCTGACGATATCGGGCGCGTAGGAACTGAGCGATACGGCGACATAGGCTTCCACTTGCAAGCCCAGCTTCTGCTCATCAAGCAGAGCGACCTGACCGGCAACTATGCCCTCATTTTGCATGCGCAGAATTCGTCGAGACACCTGCGAGGGCGAGAGGTGTACACGCTCCCCCAGTTCTGCGTGTGACAGAGATGAATCGCTCTGGAGATGCTTCAGAATTTTCCGATCAATCCTGTCCATGCGTCAAACTTTCATGATGATGCATATTTTCGCGATTAACGTGCGCAATCAGATCTGTCACGACTGAACTACGCGCACAACACGCATGCTGTTCTTGGTAGTCGATGGTCACGCCTTCCCGGCAACCGCAGCATCACCAAAAAAGGCTCAATTCGTGACTGAACCGACACACCGCCAAGACCTCTTCGAAAATCCGCTTGGACTCGACGGGTTCGAGTTTATCGAGTTCTCGGCCCCGCAGAAGGGCATGCTCGAACCCGTGTTCGAGTCGATGGGCTTCACCCGCATCGCCCGGCACCGTTCGAAGGATGTCGAGTTGTGGCGTCAGGGAGGGATTAATCTCATCGCCAACTATGAGCCAAAGAGTCCAGCTGCCTACTTCGCGGCCGAACACGGCCCGTCCTGCTGCGGGATGGGTTGGCGCGTGCGCGATGCTGCCAAGGCCTATGCCGCGGCAATTGAACGCGGCGCGGAGCCGGTTGCCGTCCACGCAGGGCCGATGGAGTTGAAGCTGCCGGCGATCCGCGGGATCGGCGGCTCGATCATCTATCTTGTGGACCGCTACGAAAGCCATGAAAGCGGCAGCAATCTCACGATCTACGATATCGACTTCGTTTATGAACCCGGCGCAGACCGTCATCCGGTCGGCGCTGGCTTCCACACCATCGATCACCTTACCCACAACGTTTACGGCGGGCGTATGGCCCACTGGGGGATTTCTACGAGCGCGTCTTCGGCTTCCGCGAAATCCGCTATTTCGACATCAAGGGCGAATATACCGGCCTGACCAGCCGGGCGATGACCGCGCCCGATGGCAAGATCCGCATTCCGCTGAACGAAGAGGGGCAGGCGGGTGGCGGTCAGATCGAGGAGTATCTGCGCCAGTACAATGGCGAAGGCATCCAGCATATCGCCTTCGCCAGCGATGATCTGATCGCGTCGTGGGATGCACTCAAGGGGTGCGGCACGCCGTTCATGACCGCCCCGCCCGCCACCTATTACGAAATGTTGGACGAACGTCTGCCCGGCCACGGCGAGCCGGTGGAAGAACTGCAGAAGCGCGGCATCCTGCTCGATGGTTCGACCGAAAAGGGCGATCTACGGCTGCTGCTGCAGATCTTTTCTGAAACGATGATCGGACCGGTGTTCTTCGAGTTCATCCAGCGCAAAAAGGATGAGGGCTTTGGTGAGGGTAACTTCACTGCCCTGTTCGAGAGCATGGAGCGCGATCAGCTGCGCCGCGGTGCGCTTCAGGTGGAAGGAGCCGAATGATGACGACCTCGGCACCCAGCCTGAAGCGCATCCACCATGTCGCCTATCGTTGCAAGGATGCGCAGGAAACCGTCGAGTGGTACAGCCGCGTCCTAGGCATGGAATACACCACCGCTTTTGCGGAGGACAAAGTGCCCTCGACCGGTGAAGACGATCCGTACATGCATATCTTCCTCGACGCGGGAGGTGGCAACGTACTGGCGTTCTTCGAGTTGCCCAACCAGCCGGAATTGGACCGCGACCGCAATACGCCTGCCTGGGTTCAGCACCTCGCCTTCGAGGTTGCGGACGAGGTCGCGCTGCTGGCAGCCAAGGCTCATGTCGAAGCCCAGGGGATCGAGGTGCTGGGGCCGACCTACCACGGGATCTTCAAGTCGATCTACTTCTTTGACCCAACGGCCACCGGCTCGAATTGGCCTGTAATATAGGCACACCAGAGCAATATGCAGAGCTGCGTGAGCTCGCTCCGGTCATGCTGGAAGAATGGAGTCGGACGAAGCGGGCACCGCGCCATGCGGCTTGGCTGCACACGGAGCCCGCTGAATGAGCCATATCGATCATACGCATGATCGCGAGGCGAGCAGCTGGATAGATGGAGCGGACAAGCACCCCGACTTCCCGGTGCAGAACCTCCCCCTTGGCATCTTCTGTCTCGGTGATGGGCAGCGACGTGTCGGGACTGCTATTGGGGACTCGCTTCTCGATCTGTCCGGGCTTTCACGAGACGGGCTTCTTCCTGGCAGCGTTTGCCCAGCACTGGAAACGGGCACGCTAAATGCGCTGTTCGCGCTATCCTACGCGGAGAGAAAAGGACTTCGCCATGCGGTATTTGCGAGCCTGACGAATCTAACGAGCCGAATGGCTTTGCTGCCGCACATTTATCCGTCGCAGCACTGTACAATGCATCTGCCCTTCACGGTCGGCGACTATACCGACTTCTACGTTGGCATTCATCATGCCACCAATGTCGGCAGGCAGTTCCGGCCCGACAATCCTTTGCTACCAAACTACAAGTACGTACCGATCGGCTATCATGGCAGGGCATCTTCAATTCGCCTCTCGGGACCCCGGTCATTCGTCCGAAAGGGCAACGTAAGCCGCCCGACTCTGACCTGCCCGGTTACGGCCCGAGCTTCCGTTTGGACTACGAGCTGGAACTTGGAATCTGGATCGCGGGAGAAAATGCGCTGGGCGAGCCAGTCCCGATCAGCCAGGCCGGTTCCCGCGTTGGTGGCCTTTGCTTGCTCAACGACTGGTCAGCGCGCGACCTGCAAGCTTGGGAGTATCAACCGCTCGGCCCGTTCCTGGCCAAGAACTTCCTCACCAGCGTTTCGCCCTGGGTAGTCACCGCAGAGGCCCTGGCACCGTTTCGCATAGCGCAACCTGCCCGGCCAGAAGGTGATCCAGCGCCTCTGCCCTATCTGTTCGATCCTGCTGATCAGGCCGAGGGCGCATTTGCGCTGACGCTCGAGACCTGGATCGCGACACGGAAAATGCGTGAGGCGGGGATACCACCGCACCGGCTGGGGACCGGTCCTGCCACATCGATGTACTGGACTGTTGCGCAGATGGTGACACACCACACCGCCAATGGCTGCAACCTGATGCCCGGCGATCTGCTGGGTACGGGCACGATTTCGACTCCGGATCCGTCGGGCCTGGGTAGCCTCATGGAGCTGTCCCAAGGGGGCAAGGCGCCTGTGACCTTACCGGATGGCGAAGAACGCAGCTTCCTCGAAGATGGCGATGAGCTGATCCTGTCTGCCCGCGCGGTGCGTGACGGCTTCCGCTCGATCGGCTTCGGCTTGTGTAGCGGAGTGGTGGAAGAGTCCCGAACATGATGCGATTGCACGACTACTGGCGCTCGGGTGCGGCCTATCGTGTACGCATCGCCCTGAACCTCAAAGGCGTAGCGTACGAGGCGCTTAGCCATGACCTGCGCACTGGCGCGCAGCGCGACCCTTCCTTTCTGGCGATAAACCCGCAGGGCCTGATTCCTGCGCTAGAGGTGAACGATGCCTGCCTCACCCAGTCACTGGCTATTATCGAATGGCTCGAGGAGAGATACCCGGAGGTTCCGCTCTTACCTTCAGATGCGGAAAGTCGGGCCATCGTGCGAGGCATGGCGCAGGTCGTCTGCTGCGACATCCATCCTCTGAACAACCTTCGGGCCCTCAATGCTTTGCGCAACGATTTCGGTGCCGATGAGGCGGCGGTCAACGACTGGATCGCGCACTGGATCAGAGACGGCTTCGTGGCGCTCGAGGCTTTAATCGAGGAGCATGGCGGCCAGTTCGCGTTCGGTGACACAGTAGGCTTGGTGGATTGCTGCCTCGTCCCGCAAGTTTACTCCGCCGAACGCTTCGAAGTCTCATTGGAGGCCTTTCCCGCCATTAGAAAGGTAACGAAGAATGCAAGGTCTGTGGCGGCTTTTGCAGCTGCGGCCCCGGAGCGGCAGGCCGGGTCGGGCTGAAGTCCGCCATCAATCCCTAAGAGAGCATGACCACCGAAACCAGGTCATGGCCGACCAAGATCGTGCTGTCTGGCGCAAAGAACCAGGCGAACGTGGAGAAGCATTATGCATCAAAGTCAGTTTGGATCACTAGCCCAACAAGCGCCCGATTCCTTGCTCGGCCTTATCCGCCTGTTCCAGGAGGACCAACGGCCACACAAGATCGACCTTGGTGTGGGGATCTTCCGAGATGATCAAGGTCTTACGCCGGTATTGGGTGCCATCAAGGCGGCCGAACGTATCCTGGTCGAGCAGCAGGAGAGCAAGTCCTACCTTGGCCCGGTTGGTGATTCCGGCTTTGTCGATCTTACGGCACGTCTCGCGCTGGGCGATGATCTAGCGACTTCGCCAAGCCTAGTCGGCTTGCAAACCCCGGGGGCAATGGCGCACTTCGCCTTGCATTCGAATTGCTCGCAGAGGCCTCGAAGGACTCAGCGGTTTGGGTGGGCAGCCCGACTTGGATGAACCATTTTCCTTTAATAGCCTCGACTGGCCTTGAGAGCCGCCACCATCGTTTCTACGATCCGGCGACCTTGCGGATCGATTTCGATGGCATGATGTCTGATCTCGCATCCGCCAAGCCAGGGGATGTCCTCCTGTTGCACGGATGCTGCCACAATCCGACCGGTGCGACTTTCAGTAGTACAGAATGGACGGAATTACTCGCGCTGTGTCAGCGCCAGGGCCTGCTTCCCCTCATCGATTTTGCCTATCATGGACTTGGGGATGGTCTTGAGGCCGATGCAGCACCCGCAAGGATGTTTGTCGAGAACTTGCCTGAAGCCATTGTCGCCTACAGCTGTGACAAAAACTTCGGGATGTACAGGGACCGTGTTGGATCCCTATTTGTGAAGGCGGCGACGCTCGCTCAGGCTGATGCGGTGCGCTCGCAGCTATTCGGCACCGCGCGCGCAATGTGGTCCATGCCGCCGGACCATGGTGCGGCGGCATGCCGGATCATCCTTTCCAGTCCGGAACTACGGTCCGTTTGGCAGGAGGAACTAGATACGATGCGGGAAAGGATAAACGGGCTCCGGCAGGCTGTTGCGAATTCACTGCCGCGACTGTCCGCAGTTGCCAATCAGCGCGGACTTTTCTCGCTTCTGCCCATCTCAACAGATGCGGTACGACTGCTTCGGGAGGAGAGCGCGATCTACATGGCGCCGGACGGTCGCATCAACATTGCGGGCTTGAGTCAGGCAAATCTTGCTCACTTTGTGGAAGCGACCTCTCGGTTTCTGGAGAATTGATGCGAGCAGTTTTGATGCTGTTTAGTGTTGCTCTGTGAACAAGGCATCCTCCTGAAATCCCGAACTTCACAATTGCCGTCGAGCACATTTCATTCTATCGTGTCGACACAGAGTCGGCAGAATTTGCCACTGCCGCGGTCGAGCTAGGAGTGATGGGCCATGAAAGAGCATGATGCGATACCTCTTCCCGACCGGATGGATTATCCTCATCCGGAGATGATCGAGCGCGCGGAAGCGTTTTACGAGGAAATGCGGAAACGCCACACCGTGCGCGAGTTTTCCGACCGGCCGGTGCCACGTGAAGTGATCGAGTACGCCGTAAAAGCTGCTGGCACCGCTCCCAGCGGGGCAAATCACCAGCCCTGGTACTTCTCCATCATCGGATCAGCAGAACTCAAAAAAGAACTGCGTGAGCGTGCAGAAGCGGAAGAGCGCGCTTTCTACAGCGGCAAGGCAGGCGAGGAGTGGCTCGACGCACTCACTCCTTTGGGCACAGACGACCAGAAGCCGTACCTTGAAACGGCACCCTGGATCATTGCCATCTTCGGGCAACGTAAGGGGGGCATTCGCAAGGGCATCGAGCGCCAGAACTACTACGTTCCGGAGTCGGTCGGGATTGCCATGGGCTTTTTGATCTCAGCCTTGCACCATTCCGGTGTAGCGACGCTGACCCATACTCCCAAGCCAATGACCTTCTTGAATGATATGTGCGGTCGTCCAGCTTCCGAAAAACCCTATCTTCTGCTGGTGTGTGGATATCCGGCCGACGGCGCGACGGTTCCCGTCCATGCCAAAGTCAAAAAGCCTTTCGAAGAGATTGCGGATTATCGCTAGTGCCAGCGGGGTTGGGCGAACAAGGATAGCAGCTCGCCCAACCCCTAGCCTGTCCCACTAGGTGCTCATTTGGATGGTTGCGCCCTTGGTTCAAGAACCTCCAAGCTCAGCGCCGACGGATACGAAGAACCCCGCAGGATCGTTATTCGAGCCGAACGGGGTGATGCGTTGTCGGTGGCGATATCGTTGCCGGTGCCTGGATTGACGCTGATAAACGGGTAGGCGCTACTGAAGACGGAGAAACGCAAGCGATGGCCGACTCGCAGTGTATGCCCCTTCTCGCCCAGATTAACTTCGAGCTTCACGGTTTGGCCTGGCTTCAAGAGCGCAAGACGACCAGAACCGCCACGATAGCGGGCGCGCAGAACGCCGGCCCATCCGGAATCAAGACGAATGGCAGTACCATTGGGTGCTACATCTTCAAGCAAGGCGACTATGTCAAAGTCCGGCACGTCAGCCTGAACATAGATCGAGAGCCTGGCATTTCCCAGAAGAGTGAGGGGAGTCGTGAGAGGCGGTGTGGCATAAGTAAGGACGTCTGGGCGCGCCAGTTGGTGAGAGATGTCAACCGGCCCGAGTAAACCCCGGCCTGGACCCTGCGGCCATTCGCCGGAAGGTCACTGCGAACGGGATTTGCGGGATCGTGCGTGTACTCGTCGAGCGCGCTTTGACCTGGACCGGCTTCAAGGAGCCCCTTACTGGAGATTGCATTGGCTCGCCCCGATCCGCCAAGAAACAATTTTCTGGACTTCACAAGAGGACTGGGAAGGCGCTCCGCCTCGATCCAACGGTTCTGGCCCGGAACGAACATCTGAACGGACGGCCATGCGGGACGGCGGGCGGTTCCCTTTAGGCACCAGTCGAAGAATTCCCGGGCCATCCGCTGGCCTGGCTTGTGGCCCCTGGATTCGACAGCAAGTGCGCCGATCCTGTCGATTGGCTGCCCGGTGTCACGGGAATAGCCGCCTTCTGACGCTCCGGAATGGTCCCAAGGGCCGACGATGATCCACTGGTCATCTGCAGATGCCGCAAGTCCGCGCATCGCTCGATAATTAGCAATGCTACCTGGCAATGTTGTGTCGTACCAGCCAGTGAAAGTTAGCGCCGGTACATTGATCCGGCGATAATCCTCGAGACTGAGATGAACTTCGGCCCACATGTTGTCCGAAGTCTGGTGTTCGAGAAACTGGCGGTAGACCGGGATTTCAACGCCATGGGCCGCAAGGTCCGCCGTCAGGAGGGGGCGATGCGAGAGTAGTTTGTCATAATCCACTGGAGCAGCTTTGCCCGCAAGGATAGGAGTTACGTGCGGCGTCCAGCCCAAGGCCCAGCCTTGCATGAAGGCACCGCCAAGGAAAGGGGGCCGTCAAATCCGCTCTGGAAGTTTGCATTGGGGCTAATACAGGCAAGCCCCTGCGGCCTACCAATTGCCGTCTGGAGTGGGTAGGTGCCGCTGTAGGAGCTGCCGCGCATACCGACTTTTCCGCTCGACCAGCGCTGGGCCGCAGCCCATCCCACAATCTGAGGCCCGTCGCGCCGGGCGTCTGCCATAAAAGTGTGCGTTCCTTCGCTGGCCCCGGT
The DNA here is from genome assembly GCF_003454795.1 of Novosphingobium sp. THN1. Classification (GTDB taxonomy): domain Bacteria; phylum Pseudomonadota; class Alphaproteobacteria; order Sphingomonadales; family Sphingomonadaceae; genus Novosphingobium. The sequence continues at coordinate 3,383,203 of NZ_CP028347.1, forward strand.
GCCGCGAGCATCAACCACGATAAACGCGTAACCATGCCCTGTCCAAAAACCGTGTTCGACCGATGAACTGAAGGTGCTGCGCCGTCCGTAAGGCGTTACCTCGAGGATGACGGGATGCGGCCCTGCGCCGTCAGGCAAGTAGAGGTCGGCTGTAAGAGTAGTCCCATCATTTAGAGCAATCGAGACAATCTGTGCACCTTCTCCAATCTGACTTTCGCGGGCTGGAGCATCAGGATGACGCAAGAATTCGGCAGAAGCAGGTCCAACGAAAGCGATTGCGGCAGCTATCGGGCCAAATAAAAAGCGCATCATCAAAGATCCTTTTCGTAAATGCTGCTCAATGCGAGCCAAGGACCGTGTTTGGTCTTGCAGAAACATCAAACCGAACATGGCATGTGCTTACTTCATTCGGAAGTAGACCATCGATGCAGACCTTAGTCGCGGTCTGGCGCAACGATTTTCCTGAAGTGTATGAGGGACACCGAAAACAGCAGGGCAGCCAAGGGTCCGAGAACTATTCCGACCAGCCCGAGCGAATAGCCTAGCTGACTACTTTGGGTGAACAATCGTTCATTCAACGCAGCCGTGATGATTGGTCCGAGTGAGTAACCGACAAGGTTCGTCGTAATGAAATAGATGGCCGCCATCCGGCCTCGCAACTCACCTGGTGTCGCCTGCTGGATCGCGAGCAGTGATATCGTTGGAAGCATCGAAACGAAGAGCACGGCGAGGCTCAAGGGCAGTAGAACAGTATCGCTGGACCAGGGGGCCGCCATGCTGGCAAGCGACAAGGCGATCAGGATTGCTCCAAGTCGCAGGACGCGAGCTGCCGCATCCGAAACTCCCTTCTGCTGCATCCGGCGCACGATGAAGCCTCCGGCGAGGATGCCCAGCGGACCCAGGAGCAAAAACTGGATGCCTGTAAGGAGTCCCACATTGGCAGGCTGCCAGCCATATCCCCTGATCAGGTAGGAGGGCAGCCAGTTCATGAAGGCAAATGACATGATTGCCACGAGGCAAACTGCCGAAAAGTGAGACAGGATCCACTTGCGGGCTGAGAAAAGGAAATTTGCCAACCCTGCCTTGCCATCAAGGGCATAGGTTTCGAGGCGGCGCGGCGGCTCACGCGCGGACAGAGCCAGCAAAACGCCAAGAATGCCGGGCAGGCCACATGCAACAAAAGCAAACCGCCAGCCCTCTATGGGTGGCAGGCTGGCGATCTGGAGCGGTCCTATGATTTCGGAGAGGGATAACAGCAGCCCCCCGCCAACCAGAGCCAGGCCCGTTCCGAACATGGCGGCGGTTCCGTAAACGCTGGTTGCCACTGCCGCCTCTCGGGACGAAAATAGTCGGCGATCAGTGAAATTGAAGCCGGGCTCGCCACAGCCTCGCCCATCCCCACTATAGCCCGCGCGACAATCAAGGCTTCATAACTGTCTGCAAGACCGCAGGCGATCGTTCCTGCGGTCCAGAGGGCAATGCCAGCAGCAAGCAGCCGGAGACGATGCATTCGATCCACCATCCAGCCCAATGGGAAGCCGAACAGCGTATAGAACACCATGAAAGCTGGCCCTTGCAGGACTCCAATCTGGATATCGGTGAGAGCGAGTTCGGCTCTTATCGGATCTACAAGCAGGTTCAGAATCTGCCTGTCGAGGATCGCAACTACGGAAATGAACATGAGCACGGCTACGCCGAACCACGCCGATTTCTCCGACCCGGAAGAACCTGATGATGACGGTTGCAATATCCCCTCCTAGGTCTTTACGTTCTGGCCAGGTTTCGTGGTATCCTTGGTCCTGCAATAGACAGCCTGGAAACTAGCCTGCGCTCGTTGATTTCATCAAAACGATGCCGGTCAGTATCAAGATTGCGGCAACGAGCCGGATGGCAGTCGCACTCTCACCAAGGAAGAAGATACCTGCGACAAAAGCCCCGATTGCGCCGATCCCGGTCCAGACAGTGTAGGCTGTACCCAAGGGCAGGGACCTCATCGCGAGGGCGAGCAAGACAAAACTCCCCATCGATGCAACGAGTGTCACAGCACTGGCACCTGGACGACTGAAGCCATCCGACAATTTCATGGCAGTCGCCCAGACGATTTCCAGAAGACCAGCTAACAGCAAGTAGGCCCAAGCCACATTGCACTCCATCCAGGAAGCGGGCGATCACTCAAAGACGCAGCCGGGATTCAGAATTCCCTTAGGGTCCAAAGCATTCTTAAGTGAGCGCATCATGCCAACTTCTTGAGATGAACGTGTGCGAAGGAGCCAGGCCCGCTTCTCGAAGCCAATCCCGTGTTCCGCAGAAATCGTACCTCCAAAAGATTCCAGGGCTCCATAAACGTCTTCATCGCAGTCTTCCCTGCGAGCATCTTTACGACCGGGCTTGACAAAGAAATGAAGATTGCCGTCAGCAATGTGACCCATCGTATAACAGATGCTGTCAGGCCACCGGCGTTTCAGATTGCTTTCTACGAGCTTCACGTAGTCCGGCATGTCGCCGATAGGAACACCAACATCATAGCCAAAGGACGGTTTGTCGCTGAGGAATGGCTCAAGATTCTCGCGGAGGTCCCACAGGCTTCGTCGTTCCTGCTCTGACTTGGCAATGACTGCATCGGCGATGAGATCATCGCCGAGAGCGGTTTCGAGCGTTTCGGTCAGAAGGGCTTCATTTATTTGCGAGTCCGCCCCTTCGGTCTCGATGATCACGTAGAAGGCATGCCGTTCTTCAAAGGGGCTGCGACGCCCGTTGAAACGCAATTGTTCTTCCAGATAAGATTGCCACATCACCTCGTATGCCGAGAGCATTGTGCCAAACTTCAGTTTCGCCAATTGCAGGAGCTGAGCCACTTCATCGAAGCCGCGTAGCGCGACCATTGCGGTTCGTCGGTCTGGCTGCTGAGGAAACAGCCGCAACACAGCTCGCGTTACAATTCCCAATGTGCCTTCCGAGCCGATGAACAGCTGTTTGAGGTCGAAACCGGCATTGTTCTTGAGCAGCTTGTTCATCGACGAGATTACGGTGCCATCCGGTAGGACCGCTTCGAGCCCCAGAACCAAGCTCCGCATGGATCCATAGCGCAAGACATTGATCCCGCCGGCGTTGGTCGAAATGTTGCCACCGATGGTGCAAGATCCGCGAGCGCCTAAATCAAGTGGAAACAGCAGATGGTAGCCTGCCACCGCCTCCTGAACGGTCTGCAGACAAGCACCGGCCTGCACAACGCAACTGGCGTTTACCGGATCAACGCTCTCGATCTGGTTCATGCGTTCAAGGGAGATGGCAATCCGGTTCGCCGTCGGCTCGGCGCCTGCAACCGGTCCGGTACCACCGCCGACTACGACCACTTCTTGCGAAGCCTCATGACACAGACGCAAGACGGTACTGACTTCAGATGTCGTCTTCGGCCGCGCCATTGCCAATGCAGACATTGGCTCCGAATTCCAAAGACTGGTAGCTCTGGTTCCCAGCGCGTCACTTGACAGGAGGCCGCAAGGCCCGAGTGCCGATGACAAGGCCTGCAACAGTCTGTTGGTGTTACCCCCTCCATGCGTTCAACCTCGTTCCCAAATAAATGTTGCCGACTCATTGTCGACACGAGTAGAGCAGCTTGAGACCGAAGCAAAGGGGCATATTCAATGCACGCACCCGCACAAAATTCGGCTGAGCACATCCGGGAGAGGTAAATGGGCGGTTCGGGCCAAGTGGACACCAGCCAGGCGAACGATGGTTCGCCGCAGCCTGACGGACAGCAAGCGAGTGCGCTGCCAACCAAGCTCTTTGTCGGCTATGGCGCTGTCGCAGCGCCTTACGAAATGCTGCGGGCACCGGCGCTCGCCATCCTCCCCGGGCTCTACGCCAAGGAGTTTGGTTTCGCCTTGGCGTCAATTTCCATCGCCATGCTGTTTTTGCGTCTTACAGATGGTGCTACCGACCTCGCTGTCGGCATACTTTCGGACAAGACAAGAGGCACCTGGGGGCGGCGTAAGCCATGGCTGTTTGCCAGCATCTTCCTCGCCATTCCGGCAGCCTACGGTCTTTATGTTCCGGGTAATGAACCAACGATCTGGTCGTTCACGATTTGCTACTTTTTCTTTTACCTCGCCTGGACGATGTTCGAGATCCCGTACACGGCCTGGTCTGCCGAATTAGCTGACAAGTACGAAGAGCGATCGCGACTGGCAGTCTGGCGAGGTCTTGGGCAAAACACTGGCCTCATTTTGCTGAGCCTCGTGCCCCTGCTCCCATTTCTGCCTTCAACAGAAATGAACTTTGCCGCGCTTCATGCCATGTTCTGGTTGATCGCGATCGCTTATCCGCTTGGGATTCTTTACGCTATTTTCTGGTTACCGAACGGCCGGGCCGTGCCTCAAGCCGAACAGTCCAGCTTTCGCGAGACGATTGCAGCCATTCGTGCGAACCGTCCCTTCCAGTTGTTTTTGGCAGTCGCATTCCTCTCCGACTTTGCGGTGGGCTGCATGACTGCACTCTTTTTCCTGTTTTTCGATACTTACCTCGGCGTTGGCGCATCCTTCACGGCCATTTTCCTGACAGCGATCGTGGTTTCTACATTGTCCCTGAAGATATGGCAGCATCTGCTGAAACGGACTTCAAAAACAAGGGTCCTGCTCGTGGGGCTGGCGGGGGGCGCCATTGCCGGGGCCATGATCGCTGTGCTCGAACCCGGACCGAACGCTTTGACCTTCTTCATTGGCTACATGGCCTTGTTCTATACCCTAGGCGTCGCGCGTGATGTCGCGCTCTACGCCATCTTCGGCGACATTGTTGACTATGACACTTGGAAATCCAATGGAAACAGGGCTGGACTTTATTCTTCTGCCTGGATGGTCCTGCGCAAGATTGCCTATGCAGCGGCGCCCGCGTTCGCGTTCCTTGTTGCTGGACTGTTTGGCTTTGATCCATCGGCCGATTCCCAATCAGACAAGGCGATCTTTGGGCTCAAGGCAGCGAACGGTTACCTCCCTGCCCTGTTCCTGATCGCAGCGGCGCTGCTTGCCGCGATGTTTCCGATCACCAAACACCGACACCATGTAGTCCGCCGTCGTTTGGAGCAAAGGTCCCTTCGAAGCAGCGGATGATCGATGTGACATTTGCCTCCCCGTGGCGCGCAGAATTTCGCGCGACCCAACGGCTTGCTTTGCCGCTGATCCTGACAAATCTGTCGTTGACGCTGATTGGAGCGACTGATGTCGTGATGATTGGCTGGCTGGGGACCAATGAGCTCGCCGCTGCTTCGCTTGGCTCCGGTCTGATCATGACTGCGGCCATATTCTGCATGGGCCTCATCACCGCAACAGCGCCGATGATGGCCAGCGAGCGCGGCCGGCAAGCTCATAGCGTCAAGGATCTTCGTCGCACCTTCAGGCAAGGCCTCTGGGTGTCCGTGGCGATCTCGAGCCTTGTATGGCTCGTGCTTTGGCAAACGGCTCCTCTTCTTCGAATGCTCGGCCAGGATGACGATCTGGCAGCACTTGCGGGCAGTTATGTCCGAGCCTGTATGTGGTCGATACTACCCTACCTATGGGTGCTATTGATCAGGAATTTTCTCTCCGTGTTGGAGCGGCCCGGCTGGTCGTTAGTCGTCGGGATTGCAGGTGTATTCGTCAATGCTGGCTGCAACTATGTCTTGATGTTCGGTGGTTTTGGGCTGCCGCCGCTGGGGCTGGTCGGAGCTGGAATTGGCAGTGTGCTGGCCAATCTGTTCATGCTGCTGGCCATGATGGCTATCCTCAGGATGCACCGGCGGTTTCGGCGCTATTCGCTATTCGGCCGATGGTGGAGGAGCGATTGGGAGCGATTTCGCACGCTCTGGAAGTTTGGTGTTTCGATCGGGGTGGCGATGGCACTGGAAGACGCGATATTCATCGTCGCGGTGGTGATGATGGGCTGGTTCGGTCCAAATGCTCTGGCCGCGCATGCAATCGCGCTTCAGATCGGCACTATTGCCTTTATGGTGCCAATGGGCGTGGCACAGGCGGCAACGGTTCGCGTTGGTATGGGGTTCGGGAGTCGGGATCCCGAGTTGATCGGCAGGGCTGGGTGGACAGCGTTCTGCCTGACGATTGCGTTTATGGTCTGCGTGGCAGTGCTCATAGCAACTCAAGGAGACCTGCTTGTGTCGTTGTTCATAAGCGCCGAGACCCAGGTTGATGCGGAAGTTGCTGAGCTTGCAGTATCCTTCCTCGCGATCGCCGCGTTGATCCAGGTCGTCGATGGTATTCAAGTCGTCTGCACAGGGATGTTGCGTGGCCTGCATGATACACGGTGGCCAATGATCTTCGCCGTGACCGGCTACTCCGTGGTCGGGATCGGGGTTGGAGCGTGGCTGGCATTTGCACGCGGCTGGCAGGGATTGGGCATTTGGGTCGGGCTGGGTACTGGGATCTCTGTCGTCGCCCTGCTGGTACTTGGGCGCTGGCTGCTTCGGGACCGGCTTGGCCTGCTCCCTGACAAGCTTACCAACGCCTGACGCGTTGCAAACCAGCCTAGCACTGCATTGGCGGCGATCACGGGGTAGCCCATGCCGCCCCATGAACGCTTGAGCGATTGAGCCTTACTTCAATGCCAACCGCTTTGATGGGCGCTCGGTCAGGCGCTCCTGCATTCTGATAGCAATCGTCTCGAAATCGCGCATACCAGCCGCTTCCGCAGCATCGGCATCCCGCGCTTCGATCGCGGAGACTATGCCAAGATGAGTGTCAATCCAGTGGCTTTCGAGATCGTGATCTCCTAGCTCGGCGACATCGAGCAGGTAAGAGCCGAGGATGCGCTGACCCTGGTCTAGCAGCTGCCGCATCCAGTTGGCGTAAAATGCGTTACCTGACGCGCCAGCAATTTCCAGATGAAACTCCCGGTTCAGGCGGATCATTAGCGCCATGTCCCGCTCGCGTGTCGCCTGGCTATGCTGGTCGTGAAGCTGCTTTATGCGCCCAAGCTGGGCCTGTGTCCGGTTGGTCGCAGCAAGCCTTGTTGTCAGGCGGTAAAGCAACTCCGAAGCGTCGAGAAAGCTGGGTATGGCAATCATGTCGAACGGAGCAACAATTGAACTGCGATTGCGTAAGGTCTTTACCAGTCCTTCCGCCGCGAGCCTGATCAAAGCTTCACGGATCGGAGAACGCGACAGCCCGAAACGTTCAGCAAGATCGGTTTCATCGAGAAGCGTGCCAGGTTCCAATTTCAGAGTGAGAATCTCTGCCCGTAGCGTCTGGTAGACTGTATCGGCTCCCGAGCCCCGAACAGGCTTGCGTTCCGGCTTAGCCACGCTTTTCTTTGCGTTGCCACCAGACCGTTCCGATTGAGCCATCCCTAACCTCCAAGCCGGGCAAAAAGCCAAATTGCCGCTGGCGAGGCCCTACATCAAGTAGCAGTAAGCTGCCACGAATAATCCGGCAATGCATCATTACCCTGGTAGAACTGATCCCAGCACAGGTCAGCAACGGTAAAAGGCCGGACCCTCGAGAGGGCCCGGCCGGCTGATCCGCCTCAGTAGCGATAGCTGAGACCCAGGATCCATGTCCGGAATTGCCCCGGGGGAGCGAAATTTCGACCATCGTAGAAGGCAAAGTAGCGCTGATTAGTAAGGTTCCTCGCGCTCGCCTGCAACGACCAGTCGCCAATGTCATACTTGACCAGAACGTTAACGAGCCCGGTGGACTGCAGAATGAAACGGTTGTCGGCCTTGTCGAAGGCCTTGCCCCGGTACTGGTATTCGACCCGCAAGCTGGCTTCGCCTGAGCCCACCTCGACTTTGTCAATGGTCAGTGCGGCAGTTCCCTGGAACTTGGGAGCTCGAGGCAGCCTGTTGCCGGAGTAGTCGACCGGCTGCGCCGTCGTGTCGTCCAGAGTGAAGTACTCATCGAACTTGGCGTTCAGGTATCCGGCACTGAGATCGAGGCGCAGGTTGTCACTCAGGCGGAAGTTGCTGAGCGAGGCCTCTAGCCCCCAGATTGTCGCCTTGCCTGCGTTAAGGACCGTATAGAAAGGGACCCCGGCAGGATCTGGGGTCCCGTCGGGAAGCAGTGGAATGCCGCCGACGCGAACCTGCATATCACGATAGTCGTAGTAGTAGCCGGCGAAGTTCAGATAGCCGTTGTTGCCGGGCAACGTGGACTTCGCACCAATTTCATAGGCATAGAGGACCTCAGGCTTGACCGTCGCAGGTTGCGGCGTTCCATTAGCCGAAAATCCAGTCGTATTGTAACCAGACTGGAAACCCTTCGAGGCCGAGGCGTAAATCATCGTTCCGCCAGCAGTGGTGTAATCCAGGCCTACACGACCAGTGACTTGGCTCTGCGTGCTGCTCAGATCGAACGATTGGGAGTCAGCAGGGCCATTACCGGCAAAGCGATTGCGGACCCGATCGCTATTGTAACGCAGACCCAGGTTCGCTCGAAGTTGCTCGGTAAGATTATAGTTCAGATCGCCGAATACGGCAAAGGTTTCGACTGTGTTGTCAGTAGCGCTGTTGAGCAATCCGTTGGCGACAGGGACGATATCTACCCTGCGGGTCTCACCCTCCTTGGAGTCCATGTACAGGCCGCCCAGCACCCAGTTCGCCTTCTCACCCTCGTAGGCAAGTTGCAGCTCCTGACTGAACTGTTCGGCATACTGAGGAAATGAGATGACAACCTGGACGGGCTGCTGCAGCGGGTTCACGTCCAGCAGGGAGCGTGGCTCGTTGTAATCCGTATACCCTGTTACCGAGCGCCAAGAGTATCCTCCTCCCAGTTCACCAGACAGCGTTAGGCCGACGAGATAATGATCCCGCTCGCCGACGGGCTTGGTCGGATTGTCGTAATAACCTTTATTCCACCCGTAGAGCGGCTTGCCAGCCGGGGTCAGAGCGATAAACTCGCCAACGCCACCTGTTTCGTTGGTGTATTGTGCGAACAGGTCGACATCGACAGGCCCGGCTTTTCCGGTCAGTGTGAGGCGTACACCGGTGAACTCGTTGCCATCGATCCGCTTGTTGTTCGCGACGTTGATGATGCGACCGTCAGCCCGGGTAAGCGTGCCGGCAAGACGAAGCGCCCATTCCCCGCCCAGTGGCGCGTCAAGGCCCGCATAGGCACGCACCGTGTTTTCGCTGCCATATTCAAGCTTTGCCCCGAAATCGAACTCCTTTCCGGGACGGCGCGTGTTGATGTTGACTGCGCCGCCCGTGGCATTGCGCCCATAAAGGGTGCCTTGGGGGCCCTTCAACACTTCGATCTGTCCAACATCGAAGATCCAGCCCAGGGACGATGCCGTCGAGGGCATGTAAATGCCATTGATGTGCGCGGCCACTGCCGCGCCGTTACCGGGAACCTGAGCGCCCACCCCACGCATGGTGATAGTCGCCCGGGTTTCGTAGTTTTCCAAGAAGAAGCCAGGAACTTCAAATTGCAAGTCCTTGAAAGTTACCTTGCCGAGTTCCTCGAGATCGCTGCCGCCCAGAACCTGGATAGTCTGCGGGACCGTTTGGACATCCTCCTCGCGCTTGCGGGCGGTAACAATAATCTCCGAGCCATTCGCTTCTTCGGCTGCTGGAGTTTCTTGAGCAGCTGCAGCCTGCGGCACAAATGCCAGAGCTGTCGCAACAGCCACGACTGACGGCAAGGCCGCCAAGCGATTGCGAAACGCTTTGCGGCCTTCAATGCACCTGCTGGTCAAATTATGCTTGGACATGCCTCATCCCTCACCTTGACTATGGAGACACCCTTGCCGAGCACCACAGTCGACATTATGTCGACAATATGTATTCCAAGGGTCGATGGAATGCAAGTCATTCTCTGTCTGTCTGAACATGGGCATGAATCTGAGGATTTCTGCGCCTCAGGCGTCGGGTGCCCATATGCCCTCATAGAACAGGTTGAGCCGTAGCGGTCAGCATGGCGTAGCCCAAAAGGGCGAGGCCCATCACATCGAGTGGACTGAGCAGCTCACCAAAAGAGCGGATCACCGCCGCTCACTGCGGTGGCCAGTCGGGTACGTACCGCGAGGCCAGTAACCAACGACAAAAGGTGGCGCATGGCATAGGTGTGCAGTCCTTGGCCCATCAGATGGCTTACCAGCGAGAACCCGATTAGCGGAGCCCCAGGGCAACTTTGCCGGCCAGAAGGGCGATGATGGCAAGCCAGTCCCTCTGCCCGGAATGCAAAGCCTCTCAACCCGCAAAGGAGACAGACTTCAGCCGTGTCATCGCGCGCATTCCATCCAGCCCACCTTCAATGCCCAGACCGGATTGCCCATGTGGCTCGAAAGCGCCTGCCGTAGCATCTACGGCTGTCGCTCCAGGCCTGCCCGCAATGGTCACCGATCCGGCCCGAACACTCTTCGCAAAGCGGAGCGCACGCCCCAGGTCACGCGTCCAGACACTTGCGGCAAGGCCATAGATCGTGCTGTTCGCAAGCCTGGTGGCTTCGACTTCGTCGTCGAAGGCAAAGACTGACAAAATCGGGCCGAAGATTTCTTCTTGGGCGATGCGCATGTCACTGCGGACATCGGTAAATACCGTCGGCAACCAGTAACAAGCTTCAGTTTCTTCAATGGGCCCGCCGGGCAACGCTGCAACAGCGCCTTGGTCCTGGCCGGCTTTGAAATAGCGCCGCACTCTATCGTGCTGCTCCCGGCTGGCGAGTGGTCCAAAGCTGGTGTTCTCGTCGAGAGGGTTGCCGGCTTCAATCTGCTTTGCAAGTGTCACAACACGCTCGACCAGCGCATCATGAATTGAACGCTCCACAATGAGTCGCGATCCGGCCACGCAGACCTGACCCGAATTGAAAGTGATGCTGCCGACGACGGCTTCAGCAACAGCGTCGAGATCTTCCATGTCAGCGAACACGATCTGAGGGGACTTGCCGCCGCATTCTAGGATCAGGCGTTTCATGTTCGACTGACCGGACAGTTCGACAAGTCGCCGACCAGTGGCCGTGGAGCCCGTGAACGTGAGCAGGTCGACATCCATGTGTGAGGCAAGTGCGGCACCTGCGCCTGATCCCAGGCCAGGCACGATGTTTAACACCCCATCAGGAATACCCGCCTCAGCGGCCAGTTCACCGAGGCGCAGGCAGCTCAGCGAAGCAATCTCGGACGGCTTGAGTACAACGGAGTTTCCGACGGCAAGCGCGGGCGCGATCTTGGTGATTCCAATGAAGGCCGGGAAGTTCCAAGGCGTGATGGCGGCGACTACGCCAACGGGCTCCCGCACATTGAGCAGAAGTGTCGACGGATCGTTCGGTATGACCTGATCGATCAGCTTGTCGGCCGATTCGGCGGCGACGCGCACCGCATCGGCAGCGGCCTGCATATCGGGCGCGGCCATGCCGATGGGCATGCCCATTTCAAGCGAATCAAGCAGCGCCAGTTCGTCCGCATTGCGCTCGATAACATCTGCAAAGTTCATAAGGACCCTGGCCCGCGACCTGGGAGACAGAGTGGCCCAGCTGCCCTGTTCGAATGCAGTTCGCGCGGCACAAACTGCAGCATCGATCTCGGCTGCGCCGCACGCCGGCAGGTCGGCCAGCCGCGCACCGTTAGCTGGATTGAGCGATGCGAACCGTTCGGTGACACTCGCCTCAATTCGACGGCCACCGATCCACGGCCGCACTTCAACGCTGAGGTCGTGAGCCTTTGCTGACCAGTTCACTGGCGCGATTTCCGAGGATGTCATAAATTAATCTCCGTTAGGCCGCTGATATGTGTCTTCCGGGTGCGCGGAGCAGGTCGGCTGCACGCTCTCCAATCATGACGGTCGGGGCGTGAAGGTTCCCGGAAGTTACAAGGGGAATGACTGAGGCATCGGCAACAGTCAGACGGCCAACACCCCTTACGCGCAAACGGGAATCGACTACCGAGGCCGGATCGTCGCCCATCCGGCAGGTGCCGCAAGCATGGTAGCAGATCCCCGCGTTCTCGCGGACATAAGCTTCGAGTGCCTCGTCGTTGGAGAGATCAATGCCGGGAGAAAGCCGTCTGATGACCCGATCTGAGAAGGGCTTTGCGCGGGCGATCCGGTCGACCAGTCGTACTCCTCGCATCAAACGCAAAACGTCGTCACGGTCGCCTAACAGGTTAGGCACGATCATCGGCGCTTCGCGGGGGTCGGCAGACTTTAGCTCGATCCGCCCACGTGACTTCGGGTGGCACAGTGACGGAGAGAGGGAATAAGTGTTCACTCCGGAAGTGAATGTGAAGTTGTCTTCAAGATAACCCCAAGGCCCGGAGAACAGCAACAAATCCGGTGACACTTCCTCGGGCCTGCTTTGCGCATAGGCCAGGATATGACTGGCACAGGAAATTGCCTGGCCTCGCCTGGCCAGGGCGAATTGCAGACCTGACAGCGCGAGTTGGTGCCATTGCATGGCAGAGCTGTATGTCCGGTCCCGGACCTCGTACTCGATGTAAAGTTCAGGATGGTCATGAAGATTGCCCCCGACCGACTGGCTGTCAGCCACAACAGAGATGCCGTGCGTCCGAAGCTGCTGTGCCGGCCCTATGCCCGAGACCATCAGTAGGTGCGGAGAACCGAAGGCTCCCGCGCTCAATACAATCTCGCGACGCGCCCTGACCTCGAATAGCTTATCATTTGCTGAGATCTGAAGACCTGTTGCTTGCCCTTGATCGAACACAATCCGTTCGACCCGAGCATGGGTAAGCACCCTAAGGTTAGGGCGCCGCCATGCCGGACGTAGATAGGCAGTAGCGCTATCCTGACGAAGTCCGCGAAGCTGGTTGGTCTGCGCAACACCAATGGCCGCCCCCTTCGCCAGGTTGATGTCTGCCACTTTCGGGATTCCGACTGCGGCAGCTGATTCGATCAAATCATCGGTTCTCGCATGAGGTGAACGAAGAACCTCAACATGGACAGGACCAAACTTCCCTCTGCCGGCCAGCCCGGGGCAATACTCTGCTCGCCGAAAGAACGGCTCGACATGTCTCCACGACCAACCCGAAGCGCCCATTTCGGCCCAGAGGTCATAATCTCGCGGCAGACCTATCGCATAAATTACGCCATTGATCGTGCTGCTGCCGCCAAGAATGCGCCCCCGTCGCCAAGTCTCGGCCCGATCGAAACGGCTGGGATCGCTCTTGGTCTGGTAAAGCCAGGCATAGGGCTCCCAATCCTTGACGAACGACTGACCACCCGGAATGCGAAACTTCCAGTTGCGTTCGGAACCGCCAGATTCGATCAACAAGACCGAGACTTTGGGGTCTTCGCTCAAGCGCGAAGCGATCACGCAACCTGCCGAACCCGCCCCGACTATGATGTAGTCGTAGTCACCACCATCTCGCAGGGTCTCAACAGGACTTGCCATCTCAACGACCAACTACTCGCCGGTAGGTCCCGTCGTGTATGACTTTCCAAGTGGCGCCCTTGTCGATCGAGAGCTCCCAGAGCTGACGATTTCCCCATCAGCCAGTGGGGAAAAGCTCATGCGATGAAGCCCGACAAATGAGTCGATGTCGTTCTCGCCAGTCAGGACCAAGGCAGAGCCCTCAAACTGCCCCGATAGGTACATCGTTTCGCCATCGTCAGTGACGAAAATCAATCTCCAGAGGCGGTCGGACTTGTCGTAGAACATGTGAGCACGCCCGTAACCACTAATCGCCCCCCGCCATTGCTCCAAAAGCATGCAGCCGCCCAGGACTGCTTCAACCTTGCTTTCGCCGGCCGGCGCGCCACCAATGCCGGTTACCTTGAACTCGCCGATCTTGAAATCAAGTTGCCGGTATACCGGATCCGTGCACCCTGCACCGGGAGGACCTGCGCGCACCTCGGCACGCCCGGCACAGCCACTTACCGCGACTAGGGCGGCAGCAAGCCAGATGCCTTTCCTGACGCGATTTATCATTGCAATTTCCTCCCTGCCAAAGGCTATGCGCGAGCTGCGTGGATTTTTGTCGACACAAACAATACACGTTGTATGTTTGGGCTGCAACCATTCGAATGAAGTGAGTGAGAAGTCATGACCATTCTTAGCGACAATGCACCGGACAGCCGGGGTTGCGCCGACTACTCCGCACGCTTTGTCCGCATTCCGATGCGCGATGGAGTGGAGCTTGGTGCAATTCTGTATCTGCCGCTCAACCGGCCAGGCCCGTTGCCGGCGGTGATGGAAATGACTCCCTACTTGGCCGACAATCTGCACCGCGAGGCGATTTCCTTCACCCGTGAAGGCATGGCGTTCCTGGCGGTCGACTGTCGAGGCCGAGGCGGATCAGGGTCCGAATTCCAGCAATGGATCAACGACGCCCCAGATGGATACGACACCGTAGAATGGATTGCTGCACAGCCGTGGAGCGATGGGCAGGTCGGCCTGACCGGTGGTTCATACACGGGCTGGAACCAGTGGATCATCGCGGGGACCCTGCCCCCTTCCCTTAAAACAATCGTGCCATCAGCCGCCTTCATGCCAGGGTATGACATTCCGCGTGGCGGCATTGGTTCACCCTATATCTACCGCTGGAGAGTCACGCTTAAGGGGCATTCGATTTCCTGGAACCTTGCTGCCGATACCTTGCTCTTCAACCGCATCCAAGGCGATCTCTACGCGCGCAACCACTCCTATCTTGGAGTACAAGATGAGCTGGGCTTCCACGCGAAAGGATGGGAAGACGACCTACACAGCACGACTTGGGGAGCGTTTGGCAGGCGCGACGCCCATCGCAACAGGCGCTCGCAGAACTCGAGATCCCGGTACTTTCGTTGACAGGTCTTTACGACACTTGCCTGATCGGCACGCTAGAGCATCACAGACGCCTGGAACGGCATGGCAGCGACACAGCAAGGAACAACAATTATCTGGTGATCGGACCATGGGATCACCGGGGCATGGACGGTTGCGACCAGGTATACGGGTTGAAGTTCGGACCTGCTGCCTTGCTAGACGTTCCGAAACTGAAGTTCGACTGGTACCGATGGATATTCGGTCACGGAGAAAAGCCAGCCTTCCTAGACGCTCGGATCAAGTATTACCTGACCGGGAATGAGGAATGGCGGAGCGCCGATACCCTTGAAGACCTGTGCTCGAAGAGCAAGCCGCTATACCTTGCCTCCAACGGCAAAGCCGATGACATCTTCCATTCCGGATGGCTGACCGCCGAAGCTGGCGATAGTCCACCCGATAGCTTCGTGAGTGATCCGACGGACCTTCGTCCGCTAGAAACGGAAACCAGTCTTAGCAACTCACCCGAGCTTTCGTCCGGGGGCGGTGCCGTATTCCCGCGTTCCTACAATAGTCTCTTCTTCATTCTAGGGGGTGAAGATCCGACCAATGCGGTCTTTTGCCACAATACCTATGGCCAGGGCGTAATCTATCACACACCGCCGCTGGACGAGCCTGCCCAAGTGGTGGGCGAACCGGAACTGGACCTTTGGGTCACCTGCGATGCACCAGACGCCGATCTCGCAGTCCTAATCTACGAGGTGCTTGAAGACGGATCGGTCATCTTCCTTTCTTCGAGCCAACTACGACTTCGGCATCGCGACGGCGGCGACCGAACAATGCCAGCG
The DNA here is from genome assembly GCF_003454795.1 of Novosphingobium sp. THN1. Lineage (GTDB taxonomy): Bacteria > Pseudomonadota > Alphaproteobacteria > Sphingomonadales > Sphingomonadaceae > Novosphingobium. The sequence continues at coordinate 3,398,723 of NZ_CP028347.1, forward strand.
AACGAGCCGGTACTGCTCAAGTTCCCGCGCTTCCGCTTTGTCGCCCGACGCATTGCCCGCAACTCTCGCCTGCGCCTTGTCGTGCGAGCGACGGCCTGTTCCTTCATGCAGAAGAACCTGAACTCCGCCACGCCGGTACCGGAGCAACAGCCAGGCGAGGAGCGGATAGCCAACATCCAGGTTCTGCATGATCTGGAGCATCCCTCGCTTCTCAGACTTCCTACGAGTCCGGAGGTTGCGAAATGATATCGACCAGAGCCCTGCTAATAATTGCTGCCGCTACCATGCTGCCGGTTTCGGCAACCGTCCACGCAAAGGATGAAGGCAGCGGCAAGAAACAGCCTGTCACACAAGTTATTACCCTCGGCACAGGAGGCGGACCGGCCTATCGCGACAAGAGAGCAATGTCATCGAACGCCGTTGTTATCGGCAAAGATGTCTATCTTGTCGACACAGGCGACGGCCTGATGAATCGACTTGCATCTGCCGGTTTGGATGTCGGGCAGGTCAAGGGTGTGTTTATCACCCACCATCATTTCGACCACAACGCGGATCTTGGGGCGCTGCTGACATTTCGATGGTTAGCCAACGACCTTCTTGGTGAACCAGGCCACCCCCTTCCGGTCATCGGGCCTCCGATGACTGTCGGGTTCGTTCAGCATCTTGCTGCAGCCTTCCGACCAACAGAACTTGCCCCGATCACAATCGGCGGCACAGAGCCGGGACCCATTGCGCTTACGGTAAGCGCGCAAGATCTTCCGAGGGATCTGCTCGAACCCAAAGTCATCTATCGGGATGACAAGGTGACAGTCACGGCGGTTCTCAACAACCACTACCACTATCAAGAGGGAAGCGCCGCCGCGCGCAATGCCCGGTCCTACGCATTTCGGTTCGACACCGCCGACCGGTCAATCGTCTTCACGGGCGACACCGGGCCGTCGCCCCGCGTCGAGGCACTGGCCAAGGGCGCAGATATGCTTGTCGCGGAAGTCATTGACCTGCCGAGGATAGAGCAGCAGTGGCGCTCGCGTGATGGCTCTGACCCAGCGCAGGTGGACGCACTGATTGCCCACCTGCGCCAGGATCACCTCACGCCTGAAGATGTGGGCAAGATGGCTTCTTCAGCCAAGGTTGGAATGGTTGTTCTCAATCATCTCGTACCTGGCTGGGACGACGAAACCGATCCAGAAGTCTATGCGAGAGGCGTGCGGCGCACCTTCACTGGTCGCGTCGTTGTAGCAAATGATCTCGACCGCTTCTGACCCGACGAGCGGCAGAATCCGCAAATGTCGATACCTGTCAGGGAGGAGCCTCGCCGCTCAGCCCCAAAGCTCCGCCTTGGGAAGTCCAATCCGGTAGTCGCTTGTTTCAAATCCGGACTGATGGTCTGCTGCAAGCCAGTGACTGCCCAGATCCACCAGCGCGGCGCCGGGTGCAAGGAGTGTCGCTGGGGCCAGAGCAAGCGACGAACCACCGTTGCAGCCGATCATGGTCTTGAAGCCCAATGCGGCCGCGTCACGTTGAAGCGCCAAGGCTTCGGTAAGACCGCCGGTCTTGTCGAGCTTGATGTTGATCATATCGTACAGTCCGGCAAGTCGCGGGAGCGAAGAACGGTCAAGGCATGTCTCATCGGCGCAAAGCGGAACGAGCCTCGGGAGAGTCGAGAGGCCTTCTTCCAAGGCTGCAGGGACCGGCTGTTCGATGCAGGTTACATCAAGCCTGCGAGCCACAGGGAGGATTTCCGACAACTGCCAGATGGACCAGCCTTCGTTCGCGTCGATGGTCAGCTCGTGTTGGGGGGCCGCGGATCTGACGGCTTCAAGTCGTTCGCAATCCAGGCCATCCGCACTCCCGAGCTTAAGCTTCAATCCCGGCGCGTTTTCCGCTTGGCGCGCAAAACTGGCCATACGCTCGGGCGTATCCAGTGCGATAGTTTCAAAGACGGCAAAGGTGTCATCGGCCATGATGTCGAGTTCGAGAACATCCCAGATTCGGCGCCCTTCTTGCTTCGCCTTGAGATCCCAAAGAGCGCAGTCGATGGCATTGCGCCAAGGCGAGCGGGGCAGGCGGGCGTTCAAGGCAATCGGATCGAGATGGGACCAGGCGGCCTGGTCGAGCGACAGCACCGACGCTGCTGCGGATCGGGTCACCTCTTCGTCAAACTCGTGAGGCTCACATTCCCCGCGCCCCCTAACGCCGTCGGACTCGATCGTGACCTCAAGGACAAGATTGTCCGTAAACACGTGACGGGATATCGCGAACGGACGTTTGAGCGGCCATCGCCGGATTTGGGTAGTCATAATCGGAACGGTCAAGCTAACTTCCTTTCAATCGTGTTTCGCCTCCGGTCCTTCGGAGAAAGCAGGAGAACCCCATCATGTCATCGGCAAGGCACCCTCAGTCTCCAGGCAGTTCACTGGCCAATTTGCTCAAAGGAGAGGTCGCAGTCATAACCGGAGCAGGCCGCGGTAATGGTGCTGCCATTGCCAGGGGCATGGCACTTGCGGGGCACGGGTCTGTGTCGCCGATATCGACCGCGACGCGGCCGAGCAGATAGCGCACGAAATAGATCCAGCGGGCGAACGGGCAATCGCGATTGGCTGGAACATTGTCGACCCGTCCGAGGGAGAGGAAGCCGCCGATCGAATTCGCCGGTCCTTTGGCGCGACGACCATCCTCGTCAACAACGCTGGTGTCGAGGCAGGCGGCAGGATCGGTGATGAAGGCTTCGAAGCATCGTGGTCCAAGGTCATGGACGTCAATCTGACCGGGACCTTGCGGGCGATCACGGCTCTCCTGCCTGATTTGCGAACAAGTCGCGGAAACATTGTCAATGTCGCCTCCATCCAGTCGTTCATTTCCTACCAGGCGGGCACCAGCGCCTACGCAACTTCCAAGGCCGCCTTGGCGCAGTTCACCAGATCGCTGGCTGCTGACCTCGCGGGAGACGGTATTCGCGTGAATGCGGTCGCTCCCGGCTTTTTCGAGACTGCCATGACCGAGGGAACGCGAGGCGATCCCGAACGCTTGGCCCGCTTTCTTGCGCGCGCGCCGTTGCAGCGGATGGGGCACCCGGACGAACTGGTCGGGCCGGTCGTGTTTCTTTGCTCGAAGCTCTCCAGCTATGTGACGGGCACGATCCTGCCAGTGGATGGTGGACTGTTATCATATTGAGCTGCATTCACCGGGGCATGCCCAGTTGCCCAAAGATGGGGGCAAGCATGCCGGCGAAGCGGCAGTGATGCGTGCCATCCCAGTGGATGCCATCCACTGTATCCAATTCGCCGACGGCGGCTGCGTCGAGGAAACGCCAACCATGGAGGCGCGCCTGGTCAGCAAGCACGGGCGCAAGTAGGCGTGAGCGCGCCAATGCATTTTCTTCAATACCAAGTTCGATCACTCGGCGCCCCAAGGGAATCGGGCTTACAAGGGTGATGCCCGGCGATTTACCACCAAGCCACCTGTGGGTGTCGAGCGCCGCGAGCACAGTCGCTGCAATTTTCGGCGCAATGATCTCGGGTTGCGACAGTGAAGGATATGCCAGATCGTTGGTGCCGAGCATCACTACCAGTTCGTCGACAGGCCAGTTGGCCAGGATCACGCCGCGGACATGATCAATTGCCGCCCGCGAGGTTCCGTCTTCAAATCTGGCCTCGCCACTCGCCAGACCACCGACAAGGCCGCAGATCCCGTGTTCGACAACGCGAAAGCGACCCCGGCCGGACCGCTCGAGAACCATGGGCCAACGGATTGAGGGACCATAGCGGGAATACCGTGTAGGCCCAGGATGGATTTGCGGCATGTAACCCCAGGTATTGGAGTCGCCGAAAGCCAGGAGAGTCGGCACCCTTGCATCTGCCTGTCGACCTGTGCCGCTTCGATCGTCCGCCTGGGCGTCAGAAGCTGCTGTCATCATCGAAGCTCCGCCTGCGATTGCCGCGAACGACAAGAGAAAGTTGCGCCGAGAGGGCTGCGGGCTCGTTCGCCTTGCATTTTGCAGGCCAGCCTCATTCGCCCGTTCCAGTTGACAGGGTCTGGATTGGTCAGACTGGGCCATCGACTCTCCAGTCGCCGCCGACAACAACCCCGGCATAGTAAGCCATTTCGTCAACATAGCCCCGCATCGGCCCATCGCTGACGCCGCTGTCCAACTGCGTCAATGGAACAAGCCTAGTGATCTCCCTGCCACCGTCATCCTCTGCGACCAGGCCCACGGGCACTAGCTCAAGACTTGCAATTCGTGTGACCGGTTCGCCACGGTAGTTGCCTTTAGCAATGCCGATGCGCGCAACGAGGCTCAATGCCATTGCCGGATGTGACAACAGGGTCGACAGATTGCCCAGGCTGTACAGGATGGGGACGGCGCGATCCGGGTAGACTGCGGGTCGGTAGATCTCCGCTGGCTGAGGCACGTGCGGATGATGTCCGATAACAAGATCGGCCCCAGCCTCGGCAAAGCGATGGGCCCATTCAACCTGCTGGGGGTGGGGGTGAAGCTCAAACTCCAGTCCCCAGTGAAGGGCAACGACTACAAGATCGCAACCAGCATCACGACAGGCTTGGATCTGCAGTTCGATCGGGCTGATGTCTGGATCGGGCTCCAGGTGGAACGGAGTCATGTTGACGATCCACGGTTTGTCCTGTGGGAACGGCTTGAAGTTAACGCTGAAGGTGTGGGCCACCCAGCCGATCCTCACACCTTTGATCTCGATAACCCGTGGCCTTTCGGCATCCTCCTTGGTCCGATTGACGCCTACCTGCGAGATCCCATCCTGATCCAGCCTGGCCAGGGTGGTCAGGATACCTTCCTCGCCACAATCCAGGATGTGATTGTTGGCGAGATGCACAACGTCGAACCGGCGGCCCTTGTGGGAAACAACCGTCTCGTACTGCATGGATGTGAGATTGATCTTGGGCGTGCTCTCCGCCGTAAATTCGGTGGGCTCGACCTCCTCCGTGGTCAGGGTCGATTCAAGGTTGGCATAGGAAATGTCCGCCCCGAAGATCAGATCATCCACAGACTGGAACAGGCGGTCCTTCGCACCGTCGAGACCTGGGGTGCACATCAGGTCACCTGAGGCACTCATGGAAATTTCGGCTTCGACTGCAAAATCCGCCGGAAGCAGGTCGAAGCGGGTCTTCCTGAATGGCTTCAGCAATGCCTCGATGTCGACACCAGCCCTGCCCCCCCCTTCGCGACCGGATTGATTGACTTGTAAAGCCAGTGCGCCAGGGACTCCGGATTGCGCGGATCAAGTTTCACATCGACAGGAACGTCCCATCGGCCGTCCGAAGCGGCGCTTAGATGCTGCTCGATCGCATTGGCGAGTTCACCCGTGAACTTCATGATCGGTCGGGCATCGCGAGGCATGCTGACCGGGCGCAACTTACTAAAGGGGGTGTCAGTCACGGGCGGCATTCCTTCATTCTCCGAAACAGACCCAGAAACCGATCAGTCACTGCCATCTGCCAGTCGGGTTCATCGATATAGAAGGCATCTTTGAGCGCCTTCTTGAGACTGTCCGCCTGCTCGCCTTTGAGGTTTCCCCTCGCAACGAGCCAAGTTTCGGCTCGCAAGGCCTCCAGCGTCTCAGGTATGGGGTAGGTGCCGAACTCAAGCGCAACCATCACCAGTTTTTCGGAGCCGATCTCGTGATGCGCAGCATGAGCCAGCGAGCCGCCAACTTGTGCAGACACGGCCTCGCCGCCGCCGGTCCAGGTGACGTCTTCTCCGAAAATCGCCTTGGCCATGAGATACTCAGCTTCGGAAGTGACGCAGATGACCTCGCCAACGCCGCGCGGACCAAGCCCGGTGTGAATGTCGATTGCAATAACTTGACTGGCATTCGCGCAGTGCTTTCGAAGCAGGCTTCGCCAAGTCTCGTTCGACCAGGCAGGAGCCTTGCCACCATAGAACAGGCCATCGGGGTGAGTATATTGCCCACTGGTCATCGCGACCTGAAAGGCCCTGAGTCCGCGTTCAGCGATATAGGCATCGATTGCGGCGTCCGCCTCGGTCCGTGCCGGGCCATCCCAGTCCCGAGGCACGAGCCAGTTGTGGATTTCGTCATAACCCGGATTGGCAAGGGCGACGGAGTGATCGACGAAGTTCCGGTTGAGGTCGATATTGTCCTCGTTAGTCCTGCGGAGCCATGCAAAGCCATAGGGGTTCACCGCGTGGACCAGTACGACCGCAGTATCGCCAGGCAATCCGTCGAGCAGACCTGATGCCAGCAGTTCAGCTTGACATCCCGAACCGCAAAAGCCCTCGACCCCGTGAGCACCCGAACTGATCAGGATAACCCGTTCGGCATCGCTTGGCCCCAATCGCGCCACATCGCACGACAGAGTTTCGCCCTGCGGCCCATTCTCTGCGGGATGTTCATAACTTTCGAGCGCAAAACCGCGGCGGCTGGCGAGCGTGCGGAAGCGCTCACGAGCATCGACATAGTCATTCGGGAAAAGCATAACGCGAAGCATCTCCGTCAAGTCCCTGAATCTTGCCGACACAATGTATGCACAAAGCAATCCGGGGGCCAGACAATTCTTTCCGGCCACTCGCTGTCACGGCCGGGTCCGTCGACTCAAGGACCATGCCCCTTCGCCCCTTCAGGGTAAAAACTGGCTTCGCGGGCGTGCACGTCCCCTTCCCAGCCTTGGAAACAGGTGGAATCCTCGGAAGCGCTGCTAAGTGCGGCCAGGTCAGCACGTGCCTTTCCATAAAGCGCTTGACCAGCTTCGCGATCAACAGGGACGACCTGATCCAGCGTAGTGCCGCCAACCGGCTGTAGCTCCGGTGGGAAAATGGCCAGCTTCTGCAATCCTGCCAGCTTGTCCTCCCGCCCGAGATTGAGGTCTCGCTCGTTGGTACCAACTCGTGGGCGCTGGGCAATGCCGTCTACTACCTCGAGATCGAACCACCACTTCTTCACCGGATTGCGCGAGCCATTGCCTTGAAGGTCATCGTCAAGGGCAATCGCCCTCGCCAGTTCCGGGTGCTCGATGGATCGCCAAATCAGTTCCCGGGCCGTGATCGTGTCCTCCCGGTTCCAAGGGCATGTCTTCATACACCGACCGCAAGCGGAGCCCTTCTGTTGCGTGATGCGGTACTTGGCGCACTTCTCAACGTCCGCTTTCCAGACCTCGTATCCGTTGAAGAGAATCTTCGGTCCGAAACTGATCGCGTTACAAGGACATTCCCGCGCACATTTCCGGCAGCTTTCACAAAATGACTGCAGATTGAAATCAATCGGCTGGTCGACAGTCATCGGGAGATTGGTGGTCAAAACCACAGACTTCGAACGCGGGCCAATGAACGGATTGATCAATGTGTCGCCAATCCTGCTTACTTCACCCAGCCCTGACATGACGATTACCGGGTTGTGGATGATTTCTGAATCGGCATTCGTGTGGGTTCTTGCGGAGTAGCCCAAGGCTCGACAATGCGCCGCGATGACACCGGCAATCTCGGCTCCGCGCATATAAGCGCGCATGGACTGGGAGGCGGAAATCCAATCATCTCCGGATGCGCCTTCCATAGTCTCAAAGCCCTGATCGATCAGCATGCATACCGCATATTTGTGATAAGCGGCGATTGGGCTGCCATTCACGGCATCATGAGAGTAATACATCCACGGTTCGGCTTCGCAGATACCAACGAAATCAGCTCCCAGATAGTACCCTAGCGCCTTTATTGAATCCGCGTTGAACTGCGCCTCGGGCACCTCTTCAGCGTTCTTCTCTTCGAGGACCGGCTCTCTTGTGCCCTGTAGCGGCACCATGCTTCTAATCAGAGGCGCCATACCCAGTGCATAAGGATGCTTCATCGGAAACCTGGACATTTCCTCCTTGGTCTTGGCTCCGAGGTCACCGGCGGCGGCGCGATAGAAAAAGTCGCCGCGCTTCGGAACACGCTTAATGCGTTCTCGCAGGACCAGGGTGGTTGGTTCACTAACCCGCTGAATCCGTTCCATGGGGTAGTAGCCTAGGTGCAGCGGTCGTTTGTCGTGATCGTTCGACCACCAGCTTGGTCGGGTTCCATTCCTGCCGAGAACGACAGATGGATCGTCAGGCTCAAGTGCGCAGTCGACGGCCAGCGGCAGGTCTTCGGCCATCTCGTAATCGCAAGTCACCGCGCCGATCCGGAAACCGCGCCGCACAAAGGGGGCCACAAGCCGCTCCTGTTCAACCCGCGCCAGACCAGCTCGCACCGCAAGCTCTTCAAGCGAAATCGCCGACGCCCCATGCACGTGCCCACGCGCAGCGAACCCCATCCACCGGACATAGCCGGCCAGAACGGAAGCGATTTCCGCCGCGCGCATATCCGTACGAGTTGCGTTGGTTCCGGCAATCCAGCTCTCGCCGGGATCGCCTGCCCATGGTTCGCGACCGAATTCGACCAGGAATACCAGGGCATGGGTATGGTGCCGCGGAAGGTCAGTACCGTCCTTCGGCGTGATGCGGCATACGCCGGCAAGCGAGGCATCGAGAAAGTATGCCGAGGCCTTGAGATTGTGCGCCCTTGCCGACCGATCCGACGGCACTGGGGCAACTTGCGGAGCAACAGGGCCGTCGAGGAGCCCTTTGAACAGCTCCAGATACTCGCATATCGCTGGCAATGCCGAAGCGCTGGAGGCAAGCCGGTTATCCGATGGTTGTTGCGCTGTCGAACCGTTCGGGACCGAAACCGGCTCTGCAATCCGGCGCAGATGCTCGAGAGGGTAGGGACCCAGGTGGACCGGGCGGTCCCGGTGACTGTAAAGACGCACGTGTCAGCCCTTCCCTGTCATGAGCCTTGCAGCCCTATTCGAGCATTCCCGAAGCCAAATAGCCGCCATCGACATAAAGCGTCTGGCCATTGACCCAGGTTGTCCTGGTCAGAAACAGGGCGACGTCCGCAATCTCATGAGGCGCGGCGAGGCGCCGCCCTGGTGTCCTGCGGATTATGTCAGACATGACCTGCCCGTCATTTCGCGTCGAGACCATATCGCGTGAGGTTACGTCCACCGGTCCCGGACCAACGGCATTCACACGGACGCCATAAGGCCCGAGTTCCACGGCGAGTGCCTGCACGAGCGCTGCCTGCGCCGCCTTCGTGACACAATAAAATGACTCATTCTGCCAAGCCTGGGCGGCCGCAATCGATGTTATGACGACGATGGTGCCGCCCCGGGCATCGCGCATCCGGCGCCCGGCGGCCTGAGCGACGAGGGCAGTGCCCAGCACATTCACCTTGAGCAGTTCGAGGATCGTCGCCGGATCGGCATCCAGTACGCCGTGACGGCGACTGATAGACGCGGTCGCGACCATCCAGTCGGGAGAGGCCCGGCAAAGGCTTCATCGATTGCGGCGAAGGCCTTCTCGACGCTTGCCGGATCGCTCTGATCGCAGGCGACAAAGTGCCCGCAGCTGCCAGGTCCGCGATCGAGGACAATCACCTCATCTCCCGCCTGGATGGCAGCTTCGACAATCGCCTGTCCAATGCCACCGGCCCCTCCGACCACGATTCCCTTACGCGCCACGTGCGTTCTCCTGACAAGTCCCGTGCAAACTCTCCCCGAGCATCTCCTCCAGACCGCCCGCCTGCAAGGCTAAGGGAATCAGCGAAATCTCGTCTCATCGACGATCATGCGCGAGAACCGGCTGGTATGGGCCAAGGTATCGGTACGGGTAGCGCTAGAAGGATTGCTGTAGGCTGCATCGAACGCGGCGCGATCGGCAAACCACTGCTCTGCAATGCCATCCCACTCACAGCTATCACTGGTCGCGCCCGGTGCACTATCATCATCGTCTGCCCGGATGTTGACGACATAGCCGGAGAGATGAGCCTGTTGGCTGTTGAGCACATCTTGAGCATGCCCCAGCCACCATTGACGAAACTCTGACAGCGACAAACCTTCCGCCCGCTTGAGAAACCATATCACTTTGATCACTGACTACCCCTTCCAACCGCTATCTGCGGATTGTTTCACCAAGTGGTGAGCATCCCGATCGCCCAACTTTCCTGTATACATTTTGCATACATGATGACAATCCGCAACTGTTGTCACAGACATGAAAGGAGCTCAGCGGTGTCCGCTCAAGTCGCAGCGATGACGGGATGACGAAACAGAACAAGCCGGTTCGCGAGCGCAGGGCCATGTTGGCGGGTGTGAAGCCTGCCCCAAGCACCGGAAGCTGCGTCTTTTGCTCGACCACTCACCCGGAAGTCATCGCTGCCGCCAGGGAGAAGGTTCTGGCGGTTTTCCGCGAAAAGGAAGGAGTCTCGTTCGTGCTTGCCATGGACGATGCGGCAGAGCTTGGCTTCGACGTCTCGATGCCGATGTCACGCATCGTCCTTGAGGTCTATTCCGCCCTGAACGGTGCCGGGCTAACAGCAGCTGTGGCAACCGTGCTGGTGGAACGCGGGCATCCCATGCAACATGATTGCCGCTTGCCACCACGATAATGTTTTCGTCCCTGAAGAGATGAAGGAACTGGCCTTGTCGGCCCTCGAGGCACAGCAAGAAGCATCACGTTCGAGCAACGGCTCGAATTAGGTTTCGAACGCCAAGCGTCCCCAATCCTGCAAACCGCTTTCCTTCTCGCCGGCCTTCTTCTGTAAACAGACCTCGAGAGCAAGCCTAGCCGCGATTCAGCAGCGCTGAAATTCATGCATACTCTTTGTCGACATTTGTTGCATGCCTACATCGAGTCGCTTACTACTGCTTGATGCGTCCTCCTCTCCGGACGCTGCGTGCAAAAGCGGAGTCAGATTCAGCCATGACTTTCTATGATGGACAGCAAGTCCGCAGCAGCGGCCGGATCGACCTCGGACAAAGCTATGACCTCTACTTCGAGGAAAGCGGCAATCCGGAAGGGTTTCCCGTACTCTACCTGCATGGCGGACCTGGCGCAGGCATAGATGCTTCTGCGCGGCGCTTCCACGATCCCTCCTTCTACAATCTCATCATGCACGACCAGCGCGGTGCCGGTCTGTCCAAGCCCTACGGGGGCTCGAACACAATAACACGGCACTGCTGATCGAAGATATAGAACGCCTGCGCGAACACCTCGGGATCCGGCAATGGATCGTTTCAGGTGGCTCATGGGGCTCCACACTAGCGCTTGCCTATGCCCAGGCCCACCCTTCACGGTGCAAGGCCCTTGTGCTGCGCGGTATCTTCCTTGGCACGCGCGACGAGATGCATTGGGTCAACCAAGGGATGCGCAAGTTGTTTCCTCTCGAGTGGCTGGAATGTGTCGAGGGGATGAGCGAGGCAGAGCAGGAGCACCTTCATTCGACGATCCGGTCTCGCCTGTCCGGGGAGGACCGAGAAGCGGCTGTCCGGGCAGCCATCGCATTGGCAAAGTTCGAATGGATAGCCGCAACGGTAAGCCCGGACCTTAAGGAGATCGAAGCTGAGCTGACTCCCGAATTCTCGCTGCAATACTCCCAGATCGTCTGCCACTATGTTATGAACGATTTCTTCATCGATCCGGACCAGCTGATCCGCGAAATCAGTAAGGTTCATGGCATCCCGGGATACATCGTCCAGGGGACATGTGATTGGGTCTGTCCGCCGTGGTCGGCAGTCAGGCTGCACCGGGCTTGGCCCGGTTCAAAGCTCTTGCTCCTGAAAGGCGCCGGTCATTCCTCAAGCGAACCGGCCGTTGCCGAAGCGATGTGGGGCACGATGGAAGAGTTGAAGGGGCTCGCCTCGTGAACAAAGTCGAGCGGGTACGCGCAGCGCTTGCAGGTCAGCAGGTTGACCGAGTGCCTGCAAGCTTCTGGCGGCACTTCAGGCAAGATCAAGCGAACGGGCGCGGCATGGCGGAAGCTCATATCGCATTCTATCAAGCGACCGACCCCGACTACCTAAAGGTAATGAACGACAACCCCTTTGTGTTTTCTGGCGTTGAGCGGATATCTAGTCTCAGCGACTGGCGGCGGCTGAAACCCGCTTCGCGGCACGACGCGGTGAGGGTCGAATACCTCGATGGGCTCAGGCGGATTCTCGACGCAATCGGCGACGATTGCATGATCATCGTCACGATGTTCAATTCCTTCGCTACGGCCAATGACAACATGCTTGGCCAGCTTGATTTCAGTGATGTCGGGTTTGACAGGATCACGGCGCATCTTCGCGAAGATCCCCAATCGACGTTGGCAGGCCTCGGCGTGATCACCGAAAGTCTGTGCGAATTCACCCAGGACTGTCTGGAACTGGGCGTGTCTGGTTTGTTCCTTTCTGCAAATGGCGGAGAGCGCGGCCGGTTCACGGCCGAGCAGTTCAGAGAATATGTCTCGGTCCATGACCGAATGATACTCCAGGCCGCTCTTGATTCCGGCTCCGAGTTCAACCTCCTTCACATGTGCGGCGGCGATTTGAGAATGGAGGCCTATCGCGACTACCCAGCTCATGCAGTCAACTGGGCACCGCAAGCGAACAACCCCAGCCTTGCTGATGGCCGAAGACTCTTCAGCCAAACCCTCGTGGGCGGGATGGATCAGGCTGGAACGCTGGTTTCGGGCACACCGGAAGCGATCGAAGCTGAGGTTCGCGCAGTCATAGAAGAGGTTGGCCCGCGTAATTTCATGTTGGGAGCGGGCTGTGCGCTTGAAGGTGAAGCGCCATCCGGCAATCTGTTGCTGGCCCGCAAAGTCCTGCAGATCCCGAATTGATTCCGACCTGATAGAACTGGCCGATTAGCGATTGGAAGGCCAGTCGAGTATGCAATCTTCCGAGACGACCAAGCGGGCCATAGCGCTAACATGCGCCATCACGTCCGCGCGCGTTTCAGGCGCCGAAGGAAGCGAGAAGGCCTGTCTTGCATCTTCCATGGTCTCGAACCATTCCTCCGCGACTCCATCCCAGCCAGCCTCGACGCCAGTCCCACCAGGGAGATCGTCGGCTAGGCTAACGTTCACGACATAGCGCGAGATAAGATGGCCCTGCCGGGCAGCAATCATGGGGGCGTGCCCTTCAAGCCACCACTGACGAAAGTCCTCCATCGACAGGTGTCCCGCCTTGCGAAGGAACCACATCACCTTGACCATTTGTCACTCCATCAATGCACCCCGAAGAGCTGCATCCACATTGACACATTGTCGACATGCTGCATACAATGCTAGTAGATGGACCTTGCCTCCTGGTCAATTCAAATACGGCTACGGAAATTTGGAAGTTCGATATGCGGGATGAGGTTTTCGATTGTGACGTCCTGGTTATCGGCTCAGGTGCTGCTGGCCTTGCTACGGCGGTCACTGCCGCCGTTCTTGGTCTCAAAGTCATCCTGACGGAGCATGCAGCGCATATTGGTGGTCCCAGTGCGATTTCCGGTGGCGAGGTCTGGGTACCGCTCAACCGCCAGGCAGGTGGATCTGCCAATGACAGCGAAGAAGCAGCGATCGGGTATCTCGCACGCGTGATTGGCGACAATTTCGATCGGGACAGGGTTGAAACCTATGTCAGGAACGCTGCCACAGCCCTGGCGTTCCTCGAAGACAACAGCCATCTCAAGTATGAACTGCTCGAAACAGTTGTCGATTACTTCACTGACCTGGAGGGCGCAACCAAGGGGCTCAGGTCGTTGGGCGCCGTGCCGTTCGACGGCCGTCGCCTGGGCAAACATTTCAAGACAATCCGCTCGCCCATGCCGGCATCGATGATCTTCGGCGGGATGTCCCTCGGTCGGCTCGACATTCCTCATTTCTCGCGCTTCACGCGATCATTGCCGTCCCTGCTGCATGTCTGCGGCATGCTTGCCAAACACATGCGCGATCGCCTGCTGGGCCACCGTCGCGGGACCCGAATGGTCATGGGCAACGCCTTGGTCGGCAGGCTGACTTTGACACTTATCGAGCGGAAGGTTGCCCTCTGGACAAATACGTCAACCCTGGAGCTGGTCCGCAGACACGACAGGGTGCTCGGAGCCATAGTCGCGCATCCATCAGGTCGGCGACAGGTAAATGCGCACCGTGCCGTCGTCATCGCTACCGGCAGCTTCTCGGGAAATCGTCAGAAGCAAATCGAATTCCTGCCGCATGTCAGGGCCGGCCAGCAGCATCGCTCACACTTGCCTGACACCAATGACGGCTCGGGCCTCGATCTTGTTCGCAAGCTTGGCGGAAGCATCGATAACACTCTTGTGCAGCCCGCAGCCTTCACCCCGGTGTCCATAATTCCCAGACCGGATGGCGCAGACTGGCTAACCCCCCACTTTGGCGACAGGGCAAAGCCAGGGGTGATCGTAGTTGACGGCAGCGGCAACAGGATCGCCAACGAGGCGACCAACTATCACGATTTCGTAGGGCAGATGCTCCGGCATAGTGCCAGCAAGGCCAGCGCAGAGTTCTACCTCGTCACCAGCCATCGTCACCTTCGGGCCTATGGTCTCGGTCGTGTTCCGGCTTCGCCGGGCCGGATTTCGCCATTTCTGCGCAATGGGTATCTGCTAAAAGGCCAGACACTATCAGATCTTGCCGGGAAACTGGGAATCGATGCCGAGGGTCTCGTCAAAACCGTTGCAGCCCATGACAGTCATGCCATCCGGGGTGATGACCCGCTGTTCAATAAGGGCGGAACGGCATACGAGCGAGCAGCCGGTGATGCAGCCAACGAGCCGAATCCCTGCGTTGCCCCCTTGGGAAGGGACCTTTCTACGCAATCCGGATGATACCTGGCGACATTGGCACTTTTGCTGGAATCCGCGTAGACTCAGTGGGGCGTGTCCTGACGGATAGGGGTACTGAAATCCCAGGCTTGTTCGCGGTTGGCACAGCCGCATCGAGCATAATGGGCGGAACATATCCCGGAGCAGGCGCAATGCTGGGACCGGCTCTGACTTTCGGTTATCTAGCCGCCAAAACAATTGCGCAAGAAGCAACCGATCATAAGACCTTGGCGCATGAGCCTAGGGAAGTCGTGACTTGCCCCCGCTGGCCCCGCAGTCTTAACGAGAGTCTGCCGGCCTGATGATCCGACACCATTCTCTGGACCACCCGGGGTTAGAGTTTCCCGGCCAGGGTCACGGTGACGGGCTGGGTGCGTCACCGGGATTCATCAGGGTGATCGGGGGCTTGTTGCCGATGGCACCGTGCGGCCGATCCTCGTTATAGTATCTGCGCCACTCCTCCAACTTTTCGCGGGCATCTGCAAGCGTCAGGAACCAGTGGGTGTTCAAACACTCTGCCCGGAAGCGTCCGTTGAACGCCTCGATGTACGCGTTGTCAGTGGGCTTGCCCGGCCGGGAGAAGTCGAGCGTCACGCCCCTGGTGTAGGCCCACAGATCCAGGTCCCGGCTGATGAACTCGGAGCCTTGGTCGACCCGGATCGTCTTTGGATAGCCGACCACGGCGCAGGTCGCCTCGAGGGTCTGGACGACATCCTCCCCGCGGTAGCTGAACCGAGGATCGAGCACCGGTGAGAACCGCGAGAACGTATCCACGACGGTCAGAACGCGGATCTTACGGCCCGTCGCCAACTGGTCATGGACGAAGTCCATGGCCCAAACATCATTGACGCGGGAGGCCGCGCAGCGGTCTTCCCTCAGCTTAGCCTTCACCCTGCGCTTGGGCGTCTTGTTGCGGAGCTGGAGGCCCAACTCGTTGTAAATCCTATGGGTTCGCTTCATGTTGATCTCCCAGCCTTCACGGCGAAGAAGAACGTGGACGCGGCGGTAGCCGTAGCGGACGCGCGTCTCGCAGATCTCTCGGATGCGGGCTTCGATGCCGGCCTGCTCGCGGCGGCGGGATTTGTAGTGGTAGGTCGAGGTGTCCATCTCCAGAACCCGGCAGGCCCGGCGGATCGACACACCCCAATCACTGCGAACCCCGTTCACCAGCTCGCGTTTACGAGCAGGCCTCACAGTTTTCGGCGGATGACGTCCTGCAGCATTTCCTTGTCGAGCGACAGGTCCGCCACAAGCTTGCGCAGCTTTGCGTTCTCATCCTCGAGCTGCTTCAGTCGGCGCATGTCCGGCGGAAGCATGCCATCGTACTTCTTCTTCCAGTTGAAGTAGGTCGCCTGGCTGATCCCGGCCTTGCGGCAGATGTCCGCCACGGGAACACCGTCCGCTCCCTGCTTCAGAATGAATGCCTTCTGGGCGTCAGAAAACCTTGATGCCTTCATCGTCCTTCGCTCCTCCCAGCCAGGGAGATTACGGCGAAAAACTCTAACTCCAAGCGATCCAGTTTTCCGGGATCAGATCACTGATATTCTTCCTATCCCACCGGTCACCAAACTCCGGCGGAGCACCCTTTTGCACCAGTGCAGGCTAGCCTGCACTAATGCAAAAAGAGCAGGTCTTTCTCGCAATGACCGGACCAGACTAGGGGCCAGGCTCAGCTCACAATGGACTCTAACCAAACCTGAAGGAAAATCAGAGCGGCACGCCAAGCCCCCAACTTCCTCGATGAGAGCCTTGACTGTTGATTGCCACTGAGATTTGACCCGGGATTTTCATCGAGAAGTGACCCGGGTGGTGGTTATGTCCCGCGGTGCGGGTTTGAGGTCAAGCGGGTGATTTTTCCTTTCTGGTTTTGGGTGCGGCCGAGCTGGCTCTGAACCGGAAGCTGTCATTGCCGGTCTCGAGGATGTGGCAGTGGTGAGTGAGGCGATCGAGCAGCGCGGTTGTCATTTTGGCATCGCCGAACACGCCGGACCATTCGCTGAAGCTGAGGTTGGTTGTGATGACGACGCTGGTGCGCTCATAAAGCTTGCTGAGCAGATGGAAGAGAAGCGCGCCGCCTGACGGGCTGAACGGCAGGTATCCCAACTCATCCAGGATGACGAGGTCGAGACGCAGAAGGCGCTCGGCAAGCTGACCTGCCTTGTTCAGGGCCTTTTCCTGTTCCAGCGCATTGACCAGATCGACGGTGGCGAAGAAGCGGACCTTCTTGCGATGATGCTCGACGGCCTGCACACCGAGCGCGGTGGCAATGTGCGTCTTGCCGGTGCCGGGCCCACCGATGAGCACCACGTTGTCAGCGCCATCGATGAACTCCCCGCGGTAGAGCTGGCGAACCATGGCTTCATTGACCTCGCTGGAAGCGAAGTCGAACCCGGCCAGGTCCTTGTAGGCGGGGAACCTGGCCGCCTTGATCTGGTAAGCGATGGACCTGACCTCGCGCTCGGCAAGCTCGGCCTTGAGCAACTGGGAGAGGATGGGGACGGCTGCATCGAACGCGGGCGCCCCCTGTTCGGTCAGGTCACTGACAGCCTGGGCCATCCCGTACATCTTGAGTGCGCGCAGCATGACCACGACGGCGGCGCTGGCAGGATCATGACGCATGGCGCAGATCCTTGTTCCGCAGTGTGTCGTAGCGCGCGACGTTCGCCTTGGGCTCGTGCCGCAGGATCAGGGCCTGCGGGGCATCGATCCTTGGCGGAGTAGCGTCCTTGCCGTCGATCAGGCGGTGCAGGATATTGAGGACATGGGTCTTTGTCGCGACGCCGGCCTCCAGTGCGAGTTCCACGGCACGCAGCACGGCCTGTTCGTCATGATGCAAGACCAGCGATAATATCTCCACCATCTCCCTGTCGCCGCCGGGATGCCGCAGAAGCTGGCCCTGCAACTGCCGGAACGCTGCCGGCATCTCGGTGAATGGGGCGCCGTTGCGTAGGGCACCGGGCTTGCGCTGGACCACCGCGAGGTAATGCCGCCAGTCATAGATCGTCCGTCCCGGCAGATCATGAGATCGCTGGATGACCCGCTCATGTTCGCACAGGATCTGTCCTTCGGCCGCAATGGCAATGCGCTCGGGGTAGATCCGCACGCTCACCGGCCGGTTGGCGAAGGAGGCGGGCACGCTGTACCGGTTGCGCTCGAATGATATCAGGCAGGTCGGAGATACCCGCTTGGCATGCTCGACGAAGCCGTCGAAGGGCCGCCCCATCGGAATCAGGCTGGCAACCTCGGCGGCATGCGCATCAGCAATGGTCCCGGGCAGGACACCATGCTGGATCAGGCCCCATTGCGCGATACAATGCACCTCAAGCCACGCATTGAGCGCATCGATATCCGGGAAGGCTGGCATCACCTGCCACAGTCGCCGCCGTGCATCCTGAACGTTCTTCTCGACCTGGCCCTTCTCCCATCCCGAGGCCGGGTTGCAGAACTCGGGCTCGAACAGATAGTGGCTCGCCATGGCGGCGAAGCGGGCGTTGACCTGGCGGGCCTTGCCGGTGCCGATCTTGTCGACTGCCGTCTTCATGTTGTCGAATATCCCGCGCTGCGGCACGCCACCCAGAACCCGGAAGGCCTGGGTCATGGCGTCGAACAGCATCTCATGGGTCTGGAGCGGATAGGCCCGCACGATGAAGGCCTTGCTGTGCGCCAGCTTGGTGTGTGCGGCCTGCAGCTTGGTCTGCTTGCCGGCGATTATGGCCCAGTCCTCGCTCCAGTCGAACTGGAATGCCTCGCCTGGCTGGAACACCAGCGGCACGAAAGTCCCGCGCCCACTCGTCTGGGCGTCGCGTTGACGGTCGGCCTTCCAGGCCCGCACGAACGCCGCCACGCGGTTGTAGGAACCATCATAGCCCAGAACCACGAGATCGGCGCACATCTGCTTGGCCGTGCGCCGCTGCTTGCGTGACTTGTTGGCGTCGATCCGCAGCCACGCCGATAGCTTCTCCGCAAACGGGTCCAGCTTGCTCGGCCGTGCCGGAACCTTGAACTTCGGCTCAACCGCATCCGCCCGCAGGTACTTGCGGATCGTGTTGCGCGACAATCCACTGCGCCGCTCAATCTCTCGGATCGGGATGTGCTGACGGAAATGCCAGCGTCGAATTACACTCAGTAATGAATCGCCCCGGGATTGCCGGAGGCCAATTGGCTTAATTTATGCGGCCATGGGGGTTTCGTCCAGCATGGCGTAGTAGCGCGCCTCGGCTTCGGCGGGTGGGATATTGCCGATAGGCGCGAGGAGGCGCCGGTTGTTGAACCAGTCCACCCATTCGAGCGTGGCGTATTCAACGGCTTCAAATGATCGCCACGGTCCCCGCCGGTGGATGACCTCGGCCTTGTAAAGACCGTTGATCGTCTCGGCCAAGGCGTTGTCATAGCTGTCGCCGACGCTCCCGACCGATGGCTCGATCCCGGCTTCGGCAAGGCGCTCGGTATACTTGATCGAGACATATTGGCTGCCGCGGTCGCTGTGGTGGATCAGGCCGCCACGATGGACTGGGCGCCGATCATGGATCGCCTGCTCCAGGGCATCCAGCACGAAGCTGGCGTGCGCCGTTCTACTCGCCCGCCAGCCCACGATATAGCGGGCGTAAACGTCGATTACGAAGGCCACGTAGACGAACCCCGACCACGTCGCGACGTAAGTGAAGTCCGACACCCACAACCTGTTCGGTGCCGGGGCGTGGAACTGGCGGTTCACCTGATCGAGCGGACACGGTGCGGCCTTGTCGCTGATCGTGGTCTTCACTGGCTTGCCCCGGATCACGCCCTGCAGGCCGAGATCGCGCATCAGCCGCTCCACCGTGCATCGGGCAATATCGAAGCCCTCGCGCTGCATCTGCCGCCACACCTTGCGCACGCCATAGACCTTGAAGTTGGCGTCGAACACGCGCCGAACTTCGGGCTTCATCGCCTCGTCACGCTGAGCACGTGGCGACAAGCGCGACGGATCGCGACGCTGCGCCACACGCTCATGGTAGGTGGATGGGGCGATCGGCAAAACCCGGCAGATCGGCTCGACCCCATACTCACCCCGATGCTCATCAATAATGCTGGTCATCGCTTGAATGGGCGGTCGAGCTCCGCCTGGGCAAAATATGCAGACGCCTTGCGAAGGATCTCGTTGGCCTGGCGAAGCTCCCGGTTCTCGCGTTCCAGCGCCTTCAAGCGGTCTGCCAACTCGGTCGGAACGCCGGCACGCTTGCCGCTGTTCACCTCGGCCTTCTTCACCCACTCCAGCAGCGTGTGCCCCGAGCAGCCGATCATGGCGGCTATGGATGTGATCGCTGCCCAGCGGGATGGATGCTCACCTTCCTGATCCAGCACCAGGCGGACCGCCCGTTCACGAACCTCAGGGGCAAACTTGTTCGTCGTCTTGCTCATCGTAGACCCTTCCTCTCAGGAGTTAGGGCCTCCGACAATCCCGGGGCGGTTCATAACGCCATGTCGATCACTCCTTGTTCCCCGAAGCCAAAGCCAGGGGAAAGGTCAGAACATGGGTCACTTCTCAGTGGAAATTTATGCCCCCCCGGGTCAAATCTCAGTGGCAATCAACAGTCTTGTGACTTTGCGGGAATGCAGCGGCGATCTTCTCCAGCGCAATACGAAGGCCGTCTACATCTATCGCCAGATATGCTGGATCAGCCTTGATAGCTTCAGCCAGATAATCAGTCGTGAACAGAGAACCGGAAATGAAAAGCGCTGAATCAGACAAGCAGGAACCCCTTTGGGAGCACCTTACTGAGGGGGAGGCGTGCCGGGAAGAGCACCACAGCGTCTTTATCGTGGACCAACCAAGTGCACAATGTCCAGTGCCTCAACAACGCCAGCGCGCCAACCGAACTCATCGTCGTGTCTGGCGCGATCCATGGCTTCGACAGCCCATCCTTCCCGGCGAAGATTCGCTGTAGTCCAGCAGGCGAAGCTCATGCTCTGCGCCGCGGGCTCGCTTCTTGAGTAGCGTCGCAACCAGACAGCGCAGCCCAAGCGGTATCAACAGATGTCCACTATTAAGTCGCGAGAAATCGCCCGAACGGCAGCAACGTCGGTGCTAACCATCTAACCCCGGGTGGCAAGATACGCATTCACACGCTCTCGTGTCCTCTGCCTAAGCTTTCGGCCGGCCCTCAGGTCTCCGACGAGCCTAGGATCCCTAACCGCTAGCCTGCCAAACGTGCTGGGCGAAACGCAGCTACGCACCAAATATGCCTCGATCTGCTCCAATAGCTCCATCGCCATAGACTCGCTTTAAGCTTGCGTTCCTGTTATGTTCTTACTAGGAAGGCTTCCTAGAGTCTAGGATCGATTTTCCTAGGTGCCCGCGATAGGACTGGCAGTCATGGACGACGCACGGAGAGCCCTGGACGAACTGATCCAGCAACGAGGGGTGAATTACTCCTCGGTTTCGCGCCTGTTGGGGCGCAATGCCGCTTACATCCAGCAGTATATTCGGCGCGGCAGCCCGAGGCAGCTGGACGAGCAGGATCGCTCGGTTCTGGCGCGATTTTTCGGGGTCGATGAGAAGGTTCTTGGAGCCCCTGCCCGTCGCTCAGGTCCGGTCGTCGAACTGGTCCATGTGCCGGTTCTCAATGTCGAGGCATCGGCCGGCCACGGCGCTCTGGCCGAAATGGAAGCCAAGTCCGCGCAGTTCGGCTTCGACGAGAAGTGGCTGCGCCGACTGACCGCAAGCAAGGCAACGAGCCTGTCGATCATCGCCGTGCACGGCGACTCCATGGAGCCCACCCTCCACGATGGCGACGAGGTGATGGTCGATCTTGGGGATGGCCAGTCGCGGCTGAGAGACGGGATCTATGTGCTGCGCATGGATGACATGCTGAGCGTAAAGCGGATTGCCCTTGAACCGCAGGGCAAGCGGGCGTCGGTTCTGAGCGACAATCCTGCCTATCCAAGCTGGCGCGGCCTCGAGAAGCGCACGCTCAACATCGTCGGACGGGTTCTCTGGTTCGGACGGGCGCTCTAAGGTGGTCCTCTGATGCTTGCCCTCCTTGCCGCTTCAATCGTCGCTTCCGGGCAGACCTTTACCTGCACGCCAACCCATGTCTGGGATGGCGATGGTCCGGTCTGGTGTGCGGAAGGCCCTCACCTGCGGATCGCCGGTATCGCTGCCCGGGAAATGGACGGCACCTGCCGCACCAATCAGCCCTGCCCAAATGCCACGGCAATTGAGGCGCGCGACGCCCTTGTACATCTGATGGGCGGCGCGAAGGGAACAATTTCGACCGGTCACGTGGTGGTCAGAGGTCCGCGGCTGACATGCCGCTCCGAGGGGTCCGCAGGCGGACACAGGACCGCTGCCTGGTGCCGTCTGCCGTCAGGTGCCGATCTGTCATGCGCCATGATCAAGACCGGCAAGGTCCTGCGCTGGGATCGCTACTGGAAAGGCCCGGCCTGCCGGTGAACAGCACCACGCATCTGACCGGCATAGTCGTACGGTCGGCCAATGGACCGATGCTGCGAACCGATGATGGCGGGACTTGGGAACTCGACAACACCCGTCAGGTACGCAAATTCATCGGCGCCCGCGTCGAAGTGGTCGGGGAGCGTTCAGGGTTCAACGGATTTGTCTGTGGCCAGATATGGCCAGCCGGACAGCCTCGTCCGACTGCCTTCAAACTCCGGCTCGAACTCCTCCTTGCTGCAGCCTTCGTCGCCTACGGTCTCTACGCGGCGGTTGGCGGTGTCGTCAGCCTGCTGCGCTGATGCTGAGCGACTGGGAGCTCTGGGCCTGCGCCAACCATGTCTTGCAAACTCATGGGGACAACGCTCCCTTGCACGTCGCCGAGCAGATTGGGGCGCTCGCACTTGCTGGCGACGAGGCAGGCATTCGGACATGGCAGGCTATCGCCAAGCGAATTGTTCAGCTGAGCTCCAACGCCCCGGACCGGCCACTCCAGTAACCCTCCTCGACAAGACTACCAGTTCATCCGATCGGCGACAGATCGCCCGGAAACAGGCATGGCTGCGCGCCTGGACCGCCATGACTGTCGCCGTCGATGGTGAAACCGCGCATGCGCTCGACAAGATGACGAGCCAGATCGACCCTGGCGCTGCGCTGGGCGCGTGGATCATCGGCATTGAGGCGGACGAGCGTGTGCTCCGGCGCAACGGCCAGCGCGACTTCGAGATGCGTGAGGAGGATATCATCGGAGATTCGGGGCATGGGCTAATGAGAACAAATAAAGAACTTCGCGTCAACCGGCAGTGTGCGGACGGATGGGGACAGCAGCACGCTATATGCCGATTTCGAATGGCTTGGTGATCGACCGGTCAAGCTCTGGCGGCTTGCGTTCCGGTGCAGGAGCCACACGATCTTTGACCTGCCCTTTGGCTGCCGCATCGCGGAGGAAATCGACTGTCTCCAGCGCCGAGCGCTTCATGCCGGCATTGCGCTCGACCGCCGCTTCGAGCTTGCCAGCATTGTCGACATAGAGGGTGAGACGATCGCGCAGCCGCGTGATCGTGACCAGAAACGTCTGCTGGTTGGCCAGATTGCACTCGCGGCTGTCCATGACCGCAATGCCGCGATCGGAAGTCAGCCCCTGTGCCATATGGGCATTGAGCGCATAAGCGAGATCGAGACGGCGGAGCATCGGGTCGCCCTGCTCCAGCCGGTGCTCTGAGCCCAAGGATGTCTTCACCACGACAGCCTCTTTGTCGACAGCGATAATGCGGGCCTGGTCGGCATTGAGCAGGCCCCGCTGGTGATCGGTCTCGGTCCACCGGATCTTGTCGCCGGTATAGATGTCGAGAGCGCGCACTTCGAACAGGCGCAGCGGATCCTGCTCACCTTGCGGCCTGATCTGACCGGGACGAAACTCGAACTGGCGGCCACGCTCGTTTTCCAGCGTGACTCGCTCGCGCGCCACATCGGTTCCGACCACCCGGTATTCGCCTGCTGCAAGGCCCTGGTTGCGCTGACGCCGCGCGACATCGACCACCATGCCGGGGGCGTAGGTGCTCGCATATCGCAGCTCCTCACGGGTTACGTTGACGCGGGACAGGGTCTGGAGCCGCATGGTTTCAGGACCAAGCTCGCCGCTGGATTTGAGGCCGGTCTGCACCGCATCGTTCACGGCACTGCGCAGGTTTCGGCCTGAGGCATATATTGCGGTTGCCTCGCGCTCGGCGGTCGAAAGCGACAACCAGGCGGCGGCGGCTTCGACAGCAGCATCATTTCCCACCTCGATCACCTGGGGTGCGAGATGGCGCATGGCGTCTTCGATGCGCCCCTCTTGCGCCGCCTGCTGTGCATCTCGAAGGCCCTCTGTCCGTGCGCGGAGATTGGTGCTCATGAGCGCCGTCTCAATGCCGGCCTGCTGCATCACATCGAACGGCTTTCCGGCATCGACTGCGCCCAGCTGCTTACGGTCCCCGATGCTCGCAAAGCGGCCGAGTTCGAGAAGGTTTGCCAGCCGAACCAGCTTTTCCTTGTCGGCATTGCCGACCATGGAGGCTTCGTCGAGCAGCACGACGGTGCCGCGCATGTCCGCCCGCGCCTCGGCGAGACGGTCAGCATCGGCACCTTCCAGGAGATCGCGGTGTCGGGCGAGGAACCGCGAGACCGTCATCGATGTAATACCTGTATCGCGCTCGAGCATCTGGACCAGCGTGTTCTGCACCGCGAGCCCGAGCACGGCTCTGCCCTCCTCGCGCAGGATATCTGCGACGGGTTTGAGGACCGTGCTCTTGCCTGCGCCCGCGACGCCCTGGATCGCGACGATCCGGTTGTTCGAGCCAAGCAGCAAACGCCCTGCCCCTTCCTGTCCGGCGTTCAAGGTCATGCCGTATTTGATCTGGGACAGGGCCTGCAGACGGGCCCCCGCAAGGTCGGGAGAAACAATCGCCGGTGCAGCGCCGCGCCCGTCTTCGACCCCAGCAATGATGCGCTGTTCGAGGCTTATAGCGTCGCGTGTCGTCAGCAGTTCCCGGTCAGCGCCCCTGCCCTTCTCCAGATGTCCCTGACGGAGCAGCTGGTCGACGCGGTGCTCGATGTCAGCGAGCGAAGTCGGGAGCGCAAAGCCAAGCGCTGCACGGTAGATTTCGGCCCGGCTGAAGGCCGCCTCCCGCTCGCCCAGATGCCGCACAGCCGAGGCGACTGCATGAATTGCGGCGACCTGCTCGACACTGCGGTTGGTCAGCCGGGAAGGTATCAGCGGGTCACCTTCGCGCAGGCCAAGGCGCTCGGCAAATGTGGTTGCGAGGGCCTGAACATTGCGGACGAGCGCGCGCATGGTTGGTCCCAAGCCGGTCACATTGCCAAGATCCTGCGCACTGCGAGCATTGGCTCTGGCAGTCACCGTGGCGGGATCAAAGCCCAGCCTCGCAGACGCTTCCTGCCACTGCTGCGTCAGCGCATCGCGATCTTCGATGCGCCCTTTGTCGGCCCGGGTCATCAAGGTTGCAGCATCGAGCACGCCTGGCCCTGAGAAGTTCATCTGGGCGGCCGCTTGTAGGATTTCCGCTCGCCGGGAACTGAAGGCATCGCGGACCACCTTGGGCACACCTACGGCCTCAAAATTACCGTGCTTGCCGAACTCCCCGACCTCGTAACCGAGCTTCTCGACGCTCAGCCGAAACCGCGCCATCGTCATGGCATTGAGCAAAGTATTGTGCTGCCAGAGCTTGTCATTGCGCAGCGCCCGCCATTTACCATCGGGCCCTAGCGTCACATTGGCAATGACGGCATGGAAGTGGGCGTTGGGCTCCTGGTTGCGGTTGGTGTCGTGCTGGAAGAGCGCGATCGCAAGGTTGCCGGTCTGGACCGCACGCTCTCTGCCCCGAACCTCCATCCGGGTCTCGGCAAGGTTCTTCCCGGCCCAGCGCAGGGTTTCCCGGACGGCCGACGCATAGGCATCGAGGATCCGTTTGTCGCCACCCACCAGAGCGAGGACCGACCAACTTTTCGGCATCGAAAAGGTGAGATCGGTCCCCGCCCGGTGCGCCCGGTTGTCACTGCCGACGCGGCTGCCATCGGGCAGCAGTCCCTTAAGGACCGCCTCGAACTGCCGTGCGTCGACGGTCCCCTCGAGCCCGAGCGCGGCAGCGCCCTTCCCCAGCCATTCACCCGAGCGATCGGCATCAGCCCGGGTGTAGTAATTGTCGGCAGCGAAGTAGTTGGCCGCGCCGCCGGCGGTACGGACATTGGCTACCGACAGCATCGATCGGTCCGCCATCCCGAGGCAGTCAGCGACATGCTCACATCTCCATGTCGCCAAGATCGGGACCAGTGATCGGCGGAGGCTCGTGCTCCCGCAGACCATCCTCGATCATCAGCTTGCGCGCGGCGGCATCGCGGGAGCTTTGGCTCTTCGGGTTATCCGGCTTGCCCTGTTGCAGCCCTTCCGTTCCCGGCGTGCTGGCCTTAGGCGTGCCCTTAGGCGAAGCCGACTGATCCCGCGCCGCTGCGGCTTCGCCTATCGGGAGAAGTGGGCGGGCAGAAGTTCCAGCCTTTCGCGGCGGAGCATCGGTTCTGGTATTCGATCGCTCCTTCCTGGCCTTGCCCGCCTTCTCCTGCCCGGAACGAGCTGCCGGTTCCCGCTCTTTGGTCCGCTTGCCGGGTGGGTGTTCCACTGCTCGACCAAGATCCTTGGCTGGCGCGTCAGGCTCCTGTCTCGGCGCGGCCTTCGGTCCCTGATCCAGCGCCAGTTCGCCCTGCTTTGGGACGACCGGCTTGCCCGCTCCGTCATCGTTGGACGAGGGATGCTCGCTGCCTGTTGGCGCTGCCTTCTGCTCGGCCTGCTCCGCCGCCGGATGGGGCACCGTGACCCTTGCCTTCGGGCTTTCCTTGACCCTGGCAATGAAGGTCTCCGCCCGCTTGGGTCGGTCGACGGGCTTCAGCTTGACGGGTGCGGCGGGAAAGCCGTCGGGGAACTTGATGTACCCTGACAGGCGCGGCAGGTTCATCAGCTGGTCAGGCAGCAGGAGCGGCTCGATATGCTTGCGCGGGGTCAGGCTGACCGCATCGCGGGCATTGTTGTAGCCGTAAGTGTAGCCCTCTTCCATGTCCCTGACCTGGCGATGGCCGATGAAGTCGGAGCACCAGGTGGCGGTCTCGCGGTCGGCGGTTCCAAGGATCAGTTTGGTCCGGGCGAGCGATGCCAGCGTCATCGCCATGTTCTCGCCGTAGACCTCCTTGAGCTTGGCATAGGCGTGCAGGCCAAGAACAATCGCGCCACCGAAATTGCGCGCCGTCTGCAAGCCTTTCTCGAGGGCCGGCAGGCGATGCAATGCACCGAGCTCATCGACGAAGAACCAGCACTTGAGATCGCGGGTGCGGGGCATCGTCATCAGCGTATTCATGGCCGTGTCGAGCCAGAGCGTGAGCAGCTGCGCGCAGACGCTTATGTCGACATAGCGAGCCGAAATGAACAGGATCGAGCCCTCGCTTGTGGCGCTGTCGGCCCCGTCCTCGATCCACTGGCGGACCGAGAAACGAGGTCCGGCAGTCGGCAGCAGCTTGAGCGCCTTGGCGTTGACGTTGAAAACGGCCCGGATCGATTCCGCCATGCGGGCGGCTTCCGGTGCGGTCAGCGGATCGGCGATGGTACCGCGCATCATGGCATGCACGCGCGACAGGTCCGCAGTCATGAGCTCACGGGCCAGGGCGTCGTTGGTCGCCCTGCCCTCGGTCACGAGTTTGAGGCAGAATTCGACGAACAGGGCCCGTGCCGCGATCACCCAGAACTGGGCTTCACCGCCCCCGTCGTGGGGCACGAGGGCGTCCGCAGCGGCCCAGAACTCACCTTCGGAACGGCATTCATCGAAGAGGCTCCACTGGGGGCAGCGCGCATCGAGCGGGTTCAGGATGATGTCGCAATGGGCCGCATGGAAGTGCTCGATAAAGGCGCCGGTCAGGTCGAAGACCACGCAGCGCTGGCCCTTGGCTCTTGCCTCCGCAATCATGTCGGAGATTGCTACGGTCTTGCCCATACCGGTGGTGCCAATAAGCATTGCGTGGCTTTGTTCGAGCCGCCAGGGATAGGCGACCGTGGCGATATGCGATGGCCGATAGGGAAAGACCCGGGCGATCTCTCGCGGCAGACTGAGCCGCCATTTCCAGCCCAGCGCGGTATTAAGCTCACGGGTGCGCTCGCGCCGGTTGTGCGCGGTCAATTCATCGACGAGCTCGGGGAGCGTAACCAGCATCGCGCCGCGCTCATGTTTGCGCTCCTTGGAACGACCGCCGAACCGCTCGGCGAACCAGTAAAAGACGGCAAAAGCGGGCACCAATAAGAATCCGGAACGCCACAAGGCACTGGTCAGAAGCGCCATCAGCTTCTCCCACGCATGGACCACCGGGGGTAGTGGTCGAGCTGGGCAATCGGAAACTGGATGGTCGCGCCGAAAGCGGTTTCGAGGGTGATCCTCTTGGCGGGATCGAACTCCATGAAGCCGTAGATGGCAGCGTAGATCCGCATCCAGACGAGATAGACTTCATGGTCGTTGAGGCCTGCCGAAATGGTCCACCACGAGGTCCATGAGATCACCAGCGCGGCGACAATCAATGGGCCCTTGAGACCCGCCGCGAACATGAAGCTGAAGTGTCCGAGCAGCTGGCTGCCACGCGTGAAGTTGACGAGATTACGCTTCATCGGAGCCTCCCTCGCCAGCGGCTGTGGAAAGACCGAGTTCCTTGCATTTGCGCACGTAAGCCTGGTGAGCCCGACCGCGCAGCGCGTGGTCGGGGTGCCCTGCCAGCAGCGCATCCACACCGACCATGAGGAACACCGAGCGGCGGGAAATGCGTTCAATGGAAGCGTCGAGCCGCGAGGAAAGCTCGTCCTCGGTGCAGGCATTGGCGAGCAAGGCGCGAACCCACTCGCTCATGCTGATCCCCTTGGCCTTGGCAGCCTTGCGGATCAGCGAACTGAGCTCGCTGGAGATGTAAACCTGGAGACAGATTGGCCGTGTCATGCACGGACTCCTTGTGGTCAGGAGCCCGGTTCACATTGCGAAAGGCGAGATCGAAGCTAAGTCAGATTCAAGAACATGTCAAGAACATATAGGACTGCGAAATTCCGCCATTCTTGGCCTCACCTTGGTCAAATCCACGTAACGCCCCTGGCCCCGTCACTTTTGACGGAGAAGCTGCCATTTCACAAAATTCGCTCTATCCCTCTGTGATTGCATATTTTTCCCGCCCACCTTTCCTGCGACCAGTCGCGTAGGGTGTGCCCAACTGTCCCCAACTGCGAGGACAGGAACCAGCTATTGATCCTGTAACGGATGATGCGTTTTGCGATCCCCATTCCCAGGGTCCTCGGCAAGTAGCCGATCCGCGGATCTCGATAGGCACAGACGGGATCGACGCCTATTATGCAGCCAGTATTCCGGGCAGAAAAGAGGCGCCGCATGGGCCAGGTCACATTGAGTGCGACACCGAAGGGCAACGGCTTCCAGGCGACAGTCACTTACCCGAACGGGGTGTCCATCAGTTCTTCCGAGGCTTTCCCGACACAGGCGGAGGCAATCGAAGCCGCCGCGTTGAAGGTCCTGGGTATGCCGGAGCGGCTCACCGATCTCGACCGTCCCGATAACCCCGACTGACGCTGGCAACCCGCCTCCCCGTACCGGCTGAGGGATGCCGGAACGGTCTGCGAGCAAAAAGAAAGGAGGAAGCCCTGACGGACTTCCTCCCAAACCGGCGGGTCAGAATTCATCGCTGAGACGGCCCGGCACAGTATCGATGACACGGTCCAGCATGGCCTTGGGCAAGGCGCCGTAATCGCCTTCATCGACCGCGATATAGCCTGCCTCGTCATCGGTCAGGACGTATTGCGTGAAGTAGCTGTGAAAGGACCGGGCATGGGCCTGATCCAGGGCTGCAACGAAGGCTGCCTGATCGGCGGCGGGACTAGCAGCGGCAATGTTCAGTGAAGCGTACATGATCTTTCCTCCTGATGTTCGATGCGTCGCATCAGGAGCTGCGAAGGATGTGGGTGACGGGCTGGGTCAGGGACCGCGTCAGCGGCCGCGAAGCGGCGATGGGGGCAACGATTTTTGCCGGGCTTGCCCGGTAAAAATGGTGGGGCCCCGTCGTCCTTGACGCAGCCCCAAAGCCCGCATCACACTTGCTCTTTCTGCGAGAGAGACCTCTCCAACGCCTGCGCAGAAGCGCAACGCCTGCCCCACAAACCATTTTCCTACATGCGCCCGCAGTGCCAAGATCGGGAGCGGAGGGGACCAACGGCCAGCAAGAAGGAAGCACTATGGCCAGGTCCAAGCCTACTGCACGAGATGCCTTGAAGAAGTTGCGTGAACAGCGTGCCCAACTCGAGAACGAGGAGGCACGTCTCCGCGAAGAAGCAGCGACCGAACTCGGAAAGCTGCTGATCGAGTGCGGCGCGGAGACGATCGAACCGGCACAGTTGCGCCAGATCGTTCGCGCATCGATGGCGCTCGGGATCGAGGAAACGCTGAAGCGGATTGCTCCCGCGTAAAGTCCGCTCCGCGGCGGCAAGGGGTTCGATGCCCTGCGCCGCCGCATAGCCCCAGAGCAAAAGAAAAGGCCCCGATGGCGCGTGCCACCGGAGCCTTGTCGTGGGGTAAGAACATTCAGTCCTCGTCGATGTCGGGTGCTCCCTCGTTGCTGCCCGAACGGCCTTTGGTGAGGAAGTCGACCTTGTCGGCGATGATCTCGCAGCCGTAGCGCTTGGTGCCGCTCTGATCCTCCCACTGGGTGTAGTGGATGCGACCTTCGACCGTCACGAGCTGGCCCTTGGTGCAATACTTGGCGACGTTCTGGCCGAGGCCGTTGAAGCAGGTGATGCGATGGAATTCGCTGTCCTTGGCGGTGTAGCCGTTTTCGTCCTTGTAGGTCTTGCCATCCTTGCGGGCGGGACGGTCGGTCACGACCGAGATCGATGTGATGCTGGTTCCGCCCTGGGTGGTGCGGGTCTCGGGGTCGCGAGCGATGCGGCCACCGAGGATAACGAGATTGGTCATGGGCTTTCTCCTGATCGAGCATTCCGGGTCCATCCCGGCTGCAAAACCCGAGCAGAAGCGCCCCATGGCGAAGCGCACCGAAGGGAAACCCGGAACTGGTTCGGGTGGTGCGGGCAGCCGGGCACGCAGCATCGCGCCGAAAAGTGGGAACCGGTTTTCGGCATCAGCGATGCGCAAAATCGTGCCCGGCAACTCGGCCGGACCTGATCCGGGTTGCGCGTCTCGACGGGGGGTGATTCAGGGACAGGTTTGCATCGAAGCCGGGTGGAGCTGGATGCCTTGAACAGGTTTGCCCTGCCTCGTTTCCATCCGGTCTTGGTTGGATCATCCCTGCCCGACCTTCCAACGGAGAACCCCTTCCTAGATCACGGTACTGACCGATCCTCCAACCGGTGGCTCATTCCTGGACGAAACTGCTTCGCCGGGGAGAGGCATATCGATCGTCACCCCTTCAGCGCCGTCGAGAGGGTTGCCGCGAAGCATCCAGGCCTGCGGCGTGATCAAGCGCGCCCAGTCCGCAAAGGAGGGGATCGAGCCCAGGTCTTCGCGTACGTGCTGTTCGCCGACCAGACGCACCGGAACGACCCGGCCATCGGCATTGACGAGGGTCTCACCGAAGAGTGTTTCGAGCATGAATATCCCCTCGGCATGGTGCCGCAGCGCGCGGTGCCGTGGGTCTGCCAGGATTGCCTTGGACTGGTCGAACCACTGGTGCAGCGGGAGATAGTCCTCGACCGTGCCGCCCCATTTCCGGACCGACGAGAGAGCGTGGTAGTAGCAGTGAGCCATGCTTGATCTCCTAGAGCTCGGTCGAATGATCATCGGTGGCGATGAAGCGCAGGCTGCAGTCGAGCACGAACGTCGCCTCAGCCACATCAATCACCAGTTCGCCGCAGGCACCGTCGTTGATCTCCCAGCCAGGGTGGTGACGTTCGAGCGCCAGATAGGTCAGCTGCTCGAGTGCCTGCCCGAGTGATTGCAGCTCCTCGGAACCGGCACGATCAACGCTGTCTGCTTCGCCTTCCAAGAGGGTCACATCCGGGCACGAGATCGCCGCGCCGGCTGCATCGAGGCATGCACATTCTTCAACGGCACCGCTGTCGCCGCATCCGTCGAAACGGATCTCGACGCGGGCAATCCCAGCGTCCTGCAAGCGCGGAAGAATCGCTGCCTTGAGTTGCTGGATTTCTTCGGCCACTTGCACTTGCCGCTCGGCCTGGCGAACGGCAAAGTCGGCCATCACAGCCTCGATATCGATCATGGAATGCCTCCTGGTAACTGAAACCAACGGCAATTCGCTGGCTCCAAACGACAGGCGCGCGCCTTTCCTCTGACGAACGACGCCAGCGCCGATTGGGCGCTGGCGCGAGGACCGGGATGACCTCATTCAGTGCCTGCCGAAGTGCTCTTCGGATTGGTGCCCATCGGCCCGCGGCGATCGACAACGGTGATCCGCCGGGCCTTGGCCTCGATGACCAGACGTTCGAGCACGCCATTACCGGGGAAGGCGATGACATAGCGCGGATCGAGCGAAAGCATCCGCTCGTTGCGCTTGAAGCCGGCACGGGCGCCGAGCCGCATGTCGAGCGAGAACGTGACCTGCGGGATACCGCGCCGTTCGGCCCAGCTCGATGCCAGGCGGTCGACGCCCTTGGTGTCGCCGCCATGGATGAGCACCATGTCAGGCACGCGGTCGCGGACCTTGTCGAGGGTGGCCCAGACGTTGTTGCCGAAGATCAGTGCATCGTCTTCGGTAGCATGACGGGTGCGCCCGCCAGCGAAGACGACCGGGGTTCCTTCGGGCACCGCTGCACGGCGCTTGGCCTCGGCACGGGCGCGCAGGAAATCGCGCCCTTCGACGAGCGCAGAAGTCAACATGGCGCTGTGATTGAAGCGCGAACTGGAGACCGGCTTCCAGGAGGAACCGAACTCGTTGAGGTAAAGGGCTGCCGCGACTTCGCGCATCTCTTCGAGCGCCAGCATCGCGCTCTCGGCGCATTGCGCCCGCTCGACCTGGGTCTCGAGGTCATGGGTGTGAACCTCCGATCCATCGGCCGTCGCAATCAGCGCGCGGACCTCGTCGGTCGCCCGGTCAAGGGCTGTCGATTTGCGTTCCGCCGAGCGGTGAAAGATGTTGACGAAGGCCCAGCCAAGATCTTCGGCGTCGGCTTCAAGAGCGGTCCCGGACACCATGGCGAAAAGATCGGACCAGACCGCTTCGAGGGTTTGGACGACCGCTTCTCGGACAGGGAAATCGCTTGTCGATACGGGAGCAGATCCAATCGAGAAGCCGGTAAGATCGAGCCCGGCGAGTTGGTCGGCAAATGACGTGTGCATGGGATTTCCTCCTGACTGACGTGACCCCGACGCACCCGTTCATGGCTGCGCCAGCGAGAGCCCGTCAGGGCCAGCTTCAGGCAGGATTTGCGCACCGGTAAGGGGGAACCCGTCTTGGCGGGCTGGCGCGGGCAGGCCTTGAGCCCGAAGGGCCAAGGACAACACGGGCCCGCCCAAGCCGGGTTGCGCAAGACTGGCGGCTGGCCCAGGGCCTCTCTCGCATGGCGACAGACCAAGACCGGCCGGCAAAGCTCAGTCAGGGACGGCAATCCAAACCGCTGCGTCTTACCAACCTGCAGACCTCAAGCTGCGCGCTTGGTGTAGACCCCCTCGCCGTTCGACATGTGCCCGAGGCATTCATAGTCGCCAAACATGGCATCGAAGCGGGATGCGATCTGGGATAGCCAGCGCCGTGCCCGCGGTGAACGCGCCGTGCGCCAATCGGCGTCCCAATAGGCACCGTCATCGCGTTCGACGATCCAGACAGCCACAAGTGAGCCGTAGACCGATACGCCGAAATCCGCATAGGCATTGCGCATGAGGATCCGGTCCTCCCGGCCGCGCCAGCCGTCATGCGGGATCAGCGACGGGAAGGCTTTGGCGGCCCGCTCGCACACATCGTCACGCAGCCATTCATACTCGAATTCCCAGTCGTCGTCGCTTTCGACCTCGAGCACCGTGAAGGCGACGATAGCGCCGCTGGGATAGCTGACCGATCGGCCCATGACATCCTCCCTCAGGCGGCAAGCGCGGCGTCGTCTGACGCGTCGTCAAACTGCTCAGGCATGACCCTCCCGCCGAGCTTCAGCAGCAGGCTCGCAGCTTCTTCGGCCTTGGCCGCAGCAGTCAGGATGGCGCGATCGTCATCCTTCAGAAGCTTGAGCCAATGCTCGATGTAGCTGGCGTGGCTGTCGAGGTGCGTGACCGGCAGTCCCAGCTCAGCGCCCAGCATGGCGCTGGAGAGTTCGGCGACGAGTTCTTCGGCGGCGTAGGCCGCTGTGCCGAAGCGGTTCTTGAGATCACGTCCCAGACGGCTCGTATGGCCGGTCCAGTGCGACAGTTCGTGGGCGAGCGTGGCGTAGTAGTGATCGAAACCGTTGAACAGGCTGGCCGGCGGCATCGTGACGCGATCCGCAGTCGGCTCGTAATAGGCCTCGCAGCCCTGATGACGCAGATTGACCGGGATGGCAGCAAAGAAGGCGTCGAGCTCGGCCTCGCGGCCTTCCGGCTCCACCAGTTCCAGCGTTGCGGCCGGATGGAAGCGCTCGGGCAGACCTTCCACCTGATCGGCGTTGAACACCGGATAGGCTTTCAGCACCCGGCGGGCCTCGTCAGTCCTTTCGCCGGTATCGGGCGCTTCCACCTCTTTGGTGTAGCTCTTGTAGAAGATAGCGATGGTCGACTTCTCGCCCTTGCGGACCTGGGCTCCGAGCGATTTTGCCTGGTTGTAGGTCATCCAGAATGGCGAGGCGTAGCCGCACATATCGGCGACCATCCAGAGCCAGAACACGTTCATGCCGCGGTACGGGATCCCGCAGGCCCGCAAGGGCCGGGAGACCGGGACACCGCGCCACGGCTTGATCCACGGCTTTGTGCCAGCTTCCAGACGGGCGATGATTTCCTGGGTGATACGGGTGGCGGGCGACAGGCCGCCGCCCTGCTCCTTGCGATAGGCCATGATGGTTCTCCTGATTGCGGCATCTGGACAATCGGCGACGGGTTCGCCGGTCAGTGCCACATTGTCCCCAGCCCCCTCTGCTCTTCTCCCAAAAAGGAAGCGGCCCTCCGGCGTGAGCCGAAGGACCGCTTCTCGAGGTGCGAGTGGCCGAGCCTGTCAGGAGGAGGTCAGGCGGCCAGTTCGCGGGGGTATGAATTTCGCCTTCGACACCAGGCGCAGCGTCGCTTGCGTCGATCTCGGCTTCGCCAGCCTCCGGGGCAGCGGAGGCAAACCGCATGACCTCAGGCACCCAGGCCAGGGCCTTTTCGCGGACCTCAACCTCGGTGATGTAGGTGCCGGCGAAGACGCGCTCGGCGCTCATCGCGAGGTCACCCTTCTTGACCGAGGCAAAGCGCGAGGAGAGCTCGAGGCCGCCGACATCGGTCAGCGCGTCGAGGATCACCTGCTTCGAGACCCGGTCGAAGTAGTTGGCCGCCGTCGGCCGCCACCACTGCGCCATATCGATGCCGATCAGGCTGCCAAGGTGATCCTGGAACGGAAGCTGACGTTCGCCGGTCATGTTAAGGCTCGCCTCGAGCGACCGAGCGACAACAAAGCCGAGCCAAGCGGCGCGGCTGTCATCGGATAGCGCGCGAAACAAGTCGAAGCGGGAAGTCGCATCGGTGCCCGCGCGCCAGCTTTCGTCGAGATTGGACCTGAGCTCAGCGAGCGCGCTGCTGGCCGGAGCATCCTTGGCTTCGAAGCCGATGATCGGCCCTGCCGGAAGAGGCGCACGCAGTGTGGTTGCTGCCCGCGCCCGCCAGTCGTGCGTATCGGCATCGGCCAGCGTGAAGACCATTATGTCGAGCGCAAGCCCCGGGTCAGAGGCAACATGCAGCGCAATGACGTCGCGACGCTGCATGGCGAGCTCATCGACCAGGCGCTTGGACAAGGTTGTCCGGCGCTTGTCCGAACCTTCCTCGCCAGCAACGACTTCGATCCCGCTGTCGCCTTCAGCGGGTTCAGCCTGCCTTTCACCATAGAAAACCGGCTGGAGTACCGGAGTGCCGTCGCGTGAAAGCACCAGGATCATGCCTGCCTCGGCCTTCAGCTGGGGCGCAATGACTGGCGGGCGTGCGCGGATTTCCTGGCATTCGCGTTCGATGGCCTCGATAGCCGCTTCGGCTGCCGCCACGGCTTCCTCGGCGCTATCCTCATCTTCGAGGATCGCCGCATGCTCGTCATAGGAGGCATCGAGTTCGTCAAGCCTCGCCAATTCTGCTTCGGTCAGCGGCGCCGGTTCGGCGGGAAGCCGGACTAGCCCTTCGACCAGATCGTGGCTGGCATAGGGATCGAGCGTCGGCTTGACCCAGGCAAGACCCTGCTCGGCGGCGAGGGCTTTGGCCTGCTCTTCCATCTTTGCCGCCGCGAGGCTCTCGAGCAGCGCAACATCGACCCAGGATTCGCTGTCGTCGTCATCGAATAGCTCGCGCTCGATCCGGCCGCCGGCGGCAATGTAGGCATCGCGGCCGACAAGGCGCGCTCGCGGATCGCTGCCCCGGACAGTCCCGGACAAAACCATGCGCCGGATGCTGTCTGCATTGGGGGCATAGTAGGCCGAGGACACCTGCTCGAACACACGGGCCTGGATCTCCTGGTCCGAGGTCGCACCGAAGGCCTTGGCGATGTCGAGAGTGATCTCCCCGGATGCCAGTGCCTCAAACACCACAGGCGCAAGGTTCGCGAGACGCAGCCGGCCATCAACGAAGCGAACGGTCAGACCAAAGCGGCGGGCAACGTCCTCGACGGTGGCACCGCCTGCCACGAGCGCGGCAAAGGCCTGGGCTTCGTCGGCCGGGTTCATGGCGAGGCGGTGGAAGTTCTCAGCGAGGCTGGTCTCGACCGCAGCTTCGGCGCTGTCCTCGAGCACGAGGCAAGTCACTTCATGATCGCGGGCGAGGATCTTTTCATCCGTGAGCGCCAGCATTGCGCGGCGGCGGCGCTCGCCGGCTTCGACCTCGAACCTGCCCTTCGCGGCAGGCCGGACAATGAGATTCTGCAGCAGCCCATGGGCAGCGATGCTGGCCTTGAGCTCGGCATCGGCGGCTGGATCGCCGTGACGGCGGACATTGCGGGGAGACTGGACGAGCTTGTTCAGCGGGATCGACTTGATCATGGGACACACTCCTGATTGTGAGCCCGGTGCATCGACCATCGACGCCCAAATGGCTCAATCAGGGGAAAGCCCACTCCACTCTATTGCTCGGTCGGGACAAATCTATCGGAAGCCAGCTTGAGAGATTGGCCGAGCCGTTCGGCCAAACGGGCTTGCCGGAATCAGGAAACGCATGGCGATAAGCTGCCATCGGCAAGGCCGGTGCTGGCGCTTAGCATCTCCAAAGTTGGCGTTGACCTGACTCATAGATCATCTGAGCGTCCGCCCTTCAGTCATCTCCTCGATCGAACGGCACCGGACCGACCAACTGTTGTTACTTATAGAGGTGGCGGAAGCGTTCGTGACTTCGAAGTGCTTCGGGCCGATATGGGCCCTCTCCGCCTTGCCTAACTACGCTTTCAAGCCCAAACCTTTCCTCGACGGACGGGTGAAGCGTGGCCGCCGCGATGGGATCGCGCAACTCCGCTTTCCAGGTTAGTCGCTGGGTCAAGCAACGCAGCAAGGCAGGTGTCCGCTGCCTTATCAAGTCGGCCATACCTGCAATCTCGTCGTGCTGAACACCGGCGGCCGAAGGAAAGACTCGCAGACGACTGTAATCGATGGCCAATGGGTCGGGAACCGATCGAGCCTCATTGATCATCCATTGCAAGGCGATGTCCGACAGGCGCGATTCTGGCTCCGGGTAGCTTCCGCCAATGTCCGAATGGTTGCCTGCGAACCACATCTGCACGAAAGGCTTGGCTTCACCGTCGATTTCGGGTCTGGTCTCAATGCCCTTGCCTGGACCCCAGGGCAATCGCGGAAAGTCGGCGCGGTTCTCATCGATGGCGATTGCGTGGCGGGCATAGCTGACCGCCCGGCCCAGCAAACGGTCAAAATACTTTCCGCTCCACTGCGCAACGTGAATGCTCGGGAAACGGCGGCCTTCAAGCGGAGGCCACATCACTTTCAGCGACGTGCGCAGATAGCGCCAAAGCGCATAGATGCCGAACAGGCCAGTCGCGACAAGGAACGACAAGCCCCAATCGAGCTCGAATGCCCAGCGCAGAGCCATGGCGGTGATCGCTGCGGCGCTAACGATAAGCAAGCCGAGGGCGAATATGAGCGCCAAGCGAAGCGGGCCTTTGGCGCCGAGCGAAGCCACGGTATCAAAGACGCCAATAAAATAGGGCGCGACGTTCGCCTCGCCATCGTCGTCCGACCCATGCGCCACGCGAAATCGACGACCAAGTTCTTCGCGCTCATCTTCGTATTTGGCGCGGTCCTGGCCGGCGCCATGCTCGGCAACCCGAAACACGGCGCGCTCAGCGATCTCGCGCGCGCCGAGACGAAACCGCGGCAGTTCGCCGTCGGGCGATTTCGTCGGGACGCCGCACAGCCTGATCACGTTCGCAAGGCTGCGCGCGGTGTAGGCCCCGCGGCTGAACCCAAACAGCCAGATGCGGTCGCCCGGCCGGTAGTGATTGATGATGAACTCGTAACAGTCGGCGATATTGGTGGTAATGCCGCGCCCCGTCACTGAAGACAGCAGCTTGGCGAACCAGCGCCGGATCGAGGTGAGGCCTGAAGCCCCGGCTTCGGTACCGAGGCCGGGATCGTAAAAGGCCACCTGCTCGGTGGGATTGATCGCGCTGTCGGGACCGGGCCGCGTCGCGCGATACATCTTGAAGATGTTGCTCATCCGCTGTTCCGGCCGAACGCCTCCGTCCTGGCCGGTACCATCGGAATAGATCACGATATTCTTTGGCACCGAGGCATTCCTTCCTTGGTATATCCATGGGCTTCCGAGCAGCGCATCACACCGATCCCGGCTGACCGACCGTCAGCGCGTAGACAAAGCCGCTATCCCGCTGCTGATCATAGATTCGGAGTTCGGGATCGGCCTTGGGCATCCATACCCTGCCGGTTTCCACGGCAAGCGACGCCGGCAGGGCTGGAAACACATGAATGACGACTTGGTCGCCGTGTCGGGCTTTGATCGCATCGAGCAGCCCGCGCAGCGCCGTGCGATAGGCAGCCTGATCTTCGGGGCTGCGAACGATGTCGTTATGGGGAGCTTCGGCACACAGGCTCCAGATCGCGGCATCGTTGCCGACGACACGCTCAATACGATCATCGGTGATCGTCGCGCTCACGCCCAGCTTGAGGGCAACTACGCCGCTTCGCCCTGATGCCGGTTCGGTCGTCTGATAGCGCACGCGCACGCCGTCGCGCTGCCAGGTCCAAGTCGAAGGCTCACGGTGCCGTTGATGGACGACCATCGGCACGATGTCGCAGAGCAAACGGCCGAGTTCGATGAGCAGCGGCTGCGGCGCCAAAGCGAACACGCTGAGATGGCGGATGTCCTGGCGCTCGATCCTACCGCCAACCCGTGCTGCGAAATTGCGCTGGAGGTTGGTCTGCTGCATGGCCCAGAACGCCGGATCACTGTCGGCGAACGCATGGCCGGTCATTTCCAGGTCGATCGTCTGCGCGCTCGCTGGATGGTGATCGGGCGGCATGGCAGCGAAAATGGCCCTGGTTGAAACCAGTGCTTCATTCGCGCCGATGCTGGCGCCGAACCGCAGCACATGCGAGGCCCGATCCTTGTCGATCCCGGCGAGCATCGCGACGCGAGCCTCATGCTCGGCCTTCATTTCGACGAGAAGGGCCTCGGGATGATCGACCAGACCGTCGACATCGATCAGCTTGTGATGGACCGCGCACATCAGCATGAGATTGTCGAGGCTCTTTGCAAGTAGCGGAGACCTTATTGGATCACCCCGCGGCCCATCGGCGCTGTCCGCGACGATGTGCGCGATGAAGCCGAACAGTGCGTTCTCATTGCCAGAGATGAGATCGCCAACAAGGTCGTGATTGCATCCCCGGTACTGGCAGCGCCCGGCGGATCGTGCCCAGAGAGCTGACTGAACCTTTTGCGGAACTTTCGTCTTAGCCACGGGCCACCTCCACATGGCGGCCGCTCGCCGTCCATTCGCCGGTAGCGCGCCAGCCTTCATAAGCGGCCAGCCATTCGATGGTCCAAGGGATCGTCGTTTCGGCAAGTAGGTCGGCAGGCGACCAATCGCCTGCCTCAGGGTCGAGGAGGCAAAGCGTCACTCCGCCGTTGGGTCCGTAATAGACGTGTGGCAACCGCCCTTCGCGGTCGCCGGGTCGCGGTCGGAGCTGCGGATTCAGGACCGAGACGCGCGGCTGCAAACGGCGCGGGTCCAGATTTTCAATAAGCAGCGGCGCGCGGTAAAAGATGCCGACGCGGTACGTCTGCAGAAGCGGGCGAACTGGCCCCTCCCAAGCCGCGGCATCTCCATCTCGTTCGACCATGGCGAAATCGGGCCAGATCGCCCGCATCGCTTCAATCTGCGCTTCGATGCCATGGATCATGCTCAGCGACGCTCACCCATGTTCGTGTGCGCCCTGGCGGCAACCGGCGCTAGCGCGCTTGCCCCGGTGATGATCGCAGGCGCTGCCGGCGTAAACAGGCCGCCTGTGCGCGTATACCCATGCTGGCGCGCCTGTACCTGCTGGCCGAGGCGCTTGTTGAAAAGGTCAATCGAACGCGTGACGACACGCTGGCCAAACAGATCGCGCAGCCAATCCTGCAGGTTCTCGAGTTGCACGCCGCGCTCACGCGCCATCTGAAGGCCATCGGCCAGACCATGGAGTGCCCGGGCATAATGCTGCTGCTGCGACTGGTTTTCCGGCCAGCGGTCGGTGAACCGCTCCTCGAAAAACTCAGGATTGGCGACGTCGAGCAGCTTGTTCTGGCGTGCAGCCTGATCAATCGCACGCGCGGTCCAGCGCGCCTGGCGCATCACCATATCTGCCAGCCCCATGCCCGGTACCGCGGCGTGACCAGCATGGCACGACAGCACGACCGAAGGCGGCATCCGGCCGGCCTCATCGGCATAGAGAATGTTGCGATGGCGCTTGATGAGTTGGAGCGCGACGGTGGTTACGCTCTTGATTAGCAGCGGCGTCTGCTCCGGCACCTCCTCTACTTCGGCGGCATCGAAGGTGAAGCCGTGCTTGGCGTAGAGTTCGCGGTTGAGCGCCAGCGCGAAACGCTCTTCGACCGGCGTCCGATCATTGTACCAGGCGCAAAAGCCATAAGCGTTCATCGGAACGTAGCGGTGCTCTTGCGGCTTGCCCTTCTTGGCATGGGCGATCACGCCCTCCTTTTCCTTGTGGGCGAGCCGCCGCGCTGGCGTCACGTCGAGGTGCATGCCGTCCGCGTAATAAAGGGTGATGCAGCGGGTCTTGCGTTCGAT
Organism: Novosphingobium sp. THN1; assembly: GCF_003454795.1. Classification (GTDB taxonomy): domain Bacteria; phylum Pseudomonadota; class Alphaproteobacteria; order Sphingomonadales; family Sphingomonadaceae; genus Novosphingobium. The sequence goes on from NZ_CP028347.1 coordinate 3,439,794, forward strand.
CCGCGAGACCGGATAGCCCTTCAGTGCGGCCTCCAGAAGATCGAGCAGTTCCTCCGGCCCCTCGCTGCCGCCGATGATTTCTACGACCGCGTCGAGGTCATATTCGTCGTCGGTGCCGCGCGTCGAAATCGTTGCGTCGATGGCCATCGACCCTTGCGGATAGAAGCTCGACACCCGTCCTTCGAGCGGGCTCCCGGGACGATCGATATACCGGCAGACTGCCCCGTATCTATCAACCGCCATGGCATGGAGACCAGGCGGCAACTGCAGATTGAGTGCAATCTCGGCGAGGATCGCATCAAGAGGATCTCCGAATGGATCATTCGGCCTGCCGTCGCCGCGAAAGATATTTGAGGCCATCAGTGAAACTCCGGTTTACAAAATTTCGTTATAATGCCACCACGAAACCACATCTGGGGCCACATTGATGGTGTTTCAAGGGGTGTCGGTTTACAAAAATGGCACTATATAGATTTTTTGTAAACCAAGGAGACGAAAGGTAGCCAAGCCATGATCGGCACGAGACTGAAGCTCGCCCGCGCATCCTCTGGATTGTCGCTGCGCGACCTCGCCGAGCGCATGGGCAACGTCGTCAGTGCGCAGGCGATCGGAAAATATGAGCGGAACGAGGATATGCCGGGTTCGCGCGCACTGATGGCGCTTGCGACGGCGCTGGGCGTCAGCGAATCCTATCTGCTCAGCGATGAGGAGCTGACGCTCGAAGGCGTCGATTTTCGCAAAAAGCGCACCGCCAAGGAAGAGGCGACGATCGAGGCGCAGACGCTACAGCTGCTCGAGCGCTATCTCGCGGTAGAGGATATGCTCGGTCTCAAGAGCGTCGAATGGGAGCAGCCGCGTAGCGCGCCCTATCCGCTGCACGACGTTCGCGATGCCGAAGATGCAGCCCGCTCAGTGCGCGAGGAATGGGGGCTCGGCCATGACCCAGTGCCAAAGCTCGCCGAACTGCTGGAGGAACGGGGTATCAAAGTGCTCTCGATCGATCTTGAAGACATCGACGGTCTCGCAGCGCGGGTAATGCGCAAGGAGCGTGACGCGGCGCGCGTGATCGTAGTGCGCAAAGACATCTGGTCCGAACGCAAGCGCTTCACTCTCGCGCATGAGCTTGGCCACATGGTGATGACGCCCACGGCAGGGGTCGATGATGAAAGCGCCGCCAACCGCTTTGCCGGCGCTTTCCTGATGCCGGCCGATGTCGTGCGCGCCGAGGTCGGCGCACAGCGCTCGGCCATCAGCATCGGTGAGCTTGTGGCGATCAAGGAGCGGTTTGGCGTAAGCGTCCAGGCAATCGCTTATCGCTGTCTTGACCTCGGCATTATCGATAGGAAGGCATTCTCGTTTCTTTTCAAGGAATTCACGAAGCGCGGGTGGCGCAAGAAACCTTTCGAGGAACCCGCACGCATCCCGCCCGAATATGAGGAGCCTAAGCGTTTCGAGCGGCTTTGCTACCGCGCGCTGGCCGAAGGCGTGATCGGCGAGAGCCGCGCCGCCGAGATGCTCGGGATCACCTTGCAGGCGCTAGACAAGCGCTTGGCCGAGGCAGCGTGAACGCGTGCCGTTTCTCGTTTCGGACACTTCGGTCATCATCGACCTTGATCGCGGCGATCTGCTCGAAGCTGCGTTCAAGCTCGATGACAGCCTGGTAGTCCCTGACCTCCTCTTCGAACGCGAGCTTGACGCCGAATTCGGCGCGCGGCTTCGCGCACTTGGCATCATCATCGAATCCCTCGATGGCAATGAAGTCCGTCGCGCTACGCAGCTGCGCCGCGCCGAGGAACGACTGTCCGTAGCCGATACGTTCGCTTTCGCCTTGGCGCAGGGGCGGCAATGGACGCTTCTGACCGGCGACAGCGTGCTCCGGTCTGTCGCGGAGGCGGAAGGGGTCGCCGTCCACGGCGTTCTATGGATATTCGACCGCATCGAGGCAGCCGGCATATGTGATGCTGCAACATTGCATGGCTGCCTGTCGAAGACTGCAGCCCATCCCCGTTGTCGCTTGCCGCGCAGAGAAATTGAGCTTCGCCTCAAGCGCTATGCAAACTGAGCATCTGACGGCCTGTGCCAATTCCGGATTAGCCGAAGGCTCGGCCGAAACCGGACAGGCCGACCCCGGCCCGCTGCCGTCGCCGAACTGTGCTGAACGTATGACGGCGTTTGACGAGCCAATTTTGACCCGGCAATGACCGCATGACGGCGGCACTTGCCATCTCTGGGGCGAGGTCGGTAGCGCCAATGGACTCGCTCAGCACCCAACACTATCCTTTGCAATGATGTTCAAACTTCACTGCACCAAGAAGCTGCTTGATCGGATAAAGCCGGAAATCGTTGCGCCCGAATAAAGCGACACTTCGCTGGGAAATTGGTACGCCACCATCCTGTTCTGGAAGCCGCAAGTAGCTTTGCTGGTTTCCGAACAGACGCTGCTTCCCGTGCTTATGCCGCTGGCCCCAGCAGCCACGCTCGCTCGAAGATTCCCTTCACAATTGGCGCTGGTTCTGAAGGAGCAAGGCGTCCCTTCTGAATTCATCGCGCAAGAAGTCTGGCGGATGGACCAGGTCCGGTACGCAAAGACTGCGAATCGGAGCGTTGTTGGCATCCTCAATGAGTTCGTTAAGCAGGCAGAATTCTGGCTGGCTGCCTATGCCTATGAGAAGGGTGATGACGACGACCTTCTGGCGATTTCCGCCAAGCTCGCGGAGAGACCGTGTAGCCCGCTGTACAAGGGACCAGTTTCGCCGGACAGAGCGCTTCATGAACTCGTGAAGGCTGGTGCGCAGGAATGAACGCTCTGGCCGCCAGCTGCGCTCGAAGAACCTACCGCACTCGGCCGGAAACCCAGCTCGTTCGGTCAGGCGGGATCGGGCGGCAAATCGACAATCCGGAAGACAGCGCCCGATCCCGCATCACGAACCAGATCAACCCGCGCGCCATCCCAGTGATAGTCGAGGTGCCGCCCCTGAAGCGGATTTGATGCGCAGTCCGGGTAGAATAGCGCGACGCATTCCCCGCCGGGGTGCCGGATGCTCGGGTAAGCAATCCCGTTCGATCCCGCGCCCCTGAGGTGCCGCGCGAGCGCTTGAGATGCAGCGTAGCTGTCAGGATCGAGCGCCGAATCCGGCTTCCCCGCCAGAGTTCGGAGATCATGTAAGTCTACATCGACTGACATGACGATTTCCCGGAATTGCGAGGTCCAGCCAGGCGCTTCCTTGGTTCGTGCCATGAAGCGGGCATGGTGGTGGATCGTCTCGAACAGCGCGGTCTCAAACCGGTCGCCGACATAGAGCACGCCATAACTGCCATCGGCAAAGCGGCTCGGTCGATCGGTGCTGACATGGGTGAATGGCGCCATGAGGTAGGAGGCACCGTTGCCGCCGATGCGGCGGCCAACCGGAAGGAGGTCGAGATTGCCAATCGTCGCCATGATGCGAGGATTGGTCTTCTGCTCCGCCGAGATCAGCAGTGGCCAGTCGGCGGGATCAGCGATGTCTTCGAACAGGTCGATCGGCGGAAAGGCACTGCGAATGATCCTGACAGCGCCCTTCCACTCGACTCTAGAAACGGGGATATCCGTTGTTCCGCTCACCAGCCACCACGCTCGGCGTCAAGGTAGCGACGCACCCGCATGATGTCGGTCAGCTCGCCTCCCAGCATCACGTCGAGCGCACTGGCTCCGCCGAACGCTTCATTCGCTGCTCTGATCCAAGAATACCCGCGGGTCGCTTCGGAGAAGATGATCCGGAGCGCCCTGTGGATCCCCATGAGGTTGGACAGGCGCGCACGACCGTCACGCGATACGCGCCCCGGCCCTTCCGCCTTCCATCGACGATAGGAGCGCAGTGGCATGTCGAGCAGGGTTGCAGCCTGCTCGTCGGTCAGTTCCCATTTGCCGAACAGATTGAGGACTGCCCGGAACATGGCCGCTGCCTCGCCCTGGGTAATCGGATCGGGCCGGAACGCGGTAACGGCAGTATCAACGGGTTGCAGAGCCAGCATGGCAGTTCTCCATATGGCATCATATATTCCAGATAATGCCATATGGCAAGGAGCTATACCGATGATGCCAGTCTGGCAATCACGCTTGCGGCGCCTTCGATCGGCACGAAGAGCCGGGTCTGGTAGCGGATGACCTCGGTGAAGCAGCCTTGGGCCTTGTACCAGTCGAGGCGGGCTACGCTCCAACCGGTGAGCTCAATTCGCTGTGAGCCATTGACCAGGCTGCGTTTGACCATGAGCTGCTCGCGTCCCGCAAATTCCATAGCCCGGCCAGTAGCAAGAACGGTCTGCACGATTTCATCGGCGGAAGGAGTTTGCTGGCGTTCCAGACCCAGCGCTCGGCACAGTTCGGGCACGCAATGGACGGGAACCTCGCGGCCGAGGAGCGACCGGCCATCTGCTGCCGAAATGCGGCTCACCTTCACGAAATCCGAAGGGAGCTTGTCCCAGACCGGCAGTAGGAGGCCCGTCGCGAGATAGAGGCGCTCGCGTTTGTGGCTGGAACGGGCTTCTTCGACCTCGGTCGCCCAGAAATTTTGAAAATCGTCGAGGGAGACATCCTCCCAGCTGCTCTCCGCCAGCTGATCTTCGGTGATGTGGCTGCGCTTGAGGGGACGTAGCGATTCGAAGCGGGTCACGCGCGTGCCGTCATCGGCAAGAATACTGCGAGCGGGGACCAGCAGGGCGACCCGACCAGAGCGGGCGTTCCGAACCGGTCGCTGCCGCTGCCCGGTGAGGCCGTGGATCTCCTCGAGCCGGTTCAACGTAAGCGGCTTCAAGGCTCTGGCGATTTCCAGTTCCAGCAGGTGGGTGGTTGCGCCTGAAGCCGGATCTGTGCGCAGCAACGTGTCGGACAGGACCGCGAAGTCCTCGACTGCGATGGTCTCGAGGCCGAGATCGAGTGTGCCGGCCTGCCGGGCGGCATCGATGCGCGCTTCGACCAATCCCATGAACTCATCGAAAATCGCGTTCTGCAGGGCAATGGGAAGCGCGAGGATGCGATTGAGCCACCGCTGGATCGAAGGCAGGTCATCGACCATCGACCCGTCTGGCGCTTCGATCCGAAGGCCTGTCAGCTCTTGGAAGCGCCCGAGACTGACCGCTTCGAGCTTTGCCGTGAACAACAGGCCGAACCAGCGGTGGAGCGCCTCCTTGGCGTAGATGCTTTCGAGATTGTCGGCCGGATCGAACAGGTTCTGGCCGCCAGTCTGGCGCTGCCCGCGCGTCAGAGCGCCAAGACTGTCCAGACGCCGCGCGATCGTTGAGATGAACCGGCGCTCGCCACGGACATCGGTCGTCACGGGCCTGAACAGCGGGGCTGATGCCTGGTTGGTGCGATTGGTCCGGCCAAGCCCCTGGATCGCGGCATCAGCTCGCCAGCCCGGCTCGAGCAGGAAGTGGACGCGGCGGGCCTGGTTCCTGGCGGCAAGATCAGCATGGTAGCTGCGCCCGGTTCCCCCGGCGTCGGAAAAGACCAGGATCCGCTTCGCTCCATCCATGAAGGCCTGAGTTTCCGCGACGTTGGCGCGTGGCGAGCGGGATTGGAGTTTCTGACGACCATCACGGCCGACGATGAGCCGACGTGTGCGACCGGTGACTTCCGCCACCTGGTCAACGCCGAAGCGTTCGATGATGGCATCGAGGGCTGTGGCGATGGGCGGCAAGGCGCAGAGCTGCTCGATCATCCGATCGCGCGCGGCCAGCGCTGAGCGGCAAAGCACAGGTGCGCCTTGCTCGTCACTCATCGGCTCGGAGCGAGGATTGCCATTCTTGTCCGTGAACACCGCCATCAGTCGGACAGGAAAGCTCTTGGCGAGATAGTCGATGACATATTCCCGCGGGGAGAGATCGATCTCGAGAGCTTCGCGCTCATCGTCAGACAGGTCGGCAAGCCGCCGATCGACCATGGCCTCTGCCGTTGAGACGAGCTGGACGACCACTGCCTGTCCTTCGCCAATCGCCGTGTCGATCGCGGGCAGCAGGCTTGGCAGCTTCATCGACAGAAGCAGCTGCGCGAAAAAGCGCTGTTTGGCCCCCTCGAAAATCGACAGAGCTGCGGACTTGGCACCGGAGTTGAGCGTCCCCCCAGTCTCGGTGTCGACGATCCGCGTGACCTCTAGCGCTTCGCGCAGGTTGGCGTGGATGATCGCCCATGCTTCGGCATAGGCATCATAGACCGCGATCTGATCCTCGGTCAGGCAATGCTCGAGGATCTCGTACTCGACCCCCGCGAAAGAAAGAGCCCGGGCGGTGTAGAGGCCGAGCGACTTGAGGTCCCGCGCGACCAGTTCCATCGCGGCAATGCCGCCGTCGCGAATGTCGGCAACGAAGGCCTCGCGATTGGCGAAGGCGGTCTCCGGACCCCAGAGCCCGAGGCGCGTCGCATAGGCAAGGTTGTTGACGTCCGATGCTCCGGTGGCCGAGGCGTAGAGCACCCTTGCCCGGGGCAGCAGGTTCTGCAGACGCACCCCGGCAATGCCCTGTTCCGATCCCTTGACCTTGCCGCGCGATCCTTCCCCACCAGCAGCATTGGCCATGGCGTGCGCCTCGTCGAACACGATCACGCCGTCGAAATCTTCACCGGCCCAGGCGAGGATCTGATCCAGCCGCGTTGCGTCGCTCCGGCCTGAACGCAGGGTTGGATAAGTGACGAAGAGAATCCCGTCGCGCATCGCAATGGGGGTTCCCAGCTTCCAGGACGCCAGCGGCTGGATGTCGATCGGGAGACCGCCAAGGGCGGCCCAGTCGCGGCGAGCGTCTTCCAGCAGCGCCTCGTTCTTCGATATCCAGATGTGGCGGCGTTCCCCGCGCACCCAGCGATCGAGAATGACACTCGCGACTTGGCGGCCTTTACCGGCTCCGGTGCCGTCCCCGAGGAAATAGCCTTGCCGGTAGACCTGACCTTCTGCTGACGCCTTGAGCGAACAGCCCTTGTCCTCGGGCTCGAACCGGCCGGGAAGATTGCGGGCGTGAGCGCTGGCGGCGTAGATCAGGGTCTCTGCCTGGGCAGCAGAAAGCAACCCCTTGGCGATAAGCCCGTCGGGCAGCTGCGGCACCGCGTCCGGCTTGGGTGCCGAGATCGACCCCATGGCGACGGACTCGACGAGCGGCGTTGGATGCTCGGCCGCGCCATCGATCACGATCCGGCTGGGGCGATAGGGCAGATAGTGGCCGACCTGTGCCTCAAGCGGCGCAGTGGTTGCGAGCGCCTCGTAGGTCAGCGCGCCGATGGTCATTGACGCAGCTCGAGTGATCGTTCCAGGGGCCGGGATCGGTCGGCGTGGCGCGGCTACCAGTCGGAACGGCGAACGAGTTGGAAGGCTCGATTGTTCGGTTGCGGCCTGCCTGCTGTCGCGAGCAGGCAAGGCATCGACAAGATCGACCAGCTGGCGGAACTCGTTCGTGCGAATGGCGACGAGCTCTTTGGCGCCTTCAACCTTATCGAGAACCAGCAGTCGCGTGGTTATGCCGGTGCCCTGCCTGACGAACGCGCGTTCGACGGCGGCATTGAGCCGCAGCGAGATCGGTCCCTTCAGCCCCGCCAAGAACTTCGCACAGTCGAACCATTCAGGCATGATCGCGACAAGCCGTCCGCCGGGGCAAGGCGGTTCCAGGCCGATCGTAGATGCCTCGCTCCGGTGCGGCCATCGTGCCCCCGCTCAATACCGTGGGAATAGGGAGGGTTCATCAGCACGACGCTGGGGCTGATGGCCGGATCGAGCAATTCGTCGATCAGCTCGGCATCGTGTCCGGTCACGCGGGCAGCCGGGAACACAGCAGTCAGACAGTCGCGGCGCAGCGGCGAGATTTCGTTCAAGGCAAGGCGCGTACCGGATTTGGTCGCCCAGACTGCGAGCATGCCGGTACCGGCCGAAGGTTCGAGCACGATCTCATGGACGCTCAGCGCGCAAGCCCGGGCAGCGAGCCAGGCAAGGCGCGGCGGCGTTGCAAACTGCTGCCATTCAATCTGCTCGTCGCTGCGATTGGTCTGGGTCGGAATTCGGGCATCGAGACCGCAGAAGAACTGTTCCGCCTCGTCGATCGGGCTCGTGGGCTGGACTTCATCTGATGCTTGCAGGTGTTGAACCTGCGCCAGCTCGAGCGCAGCGTGAGCATCACGGACTGACCATGCCCCGAGTGCATCGGTTCCACCGAAGTGGTCCGTCATGATGCGGTTGATGTCGCTGCGCGAAAGCGCGCTGCCTGCTGCCAATTGCAACGCCATTGCTTTGGCTGCCGTCACGACAAGCGGCGGAGATGGTGGATCGAATGCGAAGGCGAGGGAAGAGTTGGACATGGGAAACCTCCTGACGAGGTCCTGCGTCTCGCAGGCCTCAATCAGCCGAAGGCCCCCTCCCCTCTGGCATGCTGATCAGGTTTTCCGAGCGAGCCTTGCCTTGAGTTCGTCATTCCAGTCGAAACCGGCGGACGCTGGCGCTCGCGACTGGATCACCCGGCATGACGCAGAATATGCCTTTAGGGCTCGCTGATTTGCGAGCTCGCCTCCCGGATCATTGTCGATGAACAAGTGGAGCTCGCGCACACTCTCTGGGATCGCGACGAGGCCGAACCGCTCGTTCCCCAGCGTTGCCCAGCAAGGAATCCCTGACAGCTGCATGGCTGACAGGGCGCTTTCGATACCTTCGGCAAGGCCCAACCGGCCCGCCGCTGGCGGGGCCAGTCTGACAGCGCCATAGCCAAGGCTTCCCAGCGCACGCTTCGGCCGATCGAAAGCGGCGAGCTTTGCGCTCGGCGCGTCGAGAAATGTCCTGTGGATCGCGATAATGCCGATGTCATTCGTGACGGCCGCCAACATTGCAGGGAGGAACTGGACTGCACCACGTGGTCCGAGCGGCGTGCGGTCGAGATAACGGAGCTGATCAGAGGCACGCAGAATCCCGCGCTGCGCGAGGTATCCTTCGGCAGGGCTGCCTGAGATCGCCATCGCCGAATGCCACAAACGCCGCGCGTTGGAATTGAAGGCCCTTTTTTCCTGTCGATCAGCGGCAACCGCACCCGAGCCACCAAACAGGTCACGGCTGCGAACACCCTGGCGGTCAAGCGCCGCTATGACCTCCTCGTTCGAGCATCCCGCGAAGCAATGAAACAGGATCGCTTTGCGCCCCAGTGTCACGCTCAGCGAGGGAGTGCGGTCGTCGTGTGCGGGGCAGCAGCACATGCCTTTGCCCCGACTCCATGTACCCTGAAGGCTTTCGACTATCATGCGGGCGCGGCGTTCGAGTTGATGAACTTTGTCTAACGGGGGCATCGACCTACTCCGGTTGGGTGCCCTCCCCGTGCAGCCTCCGCTCTGCACTCGCGCCAAACCAATTTCCTACGTCATTTGTTCTTTATATGTTCTTACTCGATTCGGCTAGACAAGGATCGAGAAATGAAAATCAAGGCCCTCTTGACCGCAGGCATCGCGGTCACTTCTGCTATCCCGGCCAGTGCTCAGGAAAAAGCCGTGCCAGCCGCAAACGGCGCTGTGGCCAGCCACTCCGAAAGCATTCGGATTGCGGAAGCATCAAACGGCTTCCAACTGGTCGAGCATGGGCTCTGGCGTTCCGCACAGACCGCCCCAGCACCGCGCCTGTCAGTGGCGGACGATGGCCGGGTCAAACTGCCATACAGATACGAACCCAAGGCTAAACCCGGTCCATCCGACTTTCGGCGAGCGAGCTATCTGCCCCACGTCTATGCGGCGGAAGCGAAGTATTCATTGCCCTCGGGCCTGCTCGATGCACTTGTATGGACAGAATCTCGTTACAACCCTTTGGCTGTCAGCCCGGCGGGTGCCGCGGGCCTTGGGCAGCTGATGCCCGCTACGGCAAAGGAGCTTGGGGTCTTCAACCGCTTCGATCCAATGGCCAACATCTTCGGTGCAGCGCGATACCTGCGGCAGATGCTCGACAGGTTTGGCGTGGTCCACCTCGCGGTGGCTGCCTACAATGCGGGACCGGGGGCAGTTGAACGTGCTGGCGGCATTCCCCGCAATGGTGAGACACCCGAATATGTTCGCAATGTGCTGCAAAGTTGGAAGTTTTAGCTTCCACGAAGCCTCTTGGGCGACAGAACTGGAAGCGGAAGCTTCGGTGATGAGATCGCAGCGCCGGTACACCTTCGGCGGAACGGTCAACTGGCGTCAGGCGGCTTTGGCGAGGTCATCGATGCGTGCTTCGCAGGTGCTCTTCACCAAAATCTGCAGCTCATTCACACGCTCGGCGATCCATGTGAGTTCGTCGGCGGAGATCCGGTATGAAGGTGAATAGCGCGCCTTGACGTAGGCATCGCGCAGGAGGGCGTAGCAGCGCTTTTCGAAGCGCCCGGTACGCGGCCAGACGTCTTTTAGCGAGGGCTCAAGTTCCTCGGCCATGTCGCGCAGACGATGAAGATTGTGGGATTTCGGACTCCAGAGCGTCCGGGTGAGGAAAAGGCAATGGTAAAGTCTCTCGACCGCCTGATGGAAAAGGAACGCAGCTTCCTTCGGCATGCCACTGGCCTGAGCATTTGCGGCTAGATCTTTGAAGTTCGACGCGCTGCTGAACCAGTCATCGAAGTAGTCTCGTGTCTCCTTGAGAGCTTGCTCAGGCGACAACGGCATTGGCTCGACGAAGTGAAAGTCTGGCTCCTCGAACAGGACAATGCCATCCCTGAGGATGTCCATGAAGAAGTAGCGGCCGAGCCGCAGCTTGTCGTTCACGTCTTCCAAGCTATGGTAGATCAGGCTAACCGGCGTACGCAGCGCATGCCCTGCCGACAGATCCGCCAACAGCCTGTTCTCGGTCGCCTCCCAGAACTCGGCAATATCTGTGAGATCATCGTGGTTCACCACGACTAGAAGATCATAATCAGAAAAATAGCGTCCCACCGGGTCCTCGACCCAATCACCCCGGGCATAGGAGCCGAACAGGACGATCTTGAGCAACTTGCCTGCGCGGAAGCGTGGCTGCGTACGCGTGGAAATTGCTTCGGCAAAGCCCGCGCGCACGGTCGCGACCACATGTGCAAGTTCGCGCCGCTTGCCATCGGGCAGGTGATCAATGCCGGAGTTCATGGAACGCAGATTCGACGGTTTTGCTGCCCGTGCCAAGGGCAAAGTGAACAAGGCAGCAGGAAAGCTAAAGCAAGTCACTCGACGGTAGCAGCGCTACTCTCGGCTGGTAATCCAGGCCGAACAGACGGAGCCCCGGAGATGATCGATCCCAGCAATGACGTCGGGTTATCCGGTCCAGCATCGAGCAACGGGTAACAAACCTCTCGTCATACCGGGCATATAGCGCGGCAAAGAACGAGTCGAAGTGCAACCCGCTGTCCTCACTCGGAAAGCCCGGTACCAACCTTGTCCGGCATTCCTCCGCCATGGCAACCATGGCAAGTGCCGCGGCCTCGCATTGTCCGGCCTGGTCCATGAGTTCACGGCGGCGCCCCAAAACCTGCAGAGCGTCGTGAAACCGCCTCACCGGCGACACCGGCTCCCCATCCTGCGCCAAAGCGGCATTGCCGCCACCTCGCCGCCAGTCAGGGGCAGGACGGTTTTGTTCTGCCGAGTTTTGGTCCGTAACTCGGTTGCCGCGCAACAGGACCAGGTGCCCGATAACCAGTGCCGGATGCATCATGTGGAGGTTACTGCATTCGCCGATGATTTCCTCGAGGCGATTGCCGAGGTTGCGAAAGGCCCCGGTGACGCCCTTGCAGGAAACCGAGAGCACAGGTCCGATCCGGGCAAGCGAAACCAGAACGTCGACATGCTTGGCTCTGATCCCTCCGAGAACAGTCCCTTCCCCGCATCCGCCCAGGGTCGGATCGAAGTGCAGCAGTGGAGGCTTGCGTCTACGACGCTCCACGCGAAACGGTGGCCGCGGAATGATATCGTCCGGATCGAATCCACCTTCGACGACAAGCCGGCACGCAACATACCAGTGCAAAGGAAGTATGTGGCGTTCGGATTGAACGCGTCCATCGAACTCGGCAAATGCCGCGAGCGCTGTTGCCATGCTGGTCCAGCGGCATGTGTGATCGCCCAATTCGGCGTGGGTGCAGCGTCGTGAAGCTGCGGCACTTTGCCGAGCTGGCTTTCGAAACCCGTGAAGCCGGCGAGATCGAGCGCAAACCGGACGAGCGCTCATGTGAGGGTCTCGCTGCTAGCCGAGATTTTGAATTGTCTGCAATCGAAGCAGCGCACCGTCCTGCAAGACAAATAACCTTCTGACATAATGATCGAATTTGTCGGTTCGCGGTATTGAAGCGGGACTGAACCATGATAGAGGTGTGACAGTTGCAACCGGATCGCCTCCGATCCTGAGAAGTTGGATCGCGGTCCACAGGCAGGAGAAAGGGCGCCCTGCTGGAGTCCGGCAAGTAAAACTGCCGGTGGGCGCAATGGCACCTCATGGCGGCTCGGGCGCTTGGGGAACTTCTGGAAGACATGTCTGACCGGGTGGGTTCGATTATCGAACTCGACGAACTGCTCGGCGAAGTAACCAACAGGCTTGGCTTCGACTATTATGCTCTCACCCATCATTGTCAGCTTGCGAGCAAGGATGATGGAGCGATCAGGCTGCACAATTACCCGCAGAGCTGGGCAGAAAGTTATGACTCCCATGCGCTGGGCATGGTTGATCCGGTGCATCGGGCCAGCCACGTCACCGCAAAGGGCTTCTCCTGGTCTGACATCGGTCGCCTCATTCCGCTCACGCCCCAAGACCATAGAATGCTTGCTCTTGGTGAAGAACAGGGCTTGCGTAGTGGCTTCACTGTACCAGCGCACGTGCCGGGCGAAGCGCGCGGATCCTGCTCCTTTGCCTGCCGCAATCCGCGAGATGGTGCCCCGATTCCGCTCATCGCCCATTGCGCCGGGACATTCGCCTTCGAAACCGCTCGGCGTCTCTGGCTGAAGAGAGGTCAAAGCCTTGCCTCGCGCAAACCGGTTCTGACCGATCGCCAGCGCGACTGCGTGCTGCTCATGGCGCAGGGCAAGACCGATCCTGAAATCTCGACAATCCTGGGCATATCGCGCGAGACGGTGACCGAGCATGTTCGCACGGCCTGTCAGCGCTACGGGATCTACAAGAGACAATTGCTGATCACCCTGACCCTGTATGACGGAACGCTCACGTTCGGGGATGTCCGGCCCTGGAGATACCCCCATTTCTGGGGTAGCGAGGACGTCACCGTCGCCTGATCCTTGCCTGACCAGTTCAGTTGAGGAGCAATCCGTCATGTTGAAAGTCACCACGCCCGGCACAAAGCCGGACGCTGCCCTGCTGCGCGCCATGTTTGCCGCACGAAAGGCAGTCTTCATCGATCTGCTGGGGTGGGACCTTCCGGTCCTTGCCGGGCAATACGAAATGGACCAGTTCGACGATGAGCATGCACGCTACCTGATCCTCAGTGACAACGGCGATCATCTCGCGTCTGCCAGGCTCCTGCCGACAACAAGGCAAGGAATCCTGTCAGGCCTTTTCCCGATGCTCTGTGCCGGGCCCGTACCTTGTGCACCCGATATCTTCGAAATCACACGTTTCTGCCTCGACCGGTCACTCAATGCCCGTGAGCGGCGCGACGTCCGCAATGCCCTTGTCCACGCGCTTGCCACCTATGCAATCGACGCCGGGATTACGCGTTACTGCGCAGTCGCTGGCCTTGGCTGGTTCAGGCAGATCGAACGGTTCGGCTGGAGCTGCCGCGCCCTGGGCGCGCCCATCCGGACAGGAGGGCAGGAGCTGGTCGGCCTTGAAATTGGCATCACTGCCGACACACCGCAGCTGCTCGAAGCGGCCGGAATCCATTGCGGCCACGGTGACAGTCTTACACCGGCCCTACCCAGCGCCCTGCCCACCGGGCACGAGGAATGGCACTGATGGAAGCGGCAAACCAGATCGGCATTGCCGTCCATCAGTTGCAGGCTGATGGCTACGCGATCCTGCATGAAGCCCTTCCCGCGTTCGTGATCGAGCAGCTCCATGAGGATCTCCAGGACGACTTTGCGGCGACGCCATTCGGGACCGGGATGTTCTATGGCGAGCGGACCAAACGGTTCGGCAGGCTTCTTCGACGGTCCGCTGCCGCGCAGTGCCTGGTCCTGCATCCGGTAATTCAGGATGTCGTGAGCCGGATTCTCGGGCCCTGGTGCGACCGCATCCAGCTCAACACGACCCAGGCCATTGCAGTCCATCCCGGCGCCCCCGCGCAGTTGCCCCATCGCGACCAGGACATGTGGCAGGCCGATTTCGGCAAACGCGAATACCTCGTCAATGTGATGTGGCCGCTCACTCCCTTTTCGGAAGAGAACGGAGGTACGCGGATCTGGCCGCAGAGCCATGGCAGCAACGCCCTGTCGGCCATGGCCCAGGACGATTTTATTGCGCCCGATCTTGTCCCGGGATCAGCCCTGCTCTTCCTGGGCTCGACGCTTCATGCCGCCGGCGCAAACGCGAGTGCGCAAGAGCGGCGCGGCATCGTGATTGGCTATTCGCTGGGCTGGCTCAAGCCCTATGAGAACCCTTGGCTCGCCTACCCCCGGACATCGCCAGAACATTCCCCCCGAGCTCGCGGCACTTGCAGGTTACGTGCAACACCGACCGAACCTTGGGAACTTCGAAGGGCAATGTCCTTCGATCCTGCTCGGGGACTACAAGGGCGAGCCCCTGGGAGCAATCGATGCCCTGCGTCCAGACCAGGTGCAGCAGGCCAGTGCCTTTGCTCATGGGAGGAGCCTATGAGCGCCGGCCCCATAGCAGAACGCATCTACGACGCCTTGCGCGCCATGATCCTGTCCCGCGCATTCATGCCGGGTGACAGGCTCGATCCCGCAGTCATCGGCGAACAGCTCTGCGCAAGCGTCACGCCCGTGCGCGAGGCCCTGCATGTGCTGTGCGGCGAGCAGCTTGTCGTGACCCACCGCGCGGGCGGTTTCTTTCTCCCGACGCTAGACGAGCCAAGGCTCAAGGACATGTACGCTTTCAGCAACGAAGTGCTGGGCCTTGCGCTCCGCCTCTGGCGGCCATGGACGATCGTGGACTGGGACCGGATTGCCGAGCGTCGGACGGCTTATGCCGAACGCGTCGCCGATGCATTCGAGGGAGTGGCACGCGCTTCGGTCAACTCGGAGCATGGTCGGGTCATGGCCCTCCTCAACGCACGCCTCCATGCCGTTCGCATGATTGAACCGGCCGTGCTGGAAGGCTCCATCGCAGAAGTGCGCGACATCGAATGCGCGCTGGACAGTGGCGACAAGGATCATCTGCGACGGTTGCTGGGCGCCTACCACCGCCGGCGCATTCGCAGCTCTGCCGAGATCCTGCACGCCCTGCACCGCCCGTCGAGCCCGTCTGTGCCAACAATCGGCATATAGAATTCGTATAAGTTTCAGATCACCCGGCGCCGTCCATAGTCTGATCCCGCCGCAATCACGCGGCGAGGTGAAAAGGAGAAGACCGATGGAACGCACGTTCGATCTCGTCGAGGACGTCGAAGACCTGGGCACCGCTAGCATCGAAACGCTCGGCCCTCCGGGAGACCGGATCGAGTTCGGTGTGCTCGCGCAGCTGCCGGGCCTTGATCGCGACTGATCCACTGGCAGGTGCGCAAGGTCTTTCTGGCCCGGCGCACCTGCCTTGTGCTTGTGCGAGGCGAACATGACAGCGCCTGGGTTCCATCTTACCTGCTGGAGGCTCGCAGCCGGGGTCGGTGTTGCGCGGATCGGGGAAAAGGCGGTCGTGCTCGATGTCCGGCATGATCGCTACACGATGTGGAGTGGGTCTTGCGCATCAGCGCTGCTGGACCTGCGCCACGGCAAGCCCTGCCCATTGTCGCAGGACGACTGCCGCGCACTCGAAAGACATGGCCTGCTGACGAAGGGAGAACGGAGCACAGGCCCCTGGCTGACGGCAACAGATATCCGGAAACCGACTGCCAGCGCAGTGGAAGGTCCCGAAGCCGGTCGGTTGTGGCCGCTGCATTTGCTCTCGAGCGTCTGGAACTGCATCCGCGCCAGAATGGATTTGCGCTCGGCACCGCTCCACCAAGTCCTGATCGACCTGCCTGCTGTGTCTCGTGGACGTACGACACGTGACCTTGTGACCCACGCCCGTGTGTTCGACCGGGCGCGACGCTGGGCACCGGTTCGGCCAAGATGCCTCCCCGACGCGCTGGCCTATGCACGCGTGGCACGGCGCGAGGGCTTTGCGGTCGATCTAGTATTCGGGGTGAAACTCCATCCCTTCGAAGCCCATTGCTGGGTGCAATCGGGCAGCCTCGTGCTGACCGATCCATTGGACAAGGTGCGCCGCTTCGAAGTGGTACTGGCATTGTGACCGAAGGCTATCTCGTCGCATGCGACCTGGATGGACAGTCGGATCTGCGACCGCCCGTAACTCTCGTTCACCGGCTACCCGGTCCATGGCGCTCACGAACGTTCGAACGGCTTACCATCCATGTCTCTCCATCGACCACATGTCGGCAGATCGGCAGGACTGTGATCATCGGACAGATCTTCGGCGATCTTGCGGTGTTGCAGCGCGCCGATCTTCTTCCCGGCCATCTCGTGGCGCATTGCTGGGGCAACTACCTTGCTCTGCACATTTCCGGAAGCGGGCGTCCGGCGTGGTTGCTGCGAGCACCCCTTGGCCATCTCCCAGTCTATACGGCCACTGTAGCCGGCAAACTGTGGATCTCCTCGCATGTTCCAGAGCTTGCGGCTGCGCGCGCTGTAAGGCCGCAGATCGACTGGTCTTTCGTCGTGAACCATCTTGCTTTCCTGCATCTCAAGACTGCGCAGACCGGCATTGTCGGCACAGAAGAACTTCTCGGCGGACAATGTCTCGATCTTTCCGTGGAACCGGCGCGGCGAACGCTGGCTTGGTCCCCGGAAATGTTCGTGCGCACAGATATCGAGATCGCGGACTTCGCTGAGGCCAGCAGGCGCCTTGCCGGCAGCATAGACGAGGCTGTCCGGTGCCTGGCAAGTGATGGCAAGGTCCTGCTCGAATTGTCGGGAGGGCTCGATTCCTCGATCATCGCAGCGGCCCTGGCAAGGTGTGAGGCAGAGGCACGAGCGATCAGCCTTTCAACGGGCTCGGCGGAGAGTGATGAGCGCCTCTACGCGCAGGCGGCCGCCGATGCTGCAGGAATCGCGCTTGAATTGCGCGAAGTCGGGATATCCAACCTCGTAGGCCCGGCCCGCAGCCGCGAAGCCCGTCCAGGCCTGCCGGTGATCCTCGGCGCTGCCGATGAAGTTCTGGCGCAGGAGGGCAAGGCGCAAGCCATCATGGCATTTTTCAGCGGTGCGGGGGGTGATTGCGTTTTCGCAACGCCCAACGCTGCCGGGGCCGCAGCTGATGCCGCCATCCGCTCGGGTTGGGCGGCCAGGTCCACCTGGCGCACCATCGAGGCGCTGGCCCGCTATCACAACGCCAGTGTCTGGTCGGTCGCTGGCAGGGCCTGGCAGCTGGCACGAGGCGCAATCGATCCGGGCAGTGGGCCCCGCACACGCGGATATCTCGCCGATACCGTGCCCCTCCCCGATGCACCGCTACACCCCTGGCTCGCGGAAACGAGCAGCATGTTGCCCGGAAAGCGGGACCATGTTCATGCCATCCTTGCCAGCCTCGCCCACGTCGACGGTTATCCGCGCCACGCCATTGCCCCGACGCGGTTTCCGCTGCTCAGCCAGCCCGTCGTCGAGACCGCCTTGTGCATACCAAGCTGGCTCTGGGTCGAGGGCGGGCAGGACCGGGCCGTAGCCCGTGCCGCGTTTGCCAACCGTCTGCCAGACCTGATCCGCGATCGACGCAGCAAAGGGGCGCTCGATGGCTATGCCCTCGCTGCGATAGAGCAGCAGGCGGAAGCGCTTAAGCCGTTTCTGCTCGATGGCCATCTCGCGCGCCAGGGCCTGCTCGATCTGGCCAGAGTGGAGAGTGCGTTGCGGGAAAGGGCGAGGCGCGCCGATCCCCGGGCACATCTTCTCCTGCCGCTGATCGACACCGAGAGCTGGCTTCGCGCCTGGCTTGGCGACCCTTGAATTGCTGACCGGCGCAATCGTTCAGCAATGGCGAAGGCGGACCGATGAGCGATCAGGGCTTCATATCCCGCCAGCGTTGCCAGGATGCCGGATCAGCAGGCTTGCCGCCCGCGTCTTCCAGCAGCCAGAACCTGAACCAGTCGAAGTTGCGCAAGTTGGCCGCCAGTTGGTGACGCGGTTGCCACTTGAGGTGCATTTCACCCGGAAAAGCCCAGAGTTCGACAGGTTTCCCGGCGCGCTGCAGCCGCGCAAGGAGCTCGACATTGGCGCGATATTCCTGCTCGGGCAATTGCATCAGCAAGGGCACCGAGATGCGGTCGGCATTGAAGGAGGGCGATACGCGCCTCCAACCGGCATGATCCCTATCGGGATCTCCAAGGTCCCAAGCCGATTTGAGCATGGCGGGCACGTCGCGCCCCGCAACGGCGTTGAACCAGTAGTAGGTTGGCGTCACCATGACGTTGGCTACCGCCGCGGCCTTCAGCAATCTGGTGTGCATGGCGAGCCAGGCCGTGACTTCGCCGCCGAAGCTTACCCCGCCCATGCCGACGCGCGTGGCATCGATCTTGCCCTGCCCGGACAGCTCTGCGATGATCGCCGCAATCCCGCTGGCAGCCACCCTGTAGGCTTCGACGTTGTCCCCGCCGCCCGCCACGCCGGGTTGACGATTGATGCACAAGGCCGCGATTCCCGATGCCGCGAGATCGCGCAAGGGATACTCATCCCCCGTCCCGCCGCGCAGATACCCCTCGCAGGAATAGTAGGTAATGAACAGCGGCACCGGCTCGGTCTGGCCCGGCGGTAAAGCCAGATATCCCGAGTACGTTCGCCCTGCCCGGTCTTGCCAGACCCGCCGGTCGAAGCGGATAGCGGGGTTCTCGAGCGGCGCGTTAGGGGCCCTGAGGACCTGCTCATGGCGTGATGCCAGATCAATTGCCACCACGCGCGGCGGCGCGTTGGCCGAGGACGCGACGCAGATGAGCCTCCGCGTCGAAGCCGCGCAGGCCTTGCCGTTGTCTCCGCCATTGCGTTCGCCCGAACTCCGGGACACCTCCTCGACCTGCCCACTGACCGGGTCCCATCTTGCCAGAGTGCTGCCACCGTCACGATTGCGGCTTTCGAAAATCAGGGCATTGTCCGTGCCAACCCAGGCGACTGAGCGCGCCCGGGCGGCTGTGCATTGCACGGCTTCGCAGCGCGCCAGCTCCTGCCCATCGGCAGTGACGACGGCCAGAGCCGAAGCCACGCCTTTGGACAGGACAACGGCAATGCCCCTGGCATCGCCCGAGGGCTGGCGCAGGGCGACGTACCAGTCCTGCAATCGTTCGAGCGAGCGCGGGCGGGAGGCGTAATGGCGAGCCTCTTCGGCTGTTGCGTCGCGGATTGTCGCGAGGTCTTGCCCAAGCACCTTGAGCCTGGGCTTGCCCGCGGCGATGATGCCGCCTTGCTCGAACCAGGCGCCCTGGAGACGTCCGCTGGCCCAGCGGCCATCGATGCGATCGCCACGATACAGCGGTCTTTGCGGATCGACCGACGCATCGACCCACGTTCCGCTATCGTAGTCGGCCTGCTCGGCGGCTTCGATCGCGGCGCGCTCGGGGCCAAACCCGAGCAACCATGTCTTGCCGCCTGCAAGCGGGATCATGTCCCTGACATTGCCAGCCTCGCTGGTAACTTGCGCAGCGCCTGAACCATCGGTCGCTGCCCTCCAGACCTGGACTTGCCCGCCTGCGATCTTGCGGAACAGCACGGTTCTGCCATCGCGCGTCCACTGCACGCCTGAAGTCAGGGGAAAGCCGTTGAGCCATTCGATTTCCCCAGCATCAGCGATGCGTCTGGCAGGCGCCGAACCGTCAGACGGCGCCACCAGCCATGCGACATCATAGTCATTGCGGTCGACCGAGGCGCGGTACTCGCGCCATAGGGCCAGTGTGCCATCCGGCGAGATGGACGGGCTGTCGATCCGCGTGATTTCTATGGCGGGCCGGATCCCGGCCCCGTCCGCAGCCTGCGCTGCAAACGGGACCAGGGCGGCCAGGGCAAGCGATAGCGGGACTGGATGCCATCGCTTCACCATGACTTGGTCACCTGAACTGCGACAAGTCGTCCGACCGCGCTTGCCTGCTCGGGATCGAAGCCTGCTGCGCTGAACGGGGTGCGATTGTTTACGTAAGGCGGGTCACGATCGAACAGGTTGGTGATACTCAAGCCGAAGCGCGTGCCCGCCATGGCCCCGGCTTCCTCTCCGAACCGTTTGGAAAGCGTAAGGTCGACAGTCGTCCAGCTTGCAACCGACTCGACCGGTGCCACCGCCGTGTTGCGATAGCCCGCCATGTGATTGACGAAGGCTGTCGCACCGAAACCGTCCTGTTCGAACCCCGCGCGTCCGCGCAGACGATAGCGCACCGGGTTGCCGATCGTCCCCAGGGCCTGCGTGCGCGGAGCAGCCGACGTCAGCTGCTGCGTCAGGTGGAACAGCCAGCTTCCCGATGCACCAAGTGAAAGCGCACCTCTGGCCGTCTCGTGGCGATAATTGAGATCAAAATCGATCCCGTCGAGATGGTTGCGTGCCAGGTTGGCGTTGCGCGCATCGATCACGTATCGGATCGAGCCTGCAGCAATGCCGAAGGGATTGCTGAAATCCGGGCTCGCATAGAAGCTTGCTACTTGCGCTGGCGACGGATTGGCCGTGATCAGCGGCTCGTAGCGCGACCGCTGGGCCAGGAACGTGAAAGCATCGACCGCGGGATTGAAAATGCGATCCTTGTAGGAAATGTCGAAATACGTGGCGCTCATCGAAAGCCCCGGGATCGCAGGCGGTTTGAAGTCAAAACCTGCCGTCCAGGTCCGCGCGCGTTCCGGTCCGATCCCCGGATCATTGCCGAACAGGGCAATGACATTGCTACTGCCCGAGGGCGAACCGGGGTCTGTAACGGGTATCGGCACGACCTGGCTGAGCCCCGGGCCCTGGCGCACGTCGAAGAAGCCGGGTGCACGAAACGAGGTGCCATACGACCCTCGCAGCGCAAGGCCTTGCACGGGCTCCCACGTCAGTCCGACCTTGGGGTTGGTCGTCGTCCCGAAATCCGAGTAGTGCTCGATGCGTCCTGCCACCGACAGGTCAAGCCGATGCACGCCTGCAATGCCCTGCCCAGGACCGACTAAGGGAGCTCGGAGTTCGGCAAATCCCGCAATCACATTACGCGCAAGCGGATATCCATTGTCGCCACTCGCGACAGGAACGAGCGTCGTTTCATCCGCAAGGCTGCGCGAGCCGTAGCCCTCCTCGCGATGCTCACCCCGAATGCCAGTGTCAGCGCTCCCCCTGGAAGCGCCACGAGCGGCCCGTCGAACTTGAGACCGGCGGTCGTCTGGCGCGATCGCGCACTGGTCAGCGATGATCCGCGCACATAGTCGACCGTGGCGGCGCTGGTGAAAGAGCCGTCACCGAACAGATTGAAGGCCTTGGACGGATCAGGATCTGCGAGAGCCTGCGCAAGCCGGGCACGATTGACGAGATTGTCCCGCAGCAGCTCTTCATGCTGGACGCCATGATTGCCGTAAGCCTCGGCCCGCCATGCCCCGACGCGCGCTTCCAGCGCACCCGCAACCGTCCAGTTGGTGACATGCGAACGATTGACCGTGGCCCCGAGGTCGTCCCGGAAATCATAACCGACGCGGATGGGCTGACCCGTTCCGATCGGATCGACATAGAACGGGTTGCTCACGGGCACGGTAACCTGCGATCCGAAGACGATGTAACGCTGGTCCGAGCGGCGGTCGGCAGCAAACCCCTGGAGCCTCATCGTCAGCCACGAAGACAGGTCCTGTTCTAGCGCGATAAGCCCTGCATGACGGCGTGTGCGTGGCAGGATGTCGGTCAGGCGCCGACCGTCGCCAAGATTGCGCACTCCGGCAAGCAGATCGCCTGGTGCAAGCGCCCTGCCATCCTGTCTGGCCGGTATTCCGAAGATTGCGCCGTTGGCTGCAGTGATCGTGCCGGGATTGGCGAAGGCCTGGCGATAGTCAGGTCCACCGAAGCGGGTAAGGTCCTCTGTTGCGTAATCACGGTCCTGGGCCCCGAGGCGGTCGCGCCGGTAGAACTCGTAAGCCGCCATCAGGCTGCCGCTGTTCCAGCGCAGACCTGCCAGCTGACTTGCCTGGACCTCGCTGAAGCCGTCGGCCATGCCGACCCGAAACGATGTCTCGGCCCCTTCGTAGCCGCGCCGCAAGCGTACGTTGACCACGCCTGCAACAGCATCGGAGCCGTAGATGGCTGACGCACCATCTGCGAGGACTTCGATACGTTCGATGGCACTGGCCGGGATCAGTGAAATGTCGACGATCGAACTCGCGGCTCCCAGCGCCAAGCGATTGCCGTCGACCAGCGTGAGGGTCGAGGACGTGCCAAGGCCGCGCAGGTTGATGCTGGCACCCGAAGCGATATTGGCATTGGCATTGTTCCGCTGGGTAAAGCCGAGCGTGCCTTCATTGGGGCCCCACCGAAGTTCTGCGGAAGGACCGATACCAGGTCCTGCACTGTGGCCCTGCCGCTTTCCTCGATCGCCTTTCGGTCGATCGCGATCACGGCAGCGCCCGCTGGCGCCGAACCGCGAATGCGCGTGCCGGTTACCACGATATCGTCAGTCGCGCTGTCTGCGGATGCGCCACGCATTGGCGTTGACGATCCTGCAGAGCGGATTGCGTAGCCTTGGCTCGTCGCGATCCCCTGAAGTCCCGAGCCTTCGAGGATTTTGCCCAGCGCACCTGCGAGCGTGTAGGTCCCCTGCACTGCAGGAGCGGTGCGACCCGCCACCAACTTGTCGTCTGCGACGATAGTCGCGCCGGCCTTGGCTGCAAGATCGTGTAGCGACCGGGCCATGGCCTGGGCTGGAAGGTCCAGCGCAAGGGTATCGGCCTCTTGCGCTCCCGCGGGTGCTGCCGCCATGAATGGTGCAGCCAGCATTGCGATGACCATGGCATGCGTTGATGTCTTGAACGTCATGATTGCCTCCCTCGCGTCCATCTCAGGGGACGCGCATCGGTTGGGACGACGTCGCGCGAAAACACCCGCCAGAATTTTTATCGGCGGGCATCGTCGCGGACGGCCCGCAGCCGGTCAGCCGTTCACCCCGTGATTGTGGAGATCATGCCGAGCCGTCAGCGCGCACCGATCCACCGCCTCCTTTCCTTTGTCCGGGAAGCGAATGAGGTCTCTTGCATCCAGAGGAGCCGCGGGTCGGACGGCACGCGGATCATTCACACGGTCCGCGAGGGGGCAGGAAGCTTCAGGCCGTGTCGATCACCAGCACGCCGGGGCGCTGCGTCACCCTGATTCCGCCCAAAGCCTCGAGAATCCTCGCAAAGCCTTCTGGATCGTCGAGGCGGATCGCACCTGCCAGAGTCCTGTTGGCCAGCGCAGGACTTGCGAGGCGAAGTTGAACAGCATTGCGCGCGTTGAGCAGGCTGACCGCCTCTCCCAGGGATATGCGGTCACCGGTCGTCATTGGCGGTTGTGCAGAAGAGTTTCGCTCGGAGCGATGCTCGGCCCCGGATGGCCCCGCTTCGATCATGTGAGCCCCGCGACCGAGGGTGTGCCGAGCGCCATCGGCGTTCTGCACCTGCACTTGGCCATCTACGACTTCGACGCGCAGACCATTTGCGGCGAGCGCAATATCCAGGGTGCCTGCTGCACTGTCGATCCTGGTGCCTGCTCCCAAGATCTGCATGGCATCCGTGCCGCGCCGGGCCACACGGATGCGAACGCGACCGGCATCAATCGTAATCTGGCGGCTAGTTGAAGTGATGTCGGTTCGTGCCTTGCTTGTCCCGTTGAGTGTCAGGGAGCTTCCATCGACAAGCTGCCATGTCCGCGTTTCACCTGCGGCCGTGGTGTATGTCCTGGCCTCGACGGTGGTTCCAACGCCGATTAGCGGATGGTCCCCTGAAAACCGCAATGTCAGCAATCCCATGCCAAGCAACAGGCATGCGCCGACTGCGGCAAGCTGTGTGCTGCGTTGCAGGTGCAACGGTGCACGGGTCAGCTTGCGCTGCTGGCCAAGGGGGCTCTGATCCAGGGCTAGGCTATCGCGCCACGCGCGCTCCACTTCTGCATACGCGAGACGATGTCGCAGGTCGCTCGCAAGCCACGCCTCGAAGCCCGGCGCACGCGATTGACCGGCGTTCTCGTTGCGCGCCAGCCACTCTGCCGCTTCATCGCGGATCTTGCCGGGAATGGGCTGCCTCGTCACGAGTGGTCAATCCTCGGCGAGATGCCGCGCCAGGGCCCTGAGCGCCCGGCTCATCTGTTTCTCCACGCCCCGCACGCTCAACCCCGTCTGTTCTGCGATCTCGGCATAGCTATAACCATCGAGCCGACGGGCAAGGAAGATGTTTCGTGTGAGCGGCTTGAGACGAGCGAGTGCCTGATCAAGCCGTGCAAGGCGATCGCGCGCTTCAAGTTGTGCCTGCAGATCGCATCCCGGATGAATGTCCTCGAACGGCTCGTGGCTGCATTGGTGCTGGCGCAACTCCTGCCTGATCAGGTCCTTGCGCGCGTTATCTGCCGCAACCCGCACATAGCCGGTAAGGTTCTCGATCTGACGCTGGCGGCTCGTCATCAGGCGCACGAACACTTGCTGGACGAGATCCTCCGCCACGGTCATTCCGGTCTTGTGAGCAAGCTTGCGCAGTAGCGAGGGGCGGGAGCGGCGGAACTCGGCCTCGATAGCCGCCAAGTTAGGTGGCAGCGCTTCTGCGGTGTTCTCGCCATGGCTGTCATGACCTGCCTGTGCTGCAAGAATTTTCGTCAATCGCCAAGCCCCAGCCCGCGAGGCATTCCGGCGGTTGGCCGGATCCTGAGAACACGTCTGGAGACATGCGCCTTTGCCTTTGGCCCCGAAGGACTTGGACATGGACAAGGGCGATCCGGCCGCACGCAGCGACAGAAACAGCAAAGATACCAGAGCAAGGTTCTCAGGCCTCGACGCAGCACAATTTCACTACGCAATTGAAAACTATGACGTTGCGGTTTCAAATGCAACGACAAAGCTTTAATGGGATGACATTGGATACGGTAGCGTTGCGCCTCCAGCGGTGTTGCCGTTGGACAAAACCGGCTACAAACTCTTTCGGCAGGGTTGGTGACGGAAGAGCGCGGACGATGTTGTTGACGTTGCCGCAACAGCAATCGCTAGTTTATGGAGGGTCGATAGCGTGACGCCACTTTGACTCGGCGGTCTTGGCGCAATCTCTCTAACCGAAACTAAGGTCAGATCAGCTTGCGACTTTCCATCTGATTCCTGCGACTTACATTTCACGCCTAACCCGGATAGATGCCCACAGAACGTTCGGTATTTACACGTGGACACGGGGGTTTGGTTGGCATGGACGTAGTGCGCAAGCACCCACTCGCGCGCCAGGAGAGTACAGTGACACGACGGCTTCGAGCATCAGGAATTTTGCTAGAGAGTCGTCGTGGTTGGCTGTTGAAGACGGACGACGAAGCCGTCTGGGTCCTCGATCATGAGCACGAACAGGACTTCGCCGCAAATCTCAGGGTTATCGTCGAAGGTCAGATCTTCGGTCTAGATCGCTTGCGCGTCGATTGGATCGGTCCGCAGGAAAAAGTTTGCTGAACCGCAGGCTTACGCGCTCAGAACGGCAATTTAAACAACCCGCAGAAAACGCCATCTAGGTCGCACATTTGTCACCGAGATGGATATGCGAGCAGCTTCGAAGGATGACAAAAATCCTTAATGAGCATTTCTGACCATGCTTCGGCAATCTCTCGTCGCCTGCTCAGATACCCGGCTCGGTTATAAACACTTTCGGAGCCGGACACACCGTCCGGCACATGGGCAAGCATGAGATCGATGACATGTCGATCGGCAGGCGTACCGTTCCTCTCTGCCCATTCGTTCATGATGGTCGAGAAGGACGCGCGCCATCCGTGCGGCACGTGGCGGCCTTGGTACCCGCAGCGATTGTAGAAGTAGCTGAGGGTGTTTTCACTCATGGGTTTACGCGCATTCCGGTTGGTCGG
The DNA here is from genome assembly GCF_003454795.1 of Novosphingobium sp. THN1. Taxonomy (GTDB): domain Bacteria; phylum Pseudomonadota; class Alphaproteobacteria; order Sphingomonadales; family Sphingomonadaceae; genus Novosphingobium. The sequence continues at coordinate 3,465,872 of NZ_CP028347.1, forward strand.
AAAAACCAGTGGTCCGTCACCCGAAATAGAATGAGCTGCCTGAAGGACCTCTACCGCTGCTTTTCCGAGAGGAACGATATGATCATATGCCATGTCCCCCTTTAACTCGGTAACCAGCTTCATCCGTGCTGCCGGGACGCGCCAAATTGCGTCCGGGTGAATTGTCTCTGCATCGGACCAGTCAATGCCTTCTAGTTCGGACCAAGGCATGCTGCGGATCATGCCAGGTCTTTGCGCTGTGAGGGCAAGAAAGCGCGATGCTAGCTTCGTGAGTGGCGAGGCAGGCTCCACTTCCGTCTTCCGGATCATATCATGAAGCTCGGCGAGAGTTAAAAAGGCCGGCCGCTTCCGCGATCGTGGCACTGGTTTCAACGCTTTGGCAACAATCGCGGCCGGGTCGCGATTGGAGGCTCCCTCCGCAATCGAGTGAACGAAAACAGCGGACATGCGCTGCCTTACACGATGTGCAGTCTCGATTGCGCCACGCTTCTCAATTTTTCGAAGTACTGCGAGTACAAGCGGTTCGTCGATCTGCGTGACGGGGACATTGCCGAGCCACGGGAACACCTCCTTTTCAAGGCTGGTGATGACATCCTTGGCATGAACTGCTGTCCAGCGCTTCTCCTGCAACCCAAACCACGTTCGCGCCATCGCCTCAAAAGTGTTCGCCGCTGCTGCTGCATTTCGAAGAATTTGCTTCTTCGCTTCCAGACCCGGGTCTCTCCCTTCTCTGAGAAGCTTTCTAGCGTCAGCTTTGCGATCTCGCGCTTGGGCTAAAGTGACCTCCGGATAAGGGCCAAAGACCAATCGCCGCTCTTTGCCTGCAAAACGATACTTCAAACGCCAACTTTTGTGGCCAGATTTCGATACGAAAAGGTAGAGCCCTTCCGAATCCGCAAGCTTGTAATCACGGTCTTTGGGCTTCGCGTTGCGAACTGCCATATCGTTGAGCATGGATGCCCCCAATTCTGATTTTCGCTGCCCCCAAAATGCCCCCACTCTTCTTTGGAGGCATACGGAAGCATGAGAACAAACAGGGAACCTTATAACTCAAAAAGCGCAGAAAATCAACGTTTTCTGAGGGTTAATGGAAGCATGTAGACAGGTGGCTGGCGGAGAGGGTGACCATCGAACAATACCGAAAAAACGGCGGATTAGCGCCGATTCTTCAAGTATCGTCCGAGCCGTTACCCCCAATATTACCCCATGCGGATCAGGCATGTAAAAATCCGCCGTAGGTATCTCGGTGTAGCGCAGGCCCTCCGGCGTCCATGTGGTGACGTAGATCGCGCCCTTGCTGGCAGCGCCTACATCCATGCCAATCACCTTCATCTGCTCGTCGGTCAGGTTGAACTCGTCGCGCCACTCGCCGGAAAGGTAGGCGCTGCGCTCCGGCTCCTTCATCCCGGCGATCGCGTGTAGGTATTTGGCGTGGCGGGATGGCCAGCGCGTTAAACGAAGAGCCTGCACCGCGTAGCGCAGGGCGTCGAGGGTGTGCTCGCTGGGTGGGCCTTCGGGTTCGTCGGTCACTTCCTGCCCTCCTTCCACCGCTCGTACTCCTCGGCATGCTTCGCGCAAAGATCCTTCTCCGGCGCGGGCGACGTCGTACACTTAGCACAGATCGGCGCGTCGCACGTACCGCTCTTGCGGGTCGGCACCTTCCAGTCGCATTCGAGCGTAGCTGGTCGGCCGCAGGCGCAGCGCTTGCGCCGTCCGCTGGTGCAGACAAAGCCGCGACCAACGCCGGGGATCTCGACGGGGTGGCAGGTCATGGCTTGCGGTCCTGTCGCAGCCGCGCCACTTCCTCGTCGTCGATCACTGTCTTTCTGCATCGGCGGCAAACCGCGAGGCCATCCGGCACGGCAAACTCGCCATGCTCTACGAGAACTTTGTCAGGCTCACTGTAGCCGACGTCGCGCGGGTGAGGTTTCGGCTTGGTCACGAGCCGTCCGCCTCAATGCAGATGAACGGATCGCCCTTGCAGCCGCACAGGCATTCAGGCTTTTTGCCAACTATCAACCGGGCAGCAGGTGGCTTTTGCCTGGCAGAAAGTATTCCCTGAATCGCCGCGTCGCTAACTGCTCTCGCGCGCTCGTGCGCGTGGACCATAGCTGCCCGGCGCTCGGACTGACGGTCAAACCATTTACCCCATGAGCGCCCGATCTCGCCGTCGCGCGGGTTGGCGTTCCTCACTCGCTCTCTCCCTTCCATGGAAATGCAATGTCGCTGGGCCACTCAATCGGCGTTCCCGACACCCGGCCTGAGGCGTCGCCGTGACGCGCGAGATACAAGCGCACCTCCTTGCCCCACATCTTGCGGCCCCAGCTTGTGCCTTGGTGCGCACGCCAGCCCTTCCCCAAAGCGCCTTGCGGCGCTGCTCGATCGTCGCGTCTGGAGGCAAGTCTTTGGTCAGGTCGGCAATGAGCCTGCGGGCCTCGTCGCGCCAGCGGCTCATGGCTTGCACGACATTGCCGCGCCCATACCATAGCAATCGCTATGGTGGAGCTTGCTGCCATCGCTGACCGGGCAGTAATTCCAGCCAAGGCGCTTACCGCAGGTGCCGCACTTGTCGATCAGCATTCGGCGCAGGTTGCGCGGCAGGTGGAAGTTCACCTTCCAGTGGTGGACGTGCCAGCGTGGATGCTTCCACCACGGCTTGAAGCGACGATGCAGAGCGCCAGCGATGAGGCGGACAACTGAGCCTGGCTCCTCAATACTCGAAAGGTTGTCGAGCGGATCGAGCGCCAGCTCCATTGCAATGTCGTTGACGTCGCGGCGCTTGGTGAAAGTCTTGCGCCACCAAGAGCGGCAAGCGCCTTCGTTGCCGTACTGACCGTTCCACCAGCGGCGGCTCTCCAACTCGCGGGCAACCATGAGGCAAAGGGCGAGAGCGTCACCAGCAGCAAGGCGAGGATATGCCAACTGCTTCTCACTCACCCCGGCGTAGAAAGGCGCAAGCGTCGTTGTCCTGCGTGCGAGAATGAGCTTGATCTCGTGCAGGGTCGTGGCGTCTTTCAGGACATAGTCCACCGCATCGCCATACTCACGCGGACGGCGATCAAACCAACCGCAGCTATCGTCGGTGCGCTGGCCTTCGCTGCGACGCTCAGGGTCGATGTGCCAAATGTCGAATCCGATGAACGGTGATAGGCGATAGAGCACCTTGCCTATGCGCGACTTGGGCGAGCACGGTGGGAAACTTGCGACGAGTGTTTCGGGATGATACCCCATTTCAATCTTCCTTCCTGACAAACTGGATGGGCGGCGGCATGAGGTTGGCGATCTCGACCAGCTTCTGCCGGTACGCCTCCTCGCGGGCGCGGGCGTGCGCCACTTCCATGCGCGCGGTGCGCAGCTGCGCAGCGCTGTAGGACTGCACCTCGAAGAGGCAGCGGGCGGCCTTCTCTGCTTCGTCGCTGCGGCGCTGCAAATGATCCCGCAGGCGCCGGACCTCGGCCCATGGGTTGAGCCACCAAGGGAGGTTAAGCCGCATCGACGTTCCCCTCCGGTGTTGGCCAGTCAACGCCGGGGGCAATGTTGAACCGAGCGCCACAGCAGTTGGGGGTTGAGCAACCAATCTCCGCCCCGCGATGCCAGCGAGCGTAGGAGAGCCTGCCCGTGCAGCTAGGGCAAGGAACCGAGTTGCTGGTATTCAGCGGAATTGGACGTGGCAGTGCGGCAATCGCTGCGATCAAGCGCGCCGTGCTTGCTTCGCGGGCGGCGGCCCATGCAGCACGTTCTTCGTCCGTGTATTCGGCGCGCGCCGGGCAGTGCTCCTTTGGATCGGAGCAACAGGTGTTGATGGGCAAGGCGACCGAAGCGTGGCCAACGGCGCACTGCGGGCCGTGATCGCTTCCCATCCCCGTCTTGTAGCTGTAGTGTCGGCAATGGTTGGTGGCGCGCAGTGGGCGCTCGAACGATGATGGCTTTATGCTCATACCTTCTTCCCCTTCGTCTTGCGCTCGCGCCTGCTTGCGGCTGCGCGCTGGCCAGCGATCACGCGCCGGCGCCACTCCTCGAAGCTCGGGCTAAGGCCCCGCCTCTTGATGATCTTCGACACAGCCGCCTTGCTGATGCCGTGCTTCCCGGCCAACTCCGCCATCGTCGCGCCCTTCACGTACTGGCGCGCGATCTTGTCCCCTCGGCTGCCGGATCTCGGGCCGCGTCTGGTCATGCTGCAAACAAGTCCTTCTGTGCGGGCAGCAGGCTGTCGGCCCATGCGAGAATTTCGCGGGCTTCGCGCTGTTGCGCGGCGTCTTTGATCTTGGCGAAGTCGTTGTGCAGACTGTTGATCTGCTCTCTGATTGCCTCCTCCCGCGTCGGATGCGGGGTGCAATGGTCCGTGATTGGCCCGCTAGATCCCCACCAATCGCCAGTGCGAAACGAGAAGCCGCGCTTTGAGCGCCAGCCTTCGCGGGTCTGCACCAAGGAAATTTCTGCGCGCGGTGTGCCTCCGGTCTTGTACCGGAGGTCAAGAACCTCGTGCGGACGGTAGGCACCGTGCGGGTTCTTTGTGCCTGGCTTCCAGTCGCTCATGCCGCAGCGCTCCATTCGGCTGGCTGTTCCATCCACGCGACGACGTCACTTTCGCGCCACGCCACGCTGTTCGCGCCGAGCTTCACGGACTGCGGGAACGTGCCCTCGACCATGCGCCGGTAGATGGTTCTTCTCGAGAGGGACGTGCGCGCCATGACGTCCGGCAGGCGCAGGAAGGCGTCAGTCATCGAGTGAATCCCAATGCTTGTTGAGGATTGCCGCGACGCGGTCTGCGACCTCATTGGGTTTCTCGACGTAACTCGCGACGATCAAGAGCGGAAAGCGCAGGCTGTAGCTGGTTGTACCAGCCTCCTCATTCCGCACTGGTGGCTTTTGGTAGTGGATCGCGATGCACTCACCGCGCAGGTCTTCCTGCTCTAGGTTGCGCAGGTACGACGTTGAACTGACCGTCCATACGGTGTGTGGCAAGTCGCTCATGGCTCCACCGCCCACACCTTCGCGCGTCTACCCGAGGCGTTGGGCCGTCTTTCGCCGGTGTCGTAGATCAGGCCGTCAGTATAAAGTTCAGTGAAGCGCGGGCGCACCGACAAGACGGAAAGTTCGAGGAAGGCCGCAACCTCGTCGGCGGTAGCGGGCCCCATCTTGAGCCGATCAAGGCAGCGCTTGCGCAACAGCGGCGCGCTTTTCTCCATGCTCTCGGCGGCCTCGATCGACGTGTCCACGCCGCGATGGCCGGGCGCTTCGGGGTATCTGGCAAGGTCAAAAAGGTCAGGCATCTGTACCTCCTGAAAATCTGTCGCAACAGCGGACAAAAGCCTGGCGCACCGTCTCGAAAGGCAGGGTGACGCCATAGGAATAGGCGACGTCGGCAATGGTCGAGCCGATGCCCTTGCCGTTGAACCAGCAGCGAAACAGGAACTCGTCGAGCGGCTGGGTGACGTCGGTACGTCGGAAGCCTACGCGGCGGGGCATGTCGCCTCTCCCGCGTACTCTTCCACGGCAGCGACGACGTCGGCCACGCGCTCCCACTTGTGGTAGATCCCGTCTGGCGTCTCGAAACCGGCAAGCTCGTCAATGTCGGTCTGGATCGTCAGCAGATCGAGCTCGAACAACAACAGGTCGGTGCGCAGGTGTGCCTCCTCACCCAACGCATCGAGCCGCGCGCCCTGGTAGGGATGGCGGAATCTTCTGCGGATGATTTCGAGAGCGTCAGCCACGGCGCGCGCGCTCCGCAAGCATGGCGTCGGCCATGTTGTAGCAAAAGTTGGCAAGGCCCGCGTGATTGGTGTCGTCGACGTTCGGCAGCGCAAGTGTTCCCGCCAAAGCCTGACCAGCGAACCAGTCGCGCAAGGTCATGCCTTCGGCACACTCGACGTGTTTACGGTATGGCGACCCTCCTCGCGTTACGTTGGGGTCCACAATTGCTACTGGCGTCGGAAACGCGCGCGGGTTGTTGGCGTTCATACGACCTCGTATTCCTTGATCTGAAAGGGGTGCGGGCGGCGGTCGATTTCCCAGCGCGTCGGCGGTCTTGCGCCCGCTGCTGGCCAAGGCGACGCGCCAGCCTTCTTGCTGTCCCACCCGTTGAACAGGCGGACGTGGACGCTCCGAAACCCGGCTTCCTGACCTTCCTCGTTGAAGATCGTGCAGTCGAAAGGCAGGTGCCCGGGGTTCGGAGCGTAAGCCACGGTGTCAGGCCTCCGCGCGCGGCCTGGTCAGTTCGGAGCGGCGGCGCGCGATCAGCGCGTCAAGCTCCTCGATCACGTCGTCAGGCAAGCCGACGCGAATGCGCAGGTACTCGTCGTCAGCGTCCTTGAGGTGCTGCTTGTTCTTGGCCTTCGTAGCCATGTCGCGGATCCACTCGACCTTGGCCCACCATGCCGGGCGCTCGGCCTCGTCCTGCTGCTCGTTGTGCAGAACCTCGCCGGTTTCAGGGTCGTAGTCGTGCCCTGCGTCGAGCGCGCGGGCCGTCTCCTCGTCCACTTCAGTCATGCCGCGGCTGTCTGTCACCGGCTCGCGCTGGTCGTCTTGGTCGATCTGGACTCCTGCCTCGGTGCCGGACTGGTCGGGCAGCATCGCGGCATCTTCGCGGCTGGGGATCGCAACTGGCGCGTCCGGCTCGGCTTCAAGGTAGTGTGAAGCGCTTGCGGCTGCTTCCAACTCCCGCCCTTCAATGTCGACGATCAGATCGCCGGACATTGGCAGCGTCTTGGAGTGGCGGCGCATGACGGTCTTGCGCGCCATTTCGCCGAACCAGTCGGCCCATGGGCCCTTCGATTCACGCGGCTTGCCATTGCGGTCGCGCGTCGCACCGGTCTGGCTGGACTCGCGGACCTTGTCGATCTCGCCTCGGCGCATGACTTCGACCGAGACGGTGCCGTCCTTCATCTTCGCCATCGAGTAGGCCGCGACAATCTTGTCGTCGGTCAGTTCCTCGGAGGGAAGATCCAGCATAGGGCGATGCCGGATCGGAGGCTCAAGGCCGACCTCGTAGAGAAATGCGCCAGCCTCAAGCTCGGCTTTGTAGACGAGCCCGGTCTGCAGGCTGACAATCTCGCCGGACTGCACGATCTTCTTACGAAGGCCGTACACCATCGGCATGTATTGAACCTGCTTCTTGCTGTACCACTGCCCATCGTTGCCTTTGACGCGGGTGCTGAAAATCACGAGCGCAGCCTCGCGGCCGTCCGGCAAGAGGCCATCCTGAGCCGCCTTCATGCACGACGTAATGAGGGTCTGCCGGTCTGCCGTAAGCAAATCGGGATTGTTCTGCGCTGCGGTGACGATCGTGCGCTGCAGCTTCTCGGGCGAGATATGCGAGGGCAGCGCCTTCTTGAACTCGATTGCGCGCTGCTCAAGCTGGCTAGCGAGCTTTACCAGAGGCGGCTGCTCCCTGCGTTCGGCGGGAAGATTGGACGGAGCATTCATGGGTTAGTTCTCCTGTTGGCGCAGGCGACGAGCGATCTCGCGCTTGTGCTCATGCGGTTTGCCGGTGTGGCGGTTGATGTTGGCGGGCAGAAAGCCATGCGGCAGGCCATCGATGCGGCTGCGGGTAACCCGGCGCACACCGGGGCCGACAACATTTGGGCTTGCAAATGAAACGCCGATGCTTGCGGCACCGAGCGCGGACAAAATTCCAATACGAGACATACTGCGCAAAGTGACTTCTCCTGTTGAGATCGGGGATCAGCGGAAATTGGCCTTGGCGACGGGCCAGATGCGGCAGCCGGGAATCTCGCGCTTGCCGGCCTTCACGAGGCGCTGGATCGCCTTGTCGATCGCCTCCTGCACCTTCGGATCGTCCTTCACCGCCTTGAAGGCCTTGGCGTAGTCCTCGACCTTGCTGGTCCACTCCTGCTTGCCGGACACGCTGGCGCCAGCATCCGAGCGCACCGGCTCGGACTTGGTCACGGTGGCAGCGGCAGCGAGGGACGCGCGCTGCATTTCCTCCTCGGCGGCGCGGCGCGCTTCATCGGCAGCGGCCAAGGCCTGCTCGCGCTCCTCGTCGGTCGCGGCCTGCTTCTTCGCCAGTTCAGCCTGACGCTCTGCATCGCGCGCGGCCTGGTCGGCTGCGCGGGCGCGCTCGGCCGCTTCGCGTTCCTCGGCTTCGCGCTTCGCCTGTTCTGCCTTGAGGCGAGCGTCGCGCTCGGCAACGTAGGCATTCCCGATGCCTTCGACCTTGCGCTTGGCGTCCTCGACGCGCTCGATCAGCGCATTCTTCTCCGCATCGACGAGGCGGCCACCCTGCAGGTATGGTTCCTTCACCGCCTTGTGCGTCTCGCTGATGTGCTTGATCTGCGCACGGTAGAGGTTCACGAGATCGCCGCACTTGGCGAGGCTTTCGTCGTCCTCGGCCTTGGCGCGGTCAGCCGCGTCGATGGCAGCATCGAACCGGGTCAGAAACTCGGGCTTATCCTCCAAGAGCTTCTCGCGAAACTCGATCGGGATAAGCTCCTCGAGCGGAGGGCGGTTGTGGTCACGCGGCGCGGGCGCGTTATCCTGCGTCGGCCAGGGCGCGACGTCGTCGAACATGGGTTGGGCAATGGGCATGCGATGCACTCCAATCAAAACGGCAACGGGTTTTTGGGGTCGAGCGGGTCGTACTTCTTGCCGACGACCGCGTAGGCGCTGTCCGGCGCATGCTCCTGCGCCCACTCGCGGCGCCGCAGGAGGTAGAGATAATCTGCTTCGGTGATCGGATCAGCGGCACAGGCGGGCCAGATGCGATCGAGATCCACCGCTTCGCCGTCGGCCATCGCCTGCCATCGCCATGAGCGATCAAGCTCCTCGCCGGTCACAGGATCGTGGGGCGGGCCGTACCAGACACGAATGCCGGATTTGACCGCACCGGAGCGCAAACGCATCCGGTAGTAGCCTTCGACAGGCTTGGTGACATCGAGGCCGTACCCGGCGGGCGCGGTCCATGCGCGCCTCTCGCCGTAAGCAAGGCCCTTGCGGCGGATCGTCACGCGAACGCCTCGTTCAAACCGGCGACAAGCGCAATGATCGCAAAGACGATCATGCTTGCACGCTCAATGCCTGTGCTGCGCCCGGCTTCGGTAAGGCATAGCGCCGTGACCGCGAAGCAAACTCCGATCACAGCGTCCACCGCAGTACGAGGAAGATCCCGCCCCAAACGACGAGGGCAATCCAGAACGCCGTGAACGGCGGACGGAAGGGGATGAGCAAAGACCCCCAAGGTGGCATCTTCTCGGGCTCATGGATTTATCCTTTCATGGAAGGCTTGGGCCACCAGCAGGAAGCCAGTGACAGCGGGCAGGACTGCGAACACCGCAGCAGTGGTGAGGAGGAAATCGCGGGGATTTTCCCGGATAAGCTGGGCAGCAATGGCCAACTGGCGCCTCATGACAGCACCATCGCGATTGCGCGGGACTGCGCCTCGGACAGACCGTGCCGGACCTGTGCGGCGACGCGCGCCTGCACGATGGCGTAGTCAATGTCCTCGTTGGTGAACGCCGTGACCTTGTTGATCAGCGGGAACCCGGCGCGGACAAGGAAGTCGAACCGCTCCTGCGTCGGATCGAACCAGAACCGGGCATGGTTGAAGAACACGTCCCGTTCGCCGTTGCTGGCGAAGTAGCCGGTGGTGACGAGGCGGTCGCTGTCTTCCTCGTCGTAGCGATAGAGGGTCCAACCGTCGCAGGGGTTGATCCCTTCGACCGGCATGCACCACTGCGAGAAAGAGGTGAGGGCTTCGGTGGCCATGGTCAGGCCTTCCCGTCGATGCGGGCGAGGACTTCTTGCGCGCGCTTGACGTTCTCGCGCGCATAGTAGCCCAAGCCGCCCTTATCCTCGGGCAACGAGCAGAGCGGCGTGGCCCAGCCAACAAAACCACGTATTACCGCCAGCATTGCTGAGGCTTCGTGCCTTGCATTGCTACCGGTTGCGTGAGCAGCATCGGCTAACGCAAACCCGGTAAACTCTAGCGCCCCGCCATTCTCAAGATCGACCGAGCTTTCGTCGGCCAGCGCGTCACGCAGATCGCAACCGATGGTGTTGCGCGCTTCGTCCTCGATCTCGCCCGCAATCGTGGCGGTCGCGTAGATCGTGACGGGGAAGGAGAATACCTGGTCGCGCCCGCCCGCTGCATCGGCGGGGGCGACGGTTGGGCTGGAAACACCGGCAGTAGCGGGGGCAGGGCCGGTGGGGACGGGGGATTTGCAGCGACAGCCAGATTCGACATTGGTGCTCTCCATCGTTCGATGGAAGAGCTTATGTCTCAATGAGAAATGACCGTCAACCTATTTTGTCGCATTGCGACAAATGGACCGTAAACCTATAACTCTTGCCCGACGTACACGACGCGCCCGATCACGGTAAACGGTGCGGTCCCAATGGGAATAGGCTGGTGCTCAGGGTTGTTGGAGCAAGGCAGCAAAGCCAAGGGATTCTGCGAGAATTGCTTGAACGTGCATTCGCCGTGCTCGTTCATCACCACGTAGAACTTGCGGTCGAAAAGCTCGCGACTGTCAGGATCGACAACCACAAAGCCGCCGTCCGCGCCTTCCGGCACGATCCTGTCCATGGAATCGCCATCTGGCCGCAGCACGAACAGGTTATTGCCCGGCAGATTGTCGGGGACGGGGATGGATTCCTCGCTCATCTCGACAGCCTCACGCCAGTTGCCCGCCGCGATCTTTCCCACAACTGGCAGGACACGCGCCGGGATGGTGTTGAGCAGCAGATCCGTAGGGCTGACCTGCAACACGTTGGCCAGGTCGAGTAGGTAATCAGCCGAAAGCGCCATCTTTCGCGCCTCCAGCTTGGCGATGGTCGACGCAGTAAGGTCGGCCGCCATTGCAGCGCCCAGCCCCTCCATCGTGAAGCCACGTTTGATCCGCCATTCCTTGATGCGGTTCGGTGCGTAAATTCGGTCACGGCTCATTCGCATATTGATACACCGCGCCACCTAGCACGGCACGTCACATAAAGCCAAATTTCTGATTGCCTGTCATGTCTCATTGAGACATAAGGTGTGCGCTATGGACTTCGCACACTTCAGAGAGCTCAAGGGCTGGACCCTCGACGAGGCCGCCAGCCAGATAAAGCAGGACCACGACGAGTTTGCCGGTGTCAACGGTAGCGTCGTCTCCAAACACGAGCGCGGCTTGCGCTTCCCCACCCCTGATCTCGTCAAGAGATACAGTGAAATCACCGACGGTGCCGTCACCTTCGACGACTGGCACACCGTCTACAAGGCTGCGCGCGAGGCGCGCGAGGCACAGGCCGCAGCTTGAACCCCTTCCGGCAAGGGGCGGCCAAGCGGCGCGACGCTCCTTTCCCGGCTTCGACCTTCGCGCCGTGGAGTGCCAATCGTGGCAAGAACCAACCTCAACTTTGGGCAAGCGCTCGAAGCTCTCAAGCAGGGCAAGCGCATTGCTCGCTCTGGCTGGAATGGCAAAGGCATGTGGCTTTGCCTATCCGGCCCCTCGAAGGCCGCACGATCAACGCGCCGTCCTTCTGGTCCGATCACTGCCGCGCCTACGCAGAGGCCAATGGCGGTATGGCCACCGTCCTCCCCTGCATCAACATGAAGACCGCCACCGGCGAGATCCTCATGGGCTGGCTGGCAAGCCAGTCGGATATGCTCTGCGAGGACTGGTGCGTTCTCGATGAGGAGGCTTCGTCCAATGACTGACGAAACCTTTGAAACCACCGCCGCCGACGGCAGCCGCCGCACCGCTGCAGCCACCACCCTCTCCGACCTGATCAAGATGCTCAAGGACGGCCAGTTCGATGCCGACAGCGTCGAGCCCCTGCGCGAGTTCGCCAGCAAGCTCGAAGCCGTCGGCATGGACACGGATCGCCGCGCCAAGGGCACGATCACGCTCAAGATCGAGGTCGATTTTGACCCCGACCGCGAGTTCTCGGTCCTCACGCCCAGCCTCGCCTTCAAGCTCCCGGTCGAGAAGCACGGCTCCACCGTCGCTTGGTTCACCACCGACGGCAGGCTCACCCCGAACAAGCCCAATCAGGGCAATCTGTTCGGTTCGATCCGCGAGATCACCACCCAGGCCCGCGAAGTCCGCGGCTGACCTGAAACCCCGAAAGGACAATACCATGGAAGAACCCGAAACCGGCGAAGGCACTGCCGAAAGCGTGCAGGAAAGCGCCGCACCTGAGGCTGTTGCTCAAACCTACAGCAGTTCCGTGCATCGCGATCACCTCGTTGACCGCACCGGCGAGCTTCTCAAGAGCGCGATTGGCGTGGCCGAGGAGCACCTTCGCCCCAGCGTTGGCATGATCCGCGACCCGCGCGACAACACGCCGGCGCACATCGTTATGGGGCCCAACGGTGCCGCGATCCTCGATCCCGGCATGTTTGACCTGTACCGCCAGTTTCCGCTGGCGAGAAAGGGCACCGTCCGCCTCACAACGCTCGACAGCTTCATCGCGGTTGTGAAGCGCTTTTCGTTCGATACATCGGCCATCTTCGCCTGCGACGACATGGAAAAGCCGAGCCTGACGGCCATCTTCGACTATCACCCGGCGAACGAATGGGGAGTGGGTGACGAAGTTCCGCCCATGATCCAGAACGGCCACCACCGCGCCGCCTACGCCTTCCCGCTCTCGCCCGAGTGGAAGGCATGGATCGGCATGGATGCCAAGCCGATGGGCATGGTCGAGTTTGCCCGATTCCTCGAAGACCATATCGTCGACGTCTCGGCCGATCCGGTTGAAGCATTCGGCGCTGCCTCGCAGGCTTTCGTGAAGGCCAATCGCGGCAACCTCGCCACGCCTACCAAGCTGATCGAAATCTCGCGCGGCCTGCAGATTTACGAAAGCTCGGTGATCAAGGAGGCCAAGAACCTCTCGACCGGCGAGGCGCAGTTCACGTTCGACAGCCAGCACACCGACGGCGACGGCAAGCCGCTGATCCTGCCAAATATGTTCTCGATCGTGCTGCCCGTCTTCCGTGGCGCGTCCGACCCGTTCCGCCTGGTCGCGCGCTTCCGGTACCGCAAGACCGGCGAAGGGCTCAAGTTCTGGTACGAGCTGTGGCGTCCTGACCTCGTGTTCGACACGGCATTTCAGGAATCCATCGCAGCCGTAGGCAGCGAAACTGAACTGCCCGTCTACATCGGCGCGCCGGAACTCTGACCATGGCGACACCGGCCTTCATCGTGCGCTTGATGCAGCACAAGGGATTGTCCTCGACCGCCTGCGCCAAGCTCGGCCCAGAGGATGCCGAGGCGTACCGCTTCGCCCAAGACCTGCGCCAAGCCTCGATCGAAGGCCGGTTGCTCGCCGTATGGACCCACCCGGCCAACGAGCTTGCCGGGATGGGCAAGACGGTCAACGGCAAGTTCCGTGTCGCGGTCCAAGCCGCCATAGCCAAGGCCCTCGGGCTCATCACCGGCTCGTCCGACTACCTGTTCCTGCACCAGCGCGGCGCCATCGCCATGGAGTTCAAGGCGAAGGACGGCAGCCTCACGCAGGGGCAAAGAGATTTCCGAGAGTGGTGCAACGCCTGTGGCGTGCCTTTCCACGTCGTCAGATCGCGCACCGAGGCAATGGACGTGCTGCGCAATGCTGGTGTGCTGGTCGAGGAGCGCGGCTGGTGAGCCAGAACGTAAGCACCGCTGTCATGCAGCGCCGTGTCGAGCCACATGACAGCCTCGACGACTTCCCTACGCCTCCATGGGCAACTCGCGCCCTGTGCGAAAAGCTCGAGATCATATTCGGACCCATGCGCGCCAAGACCTGCCGCGAGCCAGCAGCCAACCGCGGGCACATGGTCAAGCCGCTGCGAGAATACTTCGCCGAGGTCCGCGCCAGCGACGTGCATGACTATGGATACGGCTTCCCGGCCCAAGACTACCTCATGCCCATTCCCGAGGAGCAGGTAGATTGGACGATCTCCAATCCGCCCTTCCGGCTGGCCGAGCAGTTCATCCACAAAGCGCGCCGGCAGAGCCGCCAAGGCGTCGCCATGATCGTGCGCAGCGCGTTCCTTGAAGGGCAGGGGCGCCACGAGCGCCTGTTTGCTCAGGATCCGCCCGCGTTCGTGTTCCAGTTCGTCGAGCGCGTCGTCATGCACAAGGGCAAGCTCTCGCCAGATGGATCCACGGCGACTGCCTACTCATGGCTTGTTTGGGCGAAGGGCTGCACCGACACCAAGTTCGGCTGGATAGCTCCCTGCAGGAAGCGCCTGGAGCGTGGCGAGGACTATCAATGACCCGCCCCCGCGCCGAGATTTACGCGAGCCGCGCCCGTCGTCTCGCCTCGCAGGCCCGCCGTTACGCCATCCTCGCCGCCTATGAGCGCGGTGAGAAGGCAGAAGCCATCGCCGCCGAGCACAACGTCACCGTGCGCCTCGTGTGCCTCTACGCCGCCCAAGCGGGCATCTCACGCCCGCAAGGCAGACCGAGGAAGGCTGCATGAGCGGTTTCATCGCCATGTCGCGCGACGCCCTCGACCATCCCCTTCTCAAGGATGGCGAACGCTTCCGTGCGTGGTTCTGGCTCATTTCCAAGGCATGCTGGAAGGCCACGCGCATCGATGTTGCGGGCCAGATCATCGAGCTTCAACGCGGTCAGCTTTGCTATTCCGTGCGCTATTTGGCCGAGGCTTGGGGCTGGTCAAAGTCCACCGTCGACCGCTTTCTGCACCGTCTCCAAGCCGAATCTATGTTGAGCTTGACCCGATCCAAAACCGGGACAGCAAGTGGGACAGGCCAATTCGTCATAACCATCTGTAATTACGACAAATATCAGACGTCCGGCGAAGATGGCGGGACAGCAGATGGGACGACAGTGGGACAGCAGTGGGACAGCAGTGGGACAAATAAGAACAAGGGAAACAAGGGAAACAATAGAGATATAGATTCAGAGGGTAGTTCTATTACGCCGCGCGAAGGCGAAAACGAGCAAGCGCCCTCCCCTTCGATCTCAAGAAGCTCACCTTCGACCACGTCTGCGCGCACCTCGTCGCCCATGGCATCAGCAAGACCCGCGCAGGTTCGCTCACCGCCAGCTGGCGCAAGAAGCATTCCGACGGCCAGATCCTCGACGCCCTCCGAAGATGCATCGAGGCCAGTCCTGCGCCTCCCGATCCCGTCACATTCATCTTTCAGCAACTCGCCTACCAGACCGCACCAAGGAACCCCCACCATGAACGCCGTCACGAAACTCAACCCGCAGAGCCGAGTGATCCAATCGCAAGAGCCGCAGTTAAGCGACAGGCTGCAAGAGCTTCTGCGCAGCGGAGAGAGCAAAATCGTTGGCCCGAAGACAGCGGCCACCTTGCGCCAGTGGATCCTTGAAGCCGAGGCGTACGAAGCCAGCCTCGATCTTCCCACCATTGAGCGGATCGAAAATCTTGTCGGACGCCTCTCACTCGCCACCGCCAAGCGCAAGCTCGCTGACGCCGAGGCCGCAGAGATCCACGACCTCTACTGGCGTGCCCTGCGCAATCTCCCCCTCATCGACCTGGCTTCTGCCTTCGACGAGCTCTTGCGCACCGCAACCTTCCTTCCCGTCCCGGCAGAAATCCACACCAAGGCCAAGGCGATCGGCGCTGCCCGTGGCTACGCGATCTCTCGCGCCAAGCACCTCGTATGGCGACACGAGCGCGAATACATCCCGCCGCCGGCCGACCTCGTCACCGCCGAAGAGTTGGCCGAGATCAAGCGCCAGGCCGGAATTGGACGCGATTTGTCGGGAGCGCCCGCATGACGGGTTTTGAGAAAGCGTTAACCGCCAAGCCCGAATTTTCGGGGGTTTCAGGCCATATGGTCGGGGAAACGGGGGCAAATGCGGCCAATGGGTTAGGTGTGGCGGAGGCAGCGGACCTGCGCGATAAGATAGCGCGGACCATCGCCAGCGCATTGGGCGACAACTTCTCCGATGCCTTCAAGAACAAGCAGCGCTGGATAGCCAAGCGCGGCATGTCTGGAGGCCGGTTCCGCGACATCAATGAGCCGTTTCAGCACGATTATCTTGATGCTGCCGACGCCGTGATCGCGTTGCTCACCCCCACCCCACAAGAGGCCCGCCATGACTGACCTCTACCCCCTCGCAATCATCCTCACCCCCATCGCGCTCCTGTGCCTTGCCGTCCGTGAATACCGCAGGGCTATGGATCAGTTCGAGTTGGCAGGTCGTGGGGTGCAGCATTGGAGTGAAGCGAAATGACTGAGACACATACGCCTTTGCCTTACCTTCGTGATGGCTTGCTGATTTACGCGCTGGACGAAAGCGGCACATGCAATCGCATTCAAATGCGCCTTGAAGGTGGTTTCACCAAGAATTGGGGACGCCAGTGCATTCGCACCACGGACGAAGAGGTCGAAGCAACGGCGGCATTCGTTCACCAGGCAGTGAACAGCCACCACGATCTTATCGAGGCTTTGCGAGAGGCGCGCAAGATCATTGCAGACATCGATGACTACATGAAGCGTCCAAGTCGCGGTGATTGGGGCGAGGAATGCGCTTGCTGCATGGGTGAACTTCTGGACGACGACCGGCAAGCCATCGCCAAGATCGACGCCATCCTCACCAAGGCGGAGGCAGGTCATGGATAAGACCTGTGGAACGTGCCTGTGGCGCTCGGTCATGCCGTTCGTCAATCCAGACCGTGGAACCGCTGAGTTCCATGCCATCATGTATGCCTGCAAGCGCCGCGCGCCTGTCGTATCGGGCGGGATGCACTGCCCGACCATGACCATTTGGCCGACCGTATCGAAGGACGACTTCTGCGGCGAACACACCCCCAAGGAGCCACCCCATGCAGGATGAAGTGACGGTAACTCAGGCGGATGAAGCTGAGATTGCGGCGCTGCTTATGAACTACGGCATCAAGCCCGTTCCCGCAGCACTCGTTACGGAACTCGCCCGCCACCAAGCAGAGCGCGAGACGCTGGCACGGATGGAGCCGGTTGCTTGGATGTATGCGAGGGGCGAGGCTAAACATGTTGTGAGAGAACGCGTCCCAGATCTGCCTGCATTTACTGAAGCAGGCTGGACCGAAACACCCCTCTACGCCCTTCCACCCGCACCGGAGGCAGGACAATGACAGAGCCTGAGCAGTGGGCGGTGGAGTTGTGGGGAGTGCCCTGTCCGCTTGGGATGAGAGCACTGGCGATGATCCTGCGGTGCTCATCCAACGCGCCTTCGAGGAACGGGAGCGTAAGTTGCGGGAGGCTTTGAAGGAAATCAGGGATAACCGCACTGAGCCGAACGACCGCTCTGACTATGCTCGCGGATGGAACGATGCTCGTTTTTGCCTGAAGAATATCGCCCGCCAAGCCCTCGCCACCCGTCAGGATGCGCCCAAAGCCTGCGAGGACACCAGCCATGATCACTGACCAGATGAAGGCGGAAGGCTGGATTGAGCACGACGGTGGGCCGTGTCCGATAGATGCGTGGCAACCCGTCACTATCATGCGCCGCGACGGCAAAACCGCAAGGCATCCTGATAGCCGGTTCTTGGACTGGCGACCTTACGAAGACTACGCGCACACCGACATCATCGCCTACAAGCCCGAAGGAACCCCAATGACCATTAACCCTGTAGAACTGGAGCGGTTGGCACAGGTCGCGCGCATAAAGCACTCCAACGAACTGGCGAACACCCCATTCGGCGTGATGCCGTCAAGGGAGTTTGAACAAATTGCCAGCGTGCTCACCGACATCGCCGACAAACTCCGCACCGGCCAACTTGTCCCTGCAATGCCGAGCGGGGATGAGGTGGAGGCTGTTGCACGAGCGATAAGGCGTTCGGAGATTGGCAACTTTTCCGATGAGACGCGGGCGCACTCGGTGGTCGATGGATCATGGGAGCATCGGATACAGGAAGCCGTCGCAGCAATCACCGCCTACGAAGCCGTCAGTGGTGTGGCGAAGATGCGGGAGGCTTTGCGCGAGATTGGTGAACTAACGGAGCGACGCCAGTTGCCGCTGACAAACCAGATCAACGATATTGTTCTGAAGGCCCTTCGCGCGAAGGAGGCCGGTGATGCTTGAACGCCTACGCGAACTGTTGAAAGCACAGTCCAAGGCAATGCAGCCAATCCGCCGACAGCCGCGAAGGATCATCCTGTCACCGATCGCTGGCACACCGTTCAAGTTGGCAGGGTGCAAGGAGGCCGGTGATGTCTGACCTGGTGGAGCGGAAGCTGGAAATGCTGTTCCGCGACTTGAAGCCATACGCTGACAAGCCGCTTGGATCACTCCGAATTGGCATGGACGAGGTTCACGCAATCCTCGCGCTTGAAGCCCGCATCACCGAACTCGAAACCGCGCTTGCAGAGGCACGCAACGCAGCGCTTGAGGAAGCGGCGAAGGTGGCGGATGATCTGGGCGGCGGCAGGGTCGAACGCAACCCAGACGGCTCTCTGCGCACCTATGACATGAACTGCAAGCACGGTCGCGGAGATGCCGTCCTGAACGCAATGCGAGTGCGAGCGCAAACCATCGCCCAAGCCATCCGCGATATGAAGGATAGGACATGAGCGATGGCGGTTCTTTCGGGAGCCGCCCTTAGTCGTTATGGGATGCGCGAAAGTCGGCCTCATTGCGCATTGAGACATTCTGCGCGATAATGCCAGGCCATGCAGCGCCCCTTGCCCCCGAGCTACACCCCGGAGGCGCGTTCATGCCCGACAACGACGGGCTGGGCGCGTGGGCGCGCGCGTGTTTCATCGACGACGGCCACCCCCTGACCAACCCAGACCACGCCCACCTGCAGCAAGCCTCGATCGGCTGGCTATGGACGAACTACACCGCAACGGCAGCCGGGCGATTTATCGCCGGTGAGGCCCGCATTCCCCGCGACGGGGGCTCGAAGTGGTCGCAAGCGATGGCTGCATTTCAAGTCGAGCAATGGTTCGGCCACGTCCCCAACTTCATTATCACGATCAGTACCGAAGCTGCGGCGATCATGGACGACGCCTCATTCTGCGCGCTCGTCGAGCATGAGCTTTACCACTGCGCGCAAGCTGTCGACGAGTTCGGAGCTCCCAGGTTCAACAAGGAAGGCCTCCCGGTCTACACGATCAAGGGGCACGACGTTGAAGAGTTCGTGTCCGTCGTCGCACGATATGGCGCCGTCGATCCCGCTGTCGCCGCTATGGTGCGAGCAGCGCAGGACGGGCCCACCGTCAGCCGTGCCAGCATTGCCGCAGGCTGCGGGATTTGTAGCGCACGGAGAGCCGCGTAATGCCGAAAGCGCGGGGGGACAAGGCGGGAACCAACACAGGCGTCGGCAAGCGCAAGCGCGGGAATCCCGGTGGGAACGGGCCACTGTCTGAGGCTGACAAGGTCGAGATCGTCACGCGCCTGGCCATGTACGACACCGTAGGAGAGATACATCGAAGCCTGGCCGAGCGCGGGGTGGAAGTGACCATACAGGCCGTGGCCAACTACAATCCGACCCGCAGCACGATCCTCGCGCAGAAGTGGGTTACGCTGTTCCATGAAACACGAGAGCGATTCCACGCCGAGATGATGGCGGAGCCGATGGCGCAGCGGGCCTACCGGCTTCGCCAGCTGCACAAGCTCTACCTGCAGGCCGAGAAGAAAGGGGCAATCCCCCTCGCCGCATCCCTTCTCGAGCAGGCCGCCAAGGAAACCGGCGGCCTCTACACCAACGTCACCAAGGTCAAGGGACAGTTGGACGCACCGATGTCACCCGCTGAAACCACATCGGACGAGCAGCGGATTATGCTGGCTGACCGCCTCAAAGACGCGATGATGAAGCGCGCCAAGGTGATCCCGGCCAAGCAACTGAGTGACCAGTCGGCCAAGGGCTGACGCACATGGGCGCGATCGACCAACTCGCTGAGACGCTGCTGGGCCATAATGGCGGCCCGCCGCTCGACGACGACGAGATCGAGGCCCTTCTCTCCGAGCTATCCGACGACGAGATCGAAGCGCTGTTGCAGCCGGTTCTGGCCGAGGAGCAGCACGCCAAGTTCAACAAGTTTGCCAGCTACTTCCCCGAGGAAGGGCTACTTTCGCGCCATGGCTACCCCAAGCACATGGAGTTCTTCCGCGTCGGTAAGCAGTACCGAGAGCGGTGCTTCATGGCCGGCAACCGCGTCGGCAAGACGATCACCGGCGCATACGAGACGACCGCACACCTGACCGGCCTCTATCCCGACTGGTGGGAAGGCAGGCGCTTCTCGAAGCCTATTCGCGCCTGGGCGGCTGGCGACACGAACGAAACCACCCGCGACATTATCCAGGCCGAGCTTCTGGGCGCCGTGATTTACGGGGACGACGGCGTCCGCACGTTCGACGGCTCCGGCATGATTCCACGCGACTGCATTGGCGCTGCCAAGTGGAAGATGGGCGTGCAGGATCTCGCGGACTTCGTGTTCATCAAGCACAAGACCGGCGGCTGGTCGCACCTCGCATTCAAAGCCTACGAGCAGGGCCGTAAGAAGTTTCAGGGCACGGCCAAGGAACTTATCTGGCTCGACGAGGAATGCCCGCTCGACATTTACAACGAGTGCCTGATCCGCACGGCCACAACGCGCGGCATCCTCATGCTGACCTTTACGCCGCTGTCCGGCCTGTCGGACACCGTCATGCAATTCCTTGGGGACGACTTCAAACCCAAGGGCTAGGCGGCAGGGCTGTGACCTGGTCGGGCTTCCGCTGCCGCCCGCCTCAAAGCGGTTACATGACAGCCTCCATCGCAAGCGTTGCGCATTGAGACATAGGCAACCTAGCACGCCGCCTGCATTTGTCCTATAACGACCATTGGACGACGGTAGCGGGGGCACAAGTGCCAGAGGTCAACAGTTCCAAATTCTTTGTGACAGCGGGTTGGGACGACGTGCCCCATCTCGACGCGCAAACGAAAAAGGAGCTGCTTGAAAACACCCCTCCGCACCTGCGCGAGGCGAGATCAAAGGGCACACCCTCACTTGGCTCCGGCGCCATCTACCCGATCGAGCAGGAGCAATTCACCTGCGCTCCATTCGCCATCCCGCGCCACTTTGCAAAGGCCTATGGGCTCGACGTCGGCTGGAACAAGACGGCCGCCATCTTCGGCGCGTGGGACCGCGACGACGACATTCTCTACATCTACTCCGAGCACTATCGCGGCCATGCCGAGCCATCGGTGCATGCAGCCTCGATCAAGGCGCGCGGCGAGTGGATCAAGGGCACGATCGACCCGGCAGCCAAGGGCAGATCGCAGCGCGACGGCACCCAGCTTATTGCTGATTACGTCAACCTCGGCCTCAATCTGGTCGAGGCCGACAATGGGGTTGATGCTGGAATCCTACTCGTCTGGGAGCGCATGGCGTCGGGCCGCCTCAAGGTTTTCACGTCATGCCAGAACGTGCTGGCCGAGCATCGGCTGTACCGTCGCGATGAAAAGGGCAAGATCGTCAAGAAGTTTGATCACGCGATGGACGCGCTCCGTTACCTCGTCCGCATGCTGCCGCTGATTGCCGGCACGCCGCCGGTGAAGCGCAACTTCGTCTCCGACAACACCATGGTCGCCGACACCCTTGGAGGGTATTGAAATGAACGTCCCGGGTAATGCCTTCTTCGACGTCAACGATCAATCGGCGCAGGCCGAGCAGAAGCGCCGCGAGTGGCAGAAGATCCAGGACGCGGTGCAGCCGGTAATCTTGGAGCTTGGCAAGCGGATTGCCGACCGCATCACC